>NZ_VCKZ01000188.1 GCF_005889745.1 Actinomadura geliboluensis
AACCCCAGCCACCATTCACGGGTCGGGCGGCCGGAGGGCGCCCTAGCGCCCGGAGGCCGCCCGACCCGCCGGTCGGCGGGCTGTTTCACGAGACGCGCCAGCGGATCGGGAAACAGCCCGCCGACCGTGACGGGGGTTCCAGGGGGTCGCCCCCCTGGAACAACACAGTAACGGGGGTTCCAGGGGGTCGCCCCCCTGGGCCAACACAGCAACGGGGGTTCCAGGGGGTCGCCCCCTGGGTCAGTACAACCGGGCGGTGATGGCCTTGGCGAAGCGTTCGGCGCTGCCGGGGCCGTGCTGGAGGTAGAGGTTCGGCTCGGTGAGCTCCAGTTCGACGATGAGCGGCGCGCCGTCCGGGCCGGGGATGAGGTCGACGCGGGCGTAGAGGAGGTCCTCGCCGCCGGGGACGGCGGCCAGGGCGCGGCTCGCGACGTCCAGTTCCGCCTCGGTGGCGGTCGCGGCGGTTACCTGCCCGCGGGCGGCGTCGCCGCGCACGGGTCCTTCGATCCCGGCCCCGGCGGTGAGGATCTGGGCCTTGCGCCCGGCGTGGCTGAACTCGCCGTCGCAGTAGACCAGCGCCGTCTCGCCGGCGGTGTCGACCGCGGACAGGTACGGCTGGACCATCGCCGTCCGGCCCGCGTCGCGCAGCGAGCGCAGGTGGGCGCGGGCCTGCTCCTCCTCGCCCGGGCCCCAGCGGGCCGTGTCGCCGGACCCGATGGAGACCGCCGGCTTGATCACGTACTCCGGCCAGTCGGCCGGGACGTCCGCGGGGTCCCAGCGGGTCGGGACGACGGGCAGCCCGGCCGCGGCGAGGTCGCGCAGGTAGCGCTTGTCGGTGTTCCAGCGGATGATTCCGGCCGGGTTGAGGACGCGCGGCAGGGCGTCCGCCCAGGCCGTGAACTCGTCGCGGCGCTCGGTGTAGTCCCAGGTGGAGCGGATGACGACGAGGTCGTAGCGGGACCAGTCGACGGCGGCGTCCCAGATCACGGGCTCGGCGGCGACGCCGAGCGGGGCGAGCGCGCCGATCAGGGCCTGGACGTCGTCGCTTCCGTCGGGCAGCGACGAGCAGGTCGCGAACGCGATGGTCATACGGGGGGTTCCTTGCTCGGGGGGGTCAGCGGACGGGGTTGCCCGCCGCGCGCAGCGCCGACTTGACCTCGGAGATCGTCAGCTCGCCGAAGTGGAAGACGCTCGCGGCGAGGACGGCGTCGGCGCCCGCCGCCACGGCGGGCGCGAAGTGCGCGGCGGCGCCGGCGCCGCCGCTGGCGATCACCGGCACCGACACGGTCTCCCGGACGCGGCGGAGCATCTCCAGGTCGAAGCCGGCCTTGGTGCCGTCGGCGTCCATGGAGTTCAGCAGGATCTCCCCGACCCCGAGCTCCTCGCCGCGGCGGGCCCACTCGATCGCGTCGATGCCGGTCCCCTTGCGGCCGCCGTGCGTGGTGACCTCGAACCCCGACGCGGTGCCCGCGGCGCGCCGGGCGTCCACCGACAGCACCACGCACTGCGACCCGAAGCGGTGCGCGGCCTCCCGCAGGAACTCCGGCCGCGCGATCGCGGCGGTGTTGATCGACACCTTGTCGGCGCCCGCGCGCAGCAGCCGGTCGACGTCCTCGACCGTCCGGACGCCGCCGCCGACCGTCAGCGGGATGAACACCTGCTCGGCGGTGCGGCGCACCACCTCGTAGGTCGTGGACCGGTCGGCGCTGGAGGCGGTGATGTCGAGGAACGTCAGCTCGTCGGCGCCCTCGGCGTCGTAGCGGCGCGCGAGCTCCACCGGGTCGCCGGCGTCCCGCAGGTTCTGGAAGTTGACGCCCTTGACCACGCGCCCGGCGTCGACGTCCAGGCACGGGATCACCCGCACGGCCACGGTCACTTCACGGCCTCCAGGGCTTCTTCCAGCGTGAACGCCTGCGCGTACAGCGCCTTGCCGACGATCGCGCCCTCGACGCCGTCGGGCACCAGGCCGGCCAGCGCCCGCAGGTCGTCGAGCGAGGACACGCCGCCGGACGCGATGACGGGCTTGTCGGTCCGCGAGCAGACCTCGCGGAGCAGCTCGGTGTTGGGGCCGCGCAGCGTCCCGTCCTTGGTGACGTCGGTGACGACGTAGCGGGGGCAGCCGTCGTCCTCCAGGCGGGCGAGGACCTCCCACAGGTCGCCGCCCTCCCGCGTCCAGCCGCGGGCGGCGAGCGTCGTGCCCCGCACGTCCAGCCCCACCGCGATCTTGTCGCCGTGGGAGGCGATGATCTTGCGGCACCACTCCGGGTCCTCCAGGGCGGCGGTGCCGATGTTGACGCGGGCGCAGCCGGTGGACAGGGCCGCCTCCAGCGACGCGTCGTCGCGGATGCCGCCGGACAGCTCGACCTTCACGTCCAGCCGCCCGGTCACCTCGGCGAGCAGCTCCCGGTTGGAGCCGCGCCCGAACGCCGCGTCCAGGTCGACCAGATGGATCCACTCCGCCCCCGCCCGCTGCCAGGCGAGCGCCGCGTCGAGCGGGGCGCCGTAGGAGGTCTCGGTGCCGGCCTCGCCCTGGACCAGGCGGACCGCCTGTCCGTCGGCGACGTCGACCGCGGGAAGGAGCGTCAAAGTCATGCGGAAACCCTATCGATGCTGGTGGACGGGGTGGTCGGTGCTCTCAGCCGAGCGTGCCGAGCCAGTTGCGCAGCAGCTGGGCGCCGGCGTCGCCGGACTTCTCCGGATGGAACTGGGCGGCGCACAGCGGGCCGTTCTCCACCGCCGCGACGAAGCGGTCGCCGTGCTCGGCCCAGGTGACCAGCGGCGGCTCGATGCGGCCGGTCGGGTCGGGCTCCAGGTCCCAGCTGCGGGCGGCGTAGGAGTGGACGAAGTAGAACCGCGCGTCCGCCAGCCCGTCGAACAGTACCGAGCCCTCGGGGACGTCGACGGTGTTCCAGCCCATGTGCGGGACGACCGGCGCGTTCAGCCGGTCGACCGTACCGGGCCACTCGCCGCAGCCCTCGGTGGTGACGCCGTGCTCGATGCCCTTGGCGAACAGGATCTGCATGCCGACGCAGATGCCGAGGACGGGGCGCCCGCCGGCGAGGCGGCGGCCGATGATCTGGTCGCCGCGGACCGCGCGCAGCCCCGCCATGCAGGCGGCGAACGCGCCGACGCCCGGCACGACCAGGCCGTCGGCGTCCAGCGCGGCGTCCCAGTCGGCGGTGACGGTCACCTCGGCGCCGGCTCGGGCGACGGCGCGCTCGGCCGAGCGCAGGTTGCCCGAGCCGTAGTCGAGGACGACGACCCGGGTCACAGCCACATCACCCCGCCGGCGAACGCGAGCCCGGCCAGCACGAGCAGGATCAGCGCGCCGATCTTGATGCCCTGCTTGATGAAGCTGTACACCCCGGCCAGGAGGAACACCGCGACCGCGAAGACCGCCATGGTGCCGTAGGTGAAGTGCAGGTCGCCGATCTCCACGGCTACAGGGCCCCCTTGGTGGAGGGGACGCCGTGCACCTTCGGGTCGAAAGCCACCGCGTCGCGCAGCGCGCGGGCGAGGGCCTTGAACTGCGCCTCGACGATGTGGTGGGCGTTGCGCCCGTACGGCACGTGGACGTGCAGCGCCACCCGGGCGTTCGAGACGAACGACTCGAAGATGTGCCGGGTCATCGTGGTGTCGTACTCGGGGCCGATCATCGGGGCCATGCCGTCCGGCTCGACGTGCACCAGGTAGGGGCGGCCGGAGACGTCCACGGTGACCTGCGCGAGCGCCTCGTCGAGCGGGATGGACGCGTCGGCGAAGCGGCGGATGCCGGCCTTGTCGCCGAGCGCCTCCCGGAACGCCTGGCCGAGCGCGATCGCGGTGTCCTCGATCGTGTGGTGGCTGTCGATGTGCAGGTCGCCGGCGGTCTTGACGGTCAGGTCGAACGATCCGTGCTTGCCGAGCTGGGCCAGCATGTGGTCGAAGAACCCCACGCCGGTCGCGACGTCGACCTGCCCCGTCCCGTCGAGGTCGATCTCGACGAGGACCTGGGTCTCCTTGGTCCCGCGCTCGACCCGTCCCTTGCGCGTCACAGACTCTCCTTCAGTACGGTGCGGAACGCGGCCATCTCGGCGGGGGTGCCGACGCTGACCCGCAGCCACTCGGGCGGGCCGACCTCCCGGATCAGCACGCCGCGTTCGAGCATGCTCTCCCAGACCCTACGTCGGTTCTCGAACGTCCCGAACAGGACGAAGTTGGCGTCGGAGTCGGCCACCCGGAACCCCTCGCCGCGCAGCCACGCCACGAGGTCGTCGCGCTCGCGGCGCAGCGCCGCGACGCCGCCGAGCAGCTCCTCGCCGTGCGCGAGGGCGGTGCGGGCGACGGCCTGGGTGACCGACGACAGGTGGTAGGGCAGCCGGACGAGCAGCAGCGCGTCGATCACGGCGGGGTCGGCGGCCAGGTAGCCGAGCCGGGTCCCGGCCATCGCGAACGCCTTCGACATCGTCCGGGTGACGATCAGCCGCGGGTTGCCGTCCAGCAGCGTCAGCGCCGAGGGGGTGCCGGCCCGGCGGAACTCGGCGTACGCCTCGTCGACGACGACCACGCCCGGCGCGGCCTCCAGCACCGCCTCGATCGCGGCGAGCGGCAGCGCGGTGCCGGTCGGGTTGTTCGGCGAGGTGAGGAACACGACGTCGGGGCGGTGCTCCTCGACGGCGGCGACCGCGCGCTCGGGTTCGAGGCCGAAGTCCTCGTCGCGGAACGCGTTCACCCAGCGGGTGCCGGACACCGCGGTGATGATCGGGTGCATCGAGTAGGACGGCTCGAAGCCGAGCGCGGTGCGGCCCGGCCCGCCGAACGCCTGCAGGATCTGCTGGATGATCTCGTTGGAGCCGTTGGCCGCCCACACCCGCTCCCGGGTGAGGCCGGCGCCGGGCGTGTCGGTGTCCAGGAACGCCGCGAGGTCGGCGCGGAGCGCGACGGCGTCGCGGTCGGGGTAGCGGTTCAGCGTCCCGGCGACGTCCATCACCGCCTCGCCGAGGGCCTTCACCAGGCGCTCGGACGGCGGGTACGGGTTCTCGTTGGTGTTCAGCGCGTACGGGACGTCCAGTTGCGGCGCGCCGTAGGGCTCCCGGCCGCGCAGGTCGTCCCGCAGCGGCAGGTCGTTGAGCGAGGTCACGAAGGGATCTCCCAGTCGAAGCGGGCCTTCAGGGCGGCGCCGTGCGCGGGCAGGTCCTCGGCCTCGGCGAGCGCGACGACCCGCGCGGTGGCCTCGGCGAGGGCGTCCCGGTCGTACTCGACGACGTGCACGCCGCGCAGGAACGACTGGACCGACAGCCCGGAGGAGTGGCAGGCGCACCCGCCGGTCGGCAGAACGTGGTTGGACCCGGCGAGGTAGTCGCCGAGCGACACCGGGGCGTGCGGCCCCACGAAGACCGCGCCGGCGTTGCGGACGCGGGCGGCGACGGCGGCGGCGTCGGCGGTCTGGATCTCCAGGTGCTCGGCGGCGTAGGCGTCGACGACCTTCAGGCCGTCCTCGACGGTGTCGACGAGCACGATGCCGGACTGCCGCCCGGCGAGCGCCTCGGTGATCCGCTCGGTGTGCCGGGTCCGCGCGACCTGGGCCTTCAGCTCGGTCTCGACCTCGTCGGCGAGCCGGACCGAGTCGGTGACGAGGACGGCGGCGGCGAGCGTGTCGTGCTCGGCCTGGCTGATCAGGTCGGCGGCGACGTCCACCGGGCTCGCGGTGTCGTCGGCGAGGATCGCGATCTCGGTCGGGCCGGCCTCGGCGTCGATGCCGATCACGCCCTTGAGCAGCCGCTTCGCGGCGGCGACGTAGACGTTGCCCGGCCCGGTGACCAGGTCGGCGCGGGGGCACTCGGCGGTGCCGTAGGCGAACATCGCGATCGCCTGGGCGCCGCCGGCCGCGTACACCTCGTCCACCCCGAGCAGCGCGCACGCCGCCAGGATCGTCGGGTGCGGCAGACCGCCGAAGTCCTTCTGCGCGGGCGAGGTCACCGCGAGGGAGCCGACGCCGGCCTCCTGCGCGGGGACGACGTTCATGACCACGCTGGACGGGTACACGGCCCGCCCGCCCGGCACGTACAGCCCGACCCGGCCGACCGGGATCCACCGCTCGGTGACGGTGCCGCCCGGCACGACCTGGGTGGTCACGTCGGTGCGGCGCTGGTCGCGGTGCACGGCGCGGGCGCGGCGGATGCTCTCCTCCAGCGCGTCGCGGACGGCGGGGTCGAGGGCGGCGAGGGCCTGGTGGACGGCCGCCACCGGCACCCGCGTGCTCTCCAGCTCGACGCCGTCGAAGGCCTTCGTGTACTCCCGTACCGCGTCCGAGCCGCGATGGCGCACGTCCTCGCAGATGGGCCGCACCTTGTCCAGGGCGGCCTCGACGTCGAGTTCGGCGCGGGGCAGCACGGAGCGCAGGTCGCCGGGAAGCGAGCCGCGCAGGTCGATACGGGAAATCACCCGTCCAGTCTACGGAGTGGGCCCCGTCCCCCGCGCATCGTCTCAGCTCCCGAGACGCGGCGTGTCCTCAGATCCGCAGGGTGCCGTCGAGCACCGTGACGGCCCGCCCCGACAGGGTCACGCGGTCGCCGCGCAGCGCGACGCCGACGTGCCCGCCGCGCGCCGACGCCTGGTATCCGGTCAGCGTGTCGCGGCCGAACCGCGCGGCCCAGTACGGCGCGAGGGCGCAGTGGGCGGAGCCGGTGACGGGGTCCTCGGCGTCGCCGGGCAGGACGCGCGGCGCGAAGAACCGGGACACGAAGTCGTACCCGCGGCCCGGGTCGGCGGCCGCCGTGACGATCACGCCGCGCGCGTCGAGCCGCGCCAGCGCCGGGATGTCGGGGGCGGCCTTGCGCACGGCCGTCTCGTCGGCGACCTCCGCCAGGACGTCGTTCTGGCCGTTGCGGCCGGCGCGCAGGACCGGCAGGCCGAGCGCTTCGGCGAGCCCGTCGGGGACGTCGACCGGCGCGGCCGGCGCGGCGGGGAAGTCCATCGCCAGCTCGCCGCCGGGCTCCCGGGTGACGGTGAGGACGCCGCTCTGGAGCGTCCGGAAGCGGATCGGGCGGTCCGCCGCGACGGTCCCGGTGTCGTAGAGGGCGTGCGCCGAGCCCATCGTGGCGTGCCCGCAGAGGGCGACCTCCGCGAGCGGGGTGAACCACCGGAGCTCGAAGTCGGCGCCGGGCTCGTCCACCGGGCGGACGAACGCCGTCTCCGAGTGCCGCATCTCGGCGGCGACCCGCTGCATCCACTCCGGGTCGGCCGGGCCGTCCAGCAGGCACACCCCGGCGGGGTTCCCGGCGAACGGGCGGTCGGCCAGCGCATCGACGACGAGCATCCTCATGGCGCCGACGCTACCGGCCGCCCCGGCGCGGCGGCAGGGCCAATCGGCGGGAATGGCCCGGCGCGGTGACAGCGGCTTCACACTGTGAAAGAACACCCCTTACCAAGATCATCAATATGCACGTACCCTGGCGGCGGGGGCGTCCTCCCGGCGGCGCCCTGGACGCGGGAGTGAGAGTGTGACCGAGCGGCTCGCCCTGTTCCCCCTGGGCACCGTGCTCTTCCCGGGGCTGGTGCTGCCCCTGCACCTGTTCGAGGACCGGTACCGCCGGCTGGTCGCCGACCTGCTGGAGCGGCCCGAGCCGCGCGGGTTCGGGGTCGTCGGCATCCAGCTCGGCCACGAGGTCGGCGAGGGCGCCGCGCACCGGCTCGCCGACGTCGGCTGCGTCGCCGAGCTGCGCGAGGCGACCCCGCACCCCGACGGCCGCTACGACATCGTGACGGTCGGCGCCCGGCGGTTCCGGATCAAGGGGCTGGACCGGTCGCGGCCCTACCTGCAGGGCGAGGTCGAGTTCCTGCCCGAGGAGGCGGGCGCAGATCCCGGGCCGGTGGCGGCGCGGGTGCGGCGGCTGTTCCGGCTGTACCGGCACCGGCTCGGCGCGGCCGGCGCCGGCCCGCCGGAGGCGCCGGAGCCCCCGGACGACCCGGTCGCGCTGTCGTACGCGATCGCGGCGGCGCTCGTCCTGGACGGGCACGAGAAGCAGCGCCTGCTGGAGTGCGAGGACGCGGCGCTCCGCCTCGCCGCCGAGCGCGACCTGCTGGCCCGCGAGAACCGCATCCTCGACATCCTGCCGATGATCCCCGCCGGGCAGTTCCTGGACGGGGCGATCACCCCGAACTGACTCCGGCCGAGCCGGCACCGCGGGGAAACCCGTTCCCGCCGGCGCGGGCGGACACGGCAGACTCTCCCCATGAGCACCAGGGCCAAGGGCGGCAAGGGCACCCCGGCGACCGTCGCCGCGACCAAGGCGAAGATCGAGTACACGCTGCACTCCTACGAGGTGGACCCGGACGCCGAGTCCTACGGGGAGGCCGCCGCCGACGCCCTCGGCGTCCCGTACGGGCAGCTGTTCAAGACGCTGCTGGCGGAGGTGGACGGGCGGCTCACCGTGGGGATCGTGCCCGTGTCGGCCACCCTGGACCTGAAGGCGCTCGCGGCGGCGGCGGGCGGGAAGAAGGCGCGGATGGCCGACCCGAAGAACGCCGAGCGCGCCACCGGCTATGTCGTCGGCGGGATCAGCCCGCTCGGGCAGCGGCGCGCCCTCCCGGCGGTGGTCGACGCGTCGGTGTCAGCGCTCGCGACCGTCTACGTCTCCGCCGGTCGGCGCGGACTCCAGATCGAGCTCGCCCCCGCCGACCTCATCCGGCTCACCGGCGCCCGCGTCGCCGCGATCGCCCGCGGGTAGCCGCCGGACGGCCAGCTCCAGCAGGCCGTACACGGCCACGGCGGGCAGCGGCCAGAACATCAGCACGCCCGTGGCCCGCAGATCGGCGACGCCGGTGACGGTGGTGCCGTCGCGCGCGTGCCGGACCGCGTCCTGGAAGTCGCCGAGCCCGATGAGGTGGCCGGTCTTCCAGGCGAGGACGGCCGCGGCGCACCCGCCGGCGGCCAGGCCGAACAGCAGCGCGAGGTCGTTGCCCCGGCCGCCCGCCGCGTACGCGGCGGCGCCGCACAGGATCCCGGCGACGAGGGCGATCAGGGCGAACCGCGCGTCGGTGGCGATCGGGCCCTGCCCTTCCGGATCGGCCAGAAGCGCCTCACCCTGCACGATCACATACGTCACCCGGGGGGCGGAGGCCGCCCACAGCAGGCCCGCGAGCGGGCCCAGCAGCGCCATGATCGCGGTGGTGACGGCCCAGGTCAGCCAGGACCTCGTCGCGAAGAGCCTCCCGGCGGGTCGCCGCACCTCGTACGCTCCTAGCTGTAAGTCCCGTGACAGCGAAAGCCTAGCCTGCCCGGTTCGGCCGATCGACTCTCGAAGGGTGTCCGATTCCCGCCCACGACAGCCCCGATTACTGGGATAATGTGCCCGACATGTCCGGATTCAGTCCTGCGTTCGAACGCCTCGGCGCCGCGCGCGCGGCCGTCGTCCTGCAGCAGCAGGAGACGCTCGCCGAGTTCCTGCCGCGCGAGGACTGGAGCGCCGACCTGACCGCCCGCACCTACGCCAGCGGCGGCGTCACGGTCCGCGTGTCGCTGCTCGGCAGCTACGCGGCCCGCGAGCGCACCTGGCTGTGGGGCTGGGCGAACCCGCAGTTCGGCGACGCCCACCCGGCGGTCGCCCCGACGCTCGGCATCCGGACGCTCGGCGAACGCCTCGGCATCCCCGAGTTCACCACCCCCGAGGTCGACCTGTCCTGGTACGAGGGCCCGGCCGGGCACGGCGGCGAGCTGATCGCGATGGCCGCCGGCGGCGTCCTCGGCGGGGCCGGCTACATCGGCGCCGGCTACGACGGCGGCTCCGCCTACCTGCACGTCGACGACCCGCAGGTGCCGGCCGCCCGCTGGGACCCGGTCCCCCTGCCCCGCCTGCTGGCGAACGCGGCGAGCCTGTTCCCGCACGAGCCCCGGCTGACGCTCGCCGGGCTGCTCTCCCACCACCGCGTCCCCTACCGGCAGACCGACACGGTCACCGAGGCCGCGCTGCCCGGCGGCGGCACCGCCCGCGCCTCCTTCGACGGCCTCGGCCGCTTCGTCGACTGGCACGCGGAGCTGGCCCCCGCCGTCCTCGGCGGCTGACACGCGGGCTGACCTGTAGGGGCAGACCTGTAGGGCGCACCAGTAGCGCTACTGATTCGCGTTCCGGCCCGCGCCGGTAGTTTCCTGATCATGGACTATCGCTTCGGTGTGCAGCTCGCCCCGGTCGCCGCCGGGCTGGACGGCGTCCGCGCCCTGGCCGCCCTCGCCGACGCCGACGGCCTCGACCTGCTCGGCGTCCAGGACCATCCCTACGCGGCGGACCTCGGCGACACGATGGCCGTCATCGCGACCGTGCTCGCCGGCACCGAGCGGCTGCGCGTGTTCCCGGACGTGGCGAGCCTGCCGCTGCGCGGCCCCGCCGTCCTCGCCAAGCAGGCCGCCACCCTCGACCTGCTCAGCGGCGGCCGGTTCGAGCTCGCGCTCGGCGCCGGCGCCTTCTGGCCCGCCATCGCCGCCATGGGCGGGCCCGACCGGACGGCCGGCGACGCCCTGCGCGCGCTGGAGGAGGCCATCGACGTCATCCGGGCGATGTGGCGGCAGGGCGAGACCGCCAGGGCCGGCGGGGAGCACTACGCGGTGCGGGGCGTCCACGCGGGGCCCGCGCCGGCGCACCCCGTCGGCATCTGGATCGGCGCCGTCGGGCCGAAGGCGCTCGCGCTCACCGGCCGGGCCGGGGACGGGTGGGCGGCGCCCATCCCGCACTACCTGCCGTACGAGAAGTGGCGCGGCGCGCAGGACACCGTCACCCGCGCCGCCGAGGACGCCGGGCGCGACCCGTCCGCGATCACCCGCATCGCCCAGCTCGTCGGCGACGTCACCGAGGCGCCCGGGACCGTCCGGCTCCAGGGCGAGGAGCCGATCCGCACGGACGCGGCGGGCTGGGCGCACGTCATCGCCGACCTCGCCACCGGGACGGGGTTCGACGCGTTCGTCTACTGGCCCGAGAACACCGGCGAGACCCAGCTGCGCCGCTGGGCCCGGGAGGTCGTCCCCGCGGCCCGGGAACTGCTGGGCGGCTGAGCGCAGGACGCCCGGCGGGTCAGGAGGCCGCCCAGCGGGTCTTGCCGTCCTCCACCGTGAAGCGGGTCCGCGGGACCTCGGCGGTGTCGTGCGGGGTCTCCCTGGACGGCGGCAGCGGGTCGGGCGTCCGCCACTTGAGGGCCCGGTGGACGGCGCACGGGCAGTCCGGGTCGAGCGGCGCCGGGCAGGCGGCGATCGCCTCCCGGAACGCGGCCGTGTCGGCGGCGTCCATCCGCCACCACCAGTACTTCTCGTAGTCGGCCGGGTTGCCGGTGTCCCAGTCGTCGTAGTTGTAGTACTCGATCACCGCCCCGCCGCACGCGGCGCAGCCGCTCACCGAGTAGCGGGTCGCCTCCCCGTTCGCGAGGACGAGGAGGCGCGTCAGGGCCGGGGCGGCGCAGCAGCGGACGGGCATCGGCGGGCGCCCGTCAGCCGAGGCAGGACGGGCCGAGGAGCTGCTTCAGGTCGCCCATCAGCGCCGGGGGCGGGGCCACCCGGAGCCGGTCGTCCCGGCGGACGACCGTGGTACGCGGCCCGTTCTGGATGTGCAGGTGCACCTCGGCGGAGCCGGGGTGGGTGACCAGCACCTCCTTCAGCCGCGACACCGTCGGCGGCGTGCACCGGCCGAGCGGCATCGTGACCGACAAAGGGCCCGTCGCGTCGGTGACCGTCAGGTCGGGCTGGGTGACCTCCATCGCGATGATCTTCGCGACGTCCTCGCGGCGGTCCAGCTTGCCCTTGACGATCAGGATCGCGTCCTCGGCGAGCAGCGTGGAGCACAGCTGGTAGGACGACGGGAAGCACAGCACCTCGATCGAGCCGGCGAGGTCCTCCAGCTGGAACATCGCCCACGAGTTGCCCTGCTTGGTGACCTTGCGCTGCAGCCCGGACAGCAGGCCCGCGACGACCACGATCTGGCCGTCCGGCCGCTCCCCCTCGTTCAGCGAGGCGATCGCGCAGTCGGCCTCGCGCTCCAGGATGTGCTCGACGCCGAGGAGCGGGTGGTCGGAGACGTACAGGCCGAGCATCTCCCGCTCGAAGGCGAGCAGGGTCGTCTTGTCCCACTCCTCGCCCTCGGGGATCGCGACGGCGAACGCGTCCTCGCCGCCGTCCTCCTCCAGCGCGCCGAACAGGGAGTCCTGGCCGACGGCCTCCTTGCGCTTGATGTCGATGACCGAGTCGATGGCCTGCTCGTGCACCATCAGCAGCGCCTTGCGCTGGTGGCCCAGCTCGTCGAACGCGCCCGCCTTGATCAGCGACTCCACGACCCGCTTGTTGCACACCTGCGGCGGGACCTTGTTCAGGAAGTCGTTGAAGTCGGTGTAGGCGCCCTTCTCCCGCCGGGCGGCGACGATGCCGTCCACCACGTTGTGGCCCACGTTGCGGACCGCCGACAGGCCGAACCTGATCTCGGTGTCGCCGAGCGGGGTGAAGTCGGCCTCGGAGGTGTTGACGTCCGGCGGCAGGACCTTCAGCCCCATCCGGCGGCACTCCGACAGGTAGAGGGCGCTCTTGTCCTTGTCGTCGCCGACCGAGGTGAGCAGGCCCGCCATGTACTCGGCCGGGTAGTTCGCCTTGAGGTAGGCCGTCCAGTACGACACCAGACCGTACGCGGCCGAGTGCGCCTTGTTGAACGCGTAGTCGGAGAACGGGACGAGGATGTCCCACAGCGTCTTCACGGCCTCCTTGGAGAAGCCGTTGTCGATCATGCCCTGCTCGAAGCCGACGAACTGCGCGTCCAGCTCGGCCTTCTTCTTCTTGCCCATGACGCGGCGGAGCAGGTCCGCCTTGCCGAGCGTGTAGCCCGCCACCTTCTGCGCGATCGCCATGACCTGCTCCTGATAGACGATCAGGCCGTAGGTCGTGTCGAGGATCTCCTTGAGCGGCTCCTCCAGCTCCGGGTGGATCGGAGTGATCTCCTGCTGGCCGTTCTTGCGGAGCGCGTAGTTGGTGTGGGAGTTCGCGCCCATCGGGCCCGGCCGGTACAGGGCGCCGACGGCGGAGATGTCCTCGAAGTTGTCGGGCTTCATCAGCCGCAGCAGCGACCGCATCGGACCGCCGTCGAACTGGAACACGCCCAGCGTGTCGCCGCGGGCGAGCAGGTCGTAGGTCGGCTGGTCGTCCAGCGGCAGCGCGAGCAGGTCGACGTCGACGCCCTTGTTCTTCTTGATGCCCTTGAGCGCGTCGTCGATGATCGTCAGGTTCCGCAGGCCCAGGAAGTCCATCTTCAGCAGGCCGAGCGTCTCGCAGGTCGGGTAGTCGAACTGCGTGATGATCGCGCCGTCGGCGTCCCGGCGCATGATCGGGACGTGGTCGGTGATCGTCTCACCGGACATGATGATCCCGGCGGCGTGCACCCCGGTCTGGCGGATCAGGCCCTCCAGGCCCTGCGCCAGATCCATGATCTGCTTGACGTCGGTCTCTTCCTCGTACAGCTTGCGCAGCTCGCCCGCCTCGCCGTGGCGCGGGTGCTTGTCGTCGAAGATGCCCGACAGCGGGATGTCCTTGCCCATCACCGCCGGCGGGAACGCCTTGGAGATCCGGTCGCCGAGCGCGTACGGGAAGCCGAGGACGCGGCCCGCGTCCTTGATCGCGGCCTTCGCCTTGATGGTGCCGAAGGTGGCGATGAAGGAGACCTTGTCGGCGCCCCACTTCTCTGTCGTGTACTTGATGACCTCGGCGCGCCGGTCTTCAGGGAAGTCGATGTCGATGTCGGGCATGGACGCGCGCTCGGGGTTCAGGAACCGCTCGAAGATCAGCCCGTGCGGGATCGGGTCGAGGTCGGTGATCCCCATCGCGTAGGCGATCAGCGAGCCCGCGGCCGACCCGCGGCCCGGGCCGACCAGGATGCCGTTCTCCTTGGCCCACATGATGAAGTCGGCGACGACGAGGAAGTAGGACGGGTACCCCTTGCCGAGGATGACGTCCATCTCGTACTCGGCCTGCTCCTTGTAGCCGTCCGGCAGGCCGTCCGGGAAGCGGCGCTCCAGGCCCTTCCAGACCTCCTTGCGGAACCAGCTCTCCTCGGTCTCGCCCTCGGGGACCGGGAAGCGCGGGCTGAGGTCGCGGTACTCGAACATCCCCGCCGGGTCGACCTTCTCCGCGATGAGCAGCGTGTTGCGGCAGCCCTCCAGCCAGATGTCGGAGGTGTCGATGCCGCGCATCTCCTCCGCCGTCTTCAGGTAGTAGCCGCTGCCGTCGAACCGGAACCGGTCCGGGTCGGCGAGCTGCTTGCCCACCTGGACGCACAGGAGCGCGTCGTGCGCGGTGGCCTCGGACTCGTGCGTGTAGTGCGAGTCGTTCGTCACCACCGGCGGGATGTTCAGCTTCCTGCTGATCTCGATCAGGCCGTCGCGGACGCGGCGCTCGATCTCCAGCCCGTGGTCCATCAGCTCGAGGAAGTAGTTGTCCTTGCCGAGGATGTCCTGGAAGGTGGCGGCGGCCTTCAGCGCCTCGTCGAACTGGCCGAGCCGCAGCCGGGTCTGGACCTTGCCGGACGGGCACCCGGTCGTCGCCATGATCCCGTCGGCGTGCTCGGCGAGGAGCTCCTCGTCCATCCGGGCGTACTTGAAGACGAAGCCCTCGGTGTAGGCGCGGCTCGACAGCTTGAACATGTTGTGCAGGCCGGTCTTGTTCCGCGCCCACAGCGTCATGTGGTTGATCAGGCCGCCGCCGGAGACGTCGTCGCGCTTCTGGCTCGGCTCGCCCCACTGGACCTTCTTCTTGTGGTAGCGGGACTCGGGCGCCATGTACGCCTCGATGCCGATGATCGGCGTGACCCCGGCGGCCGTCGCCTGCTTGTGGAAGTCGTAGGCGCCGTGCATGTTGCCGTGGTCGGTCATCGCGATCGCCGGCATCTTCTGCCGGCCGACCTCTTCGAACATCTGCTTCAGCCGGGCCGCTCCGTCGAGCATGGAGTACTCCGTATGAACATGCAGGTGAACGAAAGAGTCGGCCATGCGTGCTGCGCCTCCTGCTCGTGCATGCGACCGCCCGCGCACCTGGCGGCACGCGGTGGCGCTATCGGTCCCGGGGGAAGATCGTCAACCCGGCGGGGCCGCCGGGAGGACGCGGTCCTGAGAGCCTAACTCTCCTCTGGGGCCCCATGCGCCCCGACGCGCCCAATCGCGCGGGCACTACGGTAGGCGCCCGGGGGGACACCCAGCGTGCGCTTGAAATGGCGGGCCAGGTGGGCCTGGTCGGCGAAGCCGGTGCGGGCCGCGACGTCGGCGGGGCGCAGGCCCTCGTCCAGCAGGACGCGCGCCTCCCGCACGCGCACCTGGTTGAGGTAGGCGTGCGGCGGCAGGCCGACGGTGTCGCGGAACGCGCGCAGCAGCGGGAACGGGCGGGTGCCGACGGCCTCGGCCAGCTCGTCCAGGGACGGCGGCCCGACGAGGCTCGCGTGCAGGATCTCGCGGGCCTCGCGGACGGCGCGCGGCATCCGCCACGCCTCGCCGGACGCGCCGCTCCGCAGGTGGTCGCGGACGTGGGCGTGCCGGGTGAGCATGCCGGTCAGCGCCGTCCGCAGCAGGGTGGACGCCGCCAGCGCGTCGCCCTTCTCCCCCGCCCGGTGGACGGCGCGCAGCAGGTCGGCGGCGCGGGGATCGTCCACGACGGGGTTCGGGAACGCGGGCGTGCCGGGCCGGGCGCCCAGCTCGGCGGCCACCCCCGCCACGACGCCGACCGGCGGGTAGATCACCCGGTAGGCCCAGCCCTCCGGCGCGCCCGCGTGCCCGCCGTGCACGACGCCGGGGTTGACCACGACGACCGAGCCGGTCCCGGCGCGCTGCACGCCGCCCGGGTGCTCGAACTCCTCGACGCCCGCGTCGATGACGCCGAACACGTAGCCGTCGTGGGCGTGCCGGGCGAACCGGTGCGTCACGTAGCGGGCGCGCAGCAGGTCGACCTCGGGGAACGCCGGATGGCGGTAATAGTGCGCGACCTCTTCCCCCATATCGGACATGCTATCCGGGCCGTCTCAACCGGCGAGACGATCCGTCCATCGTTTGACGGGCACCGGCCGTCACCGCATACGATCTGGTCCGTGGAACGTCGTCACTTCAGGTTTACGGGGCCGGCTCCGGGCGAGCCGGCCGCCGCTGCGACCTGAGCGACGACCCCGGAGCCGGCAAGGCAGAGCCCCGCATCGGGCTCTGCCTTTTCTGTTGACCAGAGCGGCCCGGGCACGGACCCCCCTTGCGCGAACGGCCGCCGCACGAGAGGGAACCCGACATGCACGACCAGGTCATCGACCCCGTGGAGGACGCCGCGGCCTGCCCGGCCTGCGGCCGGGCAGGGGAGGGCGGCGAGCTGCGCGTGGCGCTGCCGTCCGCCGGGGACATCGCCACGCTCGGCGAGGCCAGGGCCGCGATCGACGGGCTCGACGCCGCCCTCGCCACCCTGCTGGAGCACCGCGCCGCGGTCGCCGCCGCCGTCCAGCGGCTCAAGCCGGTCGGCGGCTTCGCCGGACGCGACCCGGCGCGCGAGCGGCAGATCGTCGAGGCGATGGCCGTGCACGCGCCGTCGCTCGGGCCCGACCGGCTCGCCCGCATCATGACCGCCGTGATCGAGGCCGGTCTCGACGCCGCCGAGAACCGGTGACCGCCGGGCCCCGCGGTGAGAGGTGCAAGAACGTTCAAGATTGCGGGACGCGCCCGTCCCTAGCGTGGACGCCATGAGCGTGACCGAGACCGGGACCGGGGAGGTGGGCGCGCCGGACGAGGGCGCGCGCAGGTCCGCCGCCGTGCGGGACGGGCTGGGCGTCGGCATCGCCGTCGGCATGTCGGGGCTCGCGTTC
>NZ_VCKZ01000680.1 GCF_005889745.1 Actinomadura geliboluensis
ACCTCGTTCCCCCCAGCAGAGAGGGATCCCCTTGGACACCATCACCATCGGAGCCGGTGTGCTCCTCGCGCTCGCCCTGCTCATCGCCCTCGGCCTCGTGCTGATGGTGACCCGGCTGTTCCGCAAGGTCGACCAGGGCCGGGCGCTGATCATCTCCAAGCTCAAGAGGGTCGACGTCACCTTCACCGGCGCGATCGTTCTGCCCGTCCTGCACCGGGCCGAGCTGATGGACATCTCGGTCAAGACGATCGAGATCGAGCGGACCGGCCGGGACGGGCTGATCTGCAAGGACAACATCCGCGCCGACATCCGCATCACGTTCTTCGTCCGCGTCAACAAGACCGTCGAGGACGTCATCAAGGTCGCGCAGGCCATCGGGACCGAGCGCGCCAGCAGCCAGGAGACGCTCCAGGAGCTGTTCGCGGCGAAGTTCTCCGAGGCGCTGAAGACCGTCGGCAAGCACCTCGACTTCGCCGACCTCTACACCCGCCGCAACGAGTTCCGCGACCACATCATCCAGGTCATCGGCACGGACCTGAACGGCTACAGCCTGGAGGACGCGGCGATCGACTACCTGGAGCAGACGCCGCTGCTGTCGCTCGACAAGTCCAACATCCTGGACGCGCAGGGCATCCGGAAGATCACCGAGCTGACCGCGATCGAGCACGTCCGCACCAACGAGTACACCCGCAACGAGGAGAAGGAGATCACCCGCCAGAACGTGGAGGCGCGCGAGGCGATCCTGGAGCTGGAGCGCCGCCAGGCCGACGCCGAGCTCCGCCAGGAGCGCGAGATCGAGACCGTCCGGGCCCGCGAGCAGGCGGAGATCGAGCGGGTCAAGGCCGAGGAGCGGCTCCGCGCGCAGACCGCGCACATCCGCACCGACGAGCAGCTCGGCGTCCAGCACGAGAACAAGGAGCGCGAGATCTCCGTCGCGGCGAAGAACAAGGAGCGCGTCCTCGCGATCGAGAGCGAGCGCATCGAGAAGGACCGGCTGCTGGAGGTCATCGGCCGCGAGCGGGAGACGGAGCTGACCCGCATCGCCGCCGACAAAGAGGTCGAGGCCGAGAAGCGGGAGATCGCGAACGTCGTCCGGGAGCGCATCGCGGTCGAGCGGACCGTCGCCGAGCAGGAGGAGGGCATCAAGCGGCTCCGCGCGGTCGAGGAGGCCGAGCGCGCCCGCCAGTCGGTGATCATCCACGCGGAGGCCGAGGCTCAGGAGAACCTCGTCAAGGACATCAAGGCCGCGGAGGCGGCGGAGGCCGCCGCGCAGCACCGCGCCCGCGAGGAGCTGACGATGGCGCAGGCGCGGCAGGAGGCCGCGGAGATGGACGCGCAGGCCAAGATCCGGCTGGCCGAGGGGCTGCGCGCGGAGGCCGCCGCGGCCGGGCTCGCCGAGGTCCAGGTGCGCGAGCGCGACGCCGACGCCATCGAGAAGGTCGGCCGCGCCGAGGCCGCGGCCGCGACGGAGATGGCGGCGGCGGAGGCCGCCCGGATCCGCGAGACGCTGCGCGCCGAGGCCGAGGGCCTCACCGAGAAGGCCGGCGCGATGGCCGCGCTGGACGAGGCGTCCCGCCAGCACGAGGAGTACCGGCTGCGGCTGGAGGCGGAGAAGGACGTCCGGCTCGCCGGGATCGAGGTGCAGCGGCAGGTCGCGGAGGCGCAGGCCACCGTCCTCGCCACCGGGCTGGAGCAGGCCGACATCAACATCGTCGGCGGCGACAGCGTCTTCTTCGACCGGCTCGTCGGGTCGATCGCGCTCGGCAAGAGCGTCGACGGGTTCGTGCAGAACTCGGAGGTGGCGCGGTCCCTCGCCGGGCCGTGGCTGGACGGGACGTCGTCCTTCACCGACGACATGGCCCGGCTGCTCGGCTCGATCGACGCCGGCGGCGTCCGCGACCTGACCCTCTCGGCGCTGCTGCTGCGGCTGATCAAGTCGGGCGGCCCGGAGGCGCAGGGCCTCCAGGACCTGCTGGACGCCGCGCGGCGCCTCGGCGTCGCCGACGCACCGCTGTCGGAGCTCAATGGAACCGCCGTGACCGCGAATTGATCCAAGACCTGCGACGGGTCGCCGGCACCGGGGGCCGCCGAGGCCGGCGACCCGTCGCAGCCCACCGAACCCCCTCGCGCGACCGGTGCGCGGGCGAGGCGCCGCCATCACAGCGACACGCAGACGGGAGAGATGGGTGAGCATGGTCG
>NZ_VCKZ01000189.1 GCF_005889745.1 Actinomadura geliboluensis
CCGGGCACACACCGAACGCCGTGACCGAGTTCGCCGCACGCGACCCGCGTGAGGACTTCGTCAAGGCCGTCGACGCCCTCGACTCCGCCCTCGACCTCACCCGCCCCGGCGCCGCCCGCCTGCTGGTCATCGTCTCCGACGGCAGGTTCAAAGACGACCAGCCCACCGACGGGCAAAAACGCATCGACCGGCTCACCGCCGCCGGATGCGGCGTGCTGTGGCTGTCGATGTCGGCCAAAACCCGCGCCATGAACGGCGCGCACCTGGTCACCCTGAGCGACCCCGCCGCAGCCGCCGACGCCATCGGCGCCGCCGCCGCCCGCGCCCTCCGCAACGCCTGACCACCCCGCCCGGTGCGCCCCGGCAGGGGCGCACCGGGCACACCGCTCCCGCAGGGGCGCACCGGGCACACCGGGCCTGCAGTGGCACCCGCCACCCCGCTACTACGACAGCCCGTGACCGTCCGGCCTGGACGAAAGGCGTCGGCGCTGGCATCGCCAAGAAAGCTCCAACACCGACAGGAGAGCCACACCGTGAACCGCATGGAGTCCTACATTCGTGACCGCCATGACGACGCCCACCAGCGGCGTTGCGAGGCAGAGGCGAAGATGCTCGCCGGCCTCGACGAAGGAGAGGACATCGCCGCCGCCGTTGCTGCCGTCGCAGCCGCCCGCGCCACCGCGTCCTGGTGGGACGAGCCGGTCACCGGCATCGACCACGAGGGACTGGACCCCGTCGAGGCGCTGTGGCGCGCCCGCGACACCGCCCGCCGCACGCTGACCGACCACACCATCCCGCGCCACGCCGACCCGTTCGCCCAAGGCTTCGCCGTCGCCTTCCTCGAGGCCGCCCGCACCTTCTACCGCGACACCGCCCACCTGGACGCCCTCACCACCCGCACCGAAAGGACCCACGCGTGAACAACCTTTCAGCAGCCGTCACCCAGCCGGAGGTCACCGGCGCCTGCCTGATCTTCGAACTGTGCGCCCTCATCGACGCCACCGCCAAACTCGACGAGAAGCCCCATGACCGGCTGCAGGCCGTGCACGAGGTGGTCACGGTCGCCTACCGCGTCGCTGAGGCGGCCGAGCCGATCCTGGACAACGAGGCCGCGCTGCTCACCGCCCTGCACGAGGCCGCTACGGCCCGCCCGCCGATCCCCGAGTCCTGCCCCGGCTGCCAAAAGATGGACGGTGGCCGGTGCGGACACCACGCCGGAAGCACCGACGTCGCCGAGACCTACCACGAACTCGGCCACGCCCTCAGCGGCCCCGCCTACAGCCCTTCCCGCCCTGACAGCCTGGCGCCGACAGCCGCCGCAGACCGGCCCTCACGATGACCAACTGACGAAGAGGCGTGATGACCGCGCCCCCACCACTTCGGCGCGCGAGATTAAGGCGTACTGGGTGAAGATGACGCCGGTCCCTGGGCGCGGGCGATGATCTGCTTGACCTTGCGCCGATCGATGCCGTGCTTGTCGGCCAGGTACCGCTGCGACAGCGGACGCCCCGGCCCGTTCAGGCTCGCCAGATACTCGGTCAGCACGGCCTGCTCCGGCGTCTGCTCCACTTCGGCGCACGCGGCCTTGGCCCGCTCCGTTGCGGTGCGCCCGCCAGTCTCACCGGGCGAGGGCGAGGGCGCGTGGCGAGTAAGGGTCATCAACAACTCGAAGGAGCCGACCAGCGCAAGGGCGGGCCAGGCGCTGACCAGCGCGCCGATGGGGCCGTGTGCGGCGCCGTGCGCCACGTTGGCGCCGACGGTGGCGCAGATGCCCGCCGCCAGGCTCCACCCGGCCAGCGCCGGTACCGGCCGGGTGTGGCGGTTGGCGTCCAGGATCACCATCGACGCCGCCCAGATCAGCCCGTCCACCGTGAACGGGACCAGCCGCGCCGTAACCCCGGTCTCGCCATAGGAGCGGACCAGGTCGAGCATGTGCGCGTAGGAGATGAGCGCGGCGACAGCGGCGACCGTCACCACCGCCAGCGCCGTGGTCGCCCGGATGAGGCGGTCGGTCACCGGCCGGCTCCTCTCGCCCTGGTCTCTGCTTTCCGGTGCGCGGTGGGGCGGGTGAAGCCGAGCAGGGTGGAGCGGCGGTAGGACTGGACCTGCACCACGGTGCCGGTGTGCGGCGCGGCGATCATCTTCCCGCCGCCGATCACCAGGCCGACGTGCCCTGGGTTGTTGTTGGAGGTGCCGGGACCGGAGTTGAAGAACACCAGGTCACCCGGCTGCTCACGTCCGCCGGGGATCCGGGGGCCGTGCCGCCATTGCGCCCCGGACACGCGCGGGATGGCGATCCCGGCGGCGCGGTAGGCGGCGTAGGTCAGTCCGGAGCAGTCGAAGGCGCGCGGGCCGGTGGCGCCCCAGACGTACGGCCTGCCGAGTTGAGTGCGGGCGTAGGCGATCGCCTTGGCGGCAGCCGGGCCGGGAGGCAGCGCCGGGAACGCGCCTTCGCAGGCTGCTGGAGTCGCCCGCGGCTGGGCGGCCTCGGGTTGTCCGGCGCCGCCTCGGGCGTAGGAGCGGGCTTGCTGGAGCACCTTGTCGACGTAGGCGTGCGAGTGGTTGTACTGGAACAGTGCGGCCCGGACGCGTTCGGGTGCGCCGCCGTGCTTGAGGTAGCGGGCGGCGGCCGGGATTGCGTCGGCCGGATCGTAGACGTCCTTGCGGCCGTCGTGGTTGCCGTCGACTCCGAAGGCGGCCCAGGTGCCGGGCATGAACTGCATGGGCCCGGCGGCTCCGGCATGGTTGCGGCCTGAGGAGATGCCGGGGCCGGTGCCGCGCCCGTGGTCGGACTCGACTTTCCCGACGCCCGCCAACAGGTGCCACCCGATCCCGTATCTGCTCCCGGCGGCGCGGTAGAGCCTCAGATAGGCGGGCGGGATGTCGCTGACGGACTCGCCGGGAGCGGGCTGGCAGGCACCGCTTTCGGACCCGGATCCGGGGAGGACCGCGCCGAGGACGGCGACGAGCACCGCGACCAGGCCGAGCAGCGCAGCGGCTGCTCCGACCACCAGCGGCATCAGCCGGACTCCGACTCGTGCCGGGGCACCGTTCCCCAGAAACTGGCCAGGTCGGCGAGCCGGAGCATGCGTCCGGTGGTCCCGGCGGGCAGCCACACGGGCCCGGCGGGGCCGTCGGGCGAGGCGGCGGGGGTGTGGACGGCGGTGGCGACCGGAACCTCGGGAGCGTCGAGCAGGGCCCGCAGGTTGGCTTCTCGCCGGGCGCTGGGGAGCCAGATCAGGACGGGTGTGGTGGTGCCGGTGGCTTCGGCGAGGTCGGCGTACCCGCCGAGTTTCCCGGCGACCCGGGCGAGGGTTTCGGTGCCGGTGTCGTGCTCGAGGAAGAAGTCCAGCGTCCGCGTCGCCCCGCCGGGGCCAGGCTGGGTCCAGCGCCCGAACCCGTCCGGGCGGGCCAGATCACCCCACTGCGCGGCGCAGCGCTGCTCCGACCACCACTGCACCAGGGCGGTGCCGCCACCGGCACGGCGTGCATAGTCGTGGAGGTGGACGAAGAAGTCGTTGACGCCCGTCTGGTGGGCCAGGCGGGGTGAGACGGCGATGCCGGTCGCGGCATCTTGCCGGTACCCGAACTCGGTCATGGTCTGGCCGTGCTGGATGGCCAGGACGTGCGCCCCGGCGGGTCCGAGCACCCAGTGCCAGGGCCGGGACCCGACCGGGGTCCAGGGCCGGAACCGCAGCAGGGTGTGCAGGCGGTGCAGGTGGTTGAGGCGTTGGCGGGCACGCTCGGGACTGGGAAAGAACAGGGCGGTGAGCTGCCCGGTGGTGAGAACGCGGTGTTCCCAGACCAGGGCGAGCAGTTCCCGGTCCCGGCCGGTGAGCCGGTAGGCGACCTCGGCCACCAGCTCGGCCGTCATCCGGGGCGGCCGGACCTGCGCGCCGCGCTGCCGGGTGGACGTCTTCGGCCGCCGGGTCACGACTCCACCTCGGCATCCGCGCCGTCCGCTGAGCCGTCCGCCGTCCGGTCTGCTGGGCAGTCGCTCTCGGTGGCTGAGGGTGAGGCGCCGGCGAGGTCGCGCAGCCCGACGGCGGGGATGAGGCGTTTGCCGCGTCCGGCGGCGTATTGCTCGCGGGAGGCGCGGCGTACGGCGGTGGCGCGTCCGGGGACCGGTTCGGGGAGCGGGCGGGTGCGGAAGGTGAAGGCCGGGGTCGGGGCGTTGCCGTCCATCAATCGTGCAGCGGCCTGGTACGCCCCGAGGTGGGAGAGGTCGTGCGGGGCGAGCAGGGGTGCGGTGTGGCGGGTCAGGTCGGTGGCGTCTTCGGGTGAGGCGGCGAAGTAGATCTTGTTGCGGGCGTCGGCCGATACCGCGTCGCGCAGGTCTTTGGGGAGCTGGGACAGGTGCTGGTGGGCCAGGGTGAGGCTGAACCGGTAGGCGCGGGCCTCGGCGAGGATGTCGGAGATGGAGCCGGGCAGGTTGAGGAAGTTGTGCGCCTCGTCGATGTAGGCGGACGCGTCCCGCCGCTCGCCCTCGTGCTGGGTGGCGCGCGGGGTGATGGCCTGCC
Organism: Actinomadura geliboluensis; assembly: GCF_005889745.1. GTDB lineage: Bacteria > Actinomycetota > Actinomycetes > Streptosporangiales > Streptosporangiaceae > Spirillospora > Spirillospora geliboluensis. Next base: position 4,521 of record NZ_VCKZ01000189.1, read on the forward strand.
AGGTGTGCGCCAAAAGTAGCGACCCGAACAGGCGCACGGCGTCCTCACCGAGCACCCCCTTGGGCAGCCGCGCCAAGACGAGACCACCGCTGCCGAGCATGCCGCCCAGATCGAGGGTGGAGGCGCCGCCCGACAAGGTGTCGCGGACGAACGGCCGCAGCAGTACCGCGCGGAGTTTGTTCATCACCGGCCCGATCACCGTCGCCCGTGCGGCCGGGGTCAGCTCGTCGTAGGAGGCCCAGAACCCGCGCAGCAGTTCGTCGTCCAAGCGGGCGGTGACACGAGTCCGGTACGGGGTGTCGGTCAGCAGGCGGGGAATGTCGGCCAGGGTGGCGCGGCTGCCGTTGACACGAGTGAGGGTCAGGCACGCCGAGCGCAGCAGGTCATCCAAGCGCGGCCCCCAGGACGAGGAGAAGCAGCGGCGGAAGGTGGTGACGATCGACTCGGCCGCGAACGCCGGATCACCGCCCGCCAGCACGTTCAGGCACGGTGGGCGGCCCCGGTCGGCCGGGTCGAACACCACCGTCTGCCCGACCGCCCGCTCGGGGAGCCGGTCCAGGATGTCGGCGACCAGGTCGCCTTTGGGATCGATGACCAGCGCCCCGCGCCCCGCGGCGGCATCGGACAGGATGAGGTTGGCCAGGAAGGTGGACTTGCCGACGCCGGTCTGCCCGAGCACGTGCAGGTGCTGGCGTGCGCCGGCGACGGTCAGCCCGACCGGCCGCGGCGCCCCGGCTTCGGAGTCGCCGAGCACGCGGACGCCGGGCCCGGAGACCGGGACGGCTGGGGAGGGCGCGATGGGGCGGGCGCCGGCGCGGGTGACACCGGGCGCGGCCAGGTCGTAGGGCAGGTGCGCCAGCGCCGCCAGCTCCGGAACCGACAGCAGGTAGCCGCGGTGCAGGTGCCGCGACTCCAGCCGGACGGCGGGCTGGCGGAGGCGCCTGCGGCGCAGTCGCTGGTGGCCGGAGGTGAACAGCGCGAACGTCGACGCGACTTCGTGGGCGTGCGCCCGCAGCCACCCAGCCTCGACCTGCTCCCGGTGGCGGGTGGCGACGCCGTAGCGAATCTGGACCTCAAAGCGCGGCTGGGCGGCTTTGGCGAGGATGCTGCGGACCTGTTCGGCGCGTTCGGGGTGCAGGCGGGTGAGCTCGCTGGGGTGGTGCCCGGACATGCCGGGGGTGACCAGGTCGAACATCAGGCTCTGGGGCGTGGCGGAGCGGCCCCCGCGCAGGGCGGATGCGGCCCGGTGGGCTTTGCCGAGGCGGCGGCCGGTGGCGGGGCGGGCCAGGATCTGCACGGCCAGATGTTCGCCTTCGGCCAGCCCGGACGCGGCCCCCAGCAGGCCCCGCAGGGGGTCGGTGTCATGGCCGCTGGTGAGCGGGAAGTGCTCGGGCCGCGCCACCACCAGTCGTCCGCCCGCCGCCTGATACTCCGGGTCGAGCGGGAGCGGCGGTGCGGCGGGGTGGGTGGTGAGGGTGGCGCCGGGCCAGGATGCTCGGACGGTCTTCTCGACTATTCCTGGCGGGATGGTGCCGGGCACCCAGATGTGGAAGCGGACGCCGTTGTGGTCGGCCTGGTATTCGAAGGCCAGGTGCGGCTGCCCGAAGATAAGGCGCTTCCAGCGCGGGTGCGTGAGGCCGATGAGGCGGGCCCACCAGGCGGCGGCGCTGGCCGGCTCCACCTTCGGCGGGACCGCCACCTCGATCAGCCGGGCGCCCGGGGCGAGTCGGCTGTTGCGCCAGTCCCACAGCACCCACCGGACACTCGCCCACGCGGCGGCCGCACCGAGAACACTCAGCCCGGCGACGGGCCCGTATTCTGTGGCGGCGTCGATGAGCCGCTGCGGGGCGTGACCGAGGTCGGACAGCAGCCCGTACAGGCCCGTGCCGCTGGCGGTGGTCCGGGGCAGAGTTGTGGCTTGGAGTAGGGGCGTGCGGATCATTGGTGGTCGGCCTCCGTGTCCGTGTCCGTGGCTGCGGTGGCGCCGTCGTGCTGGGCACGGCCGCCGTCGAGTTCTGCGAGTTCGGCGGGGTCGGTGGTGACGAGTTGGTGCTCGTGGCGACTGGCGATGGCGGTGAAGGCGGCCCGGTCGGATCCGGTGCCGGTTCCGCACAGCAGCCCGTGGCCGCGATCGGCCGCGAGCAGGAAGGTCTTCTCACCATCGGTGAGGTCGAAGGCGTCGGCGATCTGCTCGATAGCCTGGGGCGCTTGGCGGAGCAGGATCTGCGTGGCGGAGTTGGCGATCACCGCCCGCCCCAGATCCGAACCGAGGAGGTCTCCGGCGTCCTGGGTGACCACCGCCAGGCCCGCCCAGTGCTTGCGGGCGGACTTGGCCAGCCGGTACAGGAACCGGGCGCCCTCGTCCTCGCGCATCAGCGTCCACGCCTCATCCACAACCACCAGCCGGCGGCGCCGCTCGCCGGGGTTGGCGACGGTCCGCCAGATCGCGTCCAGGGCCAGGAGCATCCCGACTGGGCGGACCTCGTCGGGCAGGTCCCGCAGCGAGAACACCACCAGATGCCCGGTGGGGCGGGTGGTGGTCGGCCCGGCGAACAGGCCCCGATATGAGCCTGTGGTGTAGGGGGCGAGCCGCGCCGACAGATCGGCTGCCGTGCCCGCCTCGGGCGCCTCCGACCCGGCGACCGTGTCGAGTTGTGCGGTGAGGTCGGCCAGGACGGGAGCGGGACGCGCCCAGGTGCGGGGGTCGGAGCCGATGCCGCGGGACCGGTAGGCGGCCAGGACCGCGCGATCCAGCACCGCCCGCGCCGCCGGTGTGAGCGGTTCGGCGAGCATTGCGCCGATGAGGGTCTGCAGGAACAGCGCCCGCCGGATGAGCGTGTCCTCGCCCTGCCCCTCGGGGAGGTCGAAGGGGTTGAAGCAGACGCCGGGCGCCCCCAGCGCGATGCGGGTGCCGGCGACGTGGTCGCACAGCCGCCGGTACTCGTCTTCAGGGTCGATGACGGCGACGTGAACATCCTGGTACAGCAGCCGCAGGATTTCGAGTTTGGTGAAGTAGGACTTGCCGGCCCCGGAGCGGGCGAGGGTGACGGAGTTGTAGTTGTCCTGGGCGAACCGGTCCCACACCACCACCCCGGCCGAGTAGGCGTTCAACCCGTACAGGACCGGCGTGTCACCCAGCACCGGTTGCAGGTCGGGTGAGGTGAAGGGGAACGCGGCGGCGAGCGCGGCGGTGTCGAACACCCGCCGCGCCCGCACACTGTCGTGCGCGAGCGGAAGAGTCGATGTCCAGCCCTGCAGGGCGCGGAAGGTGGTGGGCTGGGCGTCCAGAAGCAGCGAGGCGGCCAGCGCCCGCACCCGCTGCACCTCACCCTCCAGCACACCCGCGTCCGGGGCGTGCACAGTCAGATACAACCCGACCCGGAACAGACGCCCGTGACCACGAGCCAGCGAAGCGGCCAGCTCGGCGGCGTCATCGGCCGCGGCCTCGGCGGCGAAGTCGGCCAACCGTCCTTGCTGGGCGTTGGCGCGTGACGCCGATTCCAGGCGGGCGAGCTGCCGGCGGAGCCGCTGCGCGGCGATCAGCGGCGGAATCGGGTCGACGTGCAGAGAGACGTCGAGGCGCCCGGGATAGGTGAGCAGCGGCTCCAGCCAGCCCGCCCGGACCTCCCGCGGATACCCGCTGACCGCGAACGACGCGCACACACCGCCGGGCAGTTCCAAAGACCGGGCGTTGACGCGCAGCGCCGACGGCCCCAACCCCAGGCCGGCCAGGCCACCTTCAAGCCCGTCTTCTGCGCGCCCAGCCCCGGGGATGGCGGGCTGGGCGGTGAGGCCGAGCGTGCGCGCGAGCGTACGAAGCGAAGGCCGCATCAGCCCTCCTGCCGGCGAGTGATCACGTCATCTGGGGCCGAGTTGTCCACAAGCTGGGGTTCGCCTGGGGATAGGGATTCGGCGATGACGGCGGTGGCGCTCGCGGCGTCCAGGACCTCGCTCGGGACGCCGAGAGCGGTCAGTGACTGGACGGCTTCGTCCGCGCGCCGCAGCGCGACGGTCGCTGCTACGTCCCGCCCCACCCGGCGACGCCTGTTCCGCTGCCACGGGACAGCCGGCGCGGCGGCGGAGGCGCCGGCGGTGGTGTGGCCGGTGATGACGATGAGGACCTGCCGGATGAGCAGGTCGTGTTCGGCGCCCAGGTCGGTGAGGAACGCCGCGTGCGCACCCGCGGCCTGCTCCAGCGCCGGGTCGGGCAGCGCGGGCGCGTGCCGGCAGATATGGTCGGCCAGCCCGGTCAGGTCGACCGGGCGGGCTTGGACGAGGAGTTGCACCGGTGCATCGAGTGAGTTGAGCCAGCGGCCGAACACCGCCACAAGCCCGGCCTGCTCACCAGGGGTGCGCAACCCGAAGGTCAGCGTGCCGGCGCGGACGAGGACGGCGACTTCGCCCCCGGCCAACTCCATTACCCCGTCCTGGCGGACGGCACGAACGGGCAGCCGCAGCGGTTCGGGGAGCCGCCCGCGCATCCGGCACCAAGCCGGCGGCGGCACCGGCTCCCCGGCCCCGACGCGTTCCTTTCCTGTGCGCAGGTGGCGGAGGGTCGCGAGGGCGTAGCGGTCGAGGCTCATGCCGTCGTGGCGAGCGACCGCCAGCACGACCCCGACCGCGACCATCGGCACCAGTACCGCGACCAGTACCGGCAGCGGCACCAGCGGCCCAAGGGTGAGGAAGACCCACATGCAGGTCGCGGCGGTGCCGGCCAGGATGCCCAGTTGCCGGGTGGTGAGGCCGTAGAGGATCTTGTCGGGCTGGTCGATGTCGGCGGGGATCTTCACACTCATCGGCGGCTGATCATGCTGGTGGCGGGTGCTCACCGGCGCCTCCTGGTCTTGGGCGGGTCGGTCCACAAGGTCAGCTGCCGTCGCGGGACAGGCCGTCTGGGCATGCCGGGCAGCAACAGCTGCCGCGACCGCACCCGCGCCTGCCCGCCCGCCACCGCGCCGCCCGACGACGGCGGTCGGGCCACGCGCGTCACCGGGACCGGCAACGCCAACTGCTTCACCCGACGCGTGCCGCCCTTGCCGCTCTTGCCGGTGGCGGGGATCGGCAGTGACATCTGCATCGGGCCCCGGACTGCTCCCCGGTCGCTGCCGGGTTCTGGACTGGAAAGTGGGCCTGGCGGCATCGGGAACGCTCCAGAAGGCATCGAGATCGCGCCGGCGGGCAACGCCGGCGGCGGTTCGGACGGGCCCGGCGATGTCAGCGCCGGAGGTGCGCTCCCCGGCGCCAGAGCCAGGCGGGACGGGCCAGACAATCCCGGCGGCGGCCGAAACCACCGCGGAGGCGGTGGAGAAGGTGGAGGTGGTGGTGGGGTCCAGAATTTGCGGGTGGGGACGCGGTGGCGCATCAGGGCGCCCAGACCCCGGTAGAGGATCAGGCTTTTGATCAGCCCGGTCAGTGCGCTGGGGTGGGCGGCGCGCCAGATGGTGCGGGCGGCCCAGGACGGAACGCGGACCATGATCCACAGCAGGCACAGCGCAAGCAGCAGATCGATCCCGGTACCCGAGGCGAGCCCGAGAAAATGGCCCGAATCGCCCGAGCCGCTGCCGGGGTGGTCGACGTCGGAGAACAGCAGCCGGAACGCGGTCGCCAGGATCAGCGCCTGGCACACCCCGATGGCCAGAACCCCGGTGATGCTGCGCCACCACAACCGGGCCAGCCCGTCGGTGACCGGCAGAGCGTGGAACATCAACGCCACGGGCGCGGCGGCGATCAGCACCATGGTCAGCGCGATCCGGATGATGTAGATGAACACCACGCACAACGCCAGCACCACCACACCCAGCCCGATGAAGATCGTGTACGGCTGATTGGGGATCAGGCTCGCGACCAGGTATCCGGCGATCGCCTTGGCGACCCGTCCCGGATCGATCGCCTCGGCCCCGGCCTTCAGGAACGCACCTGACAGGCCGTTGGCGAAGACGATCGCGTAACCGATCAGGACGAGGCTGAGGTTGGAGGCCGCGAACGCGCCCACCAGCCGCGCCACCAACTGCCCAGGCGTCAACTCACTGCCGGGCAGCGAATGCCCGGCGATCAGCAGCACCCCACTGACAGTGACGAGCAGCACGTAGCAGGTGTTGGCGATGGTCTGCGACACGCCCCACAGATCCTTGGCACGCGCCATGTCCGGCGAGTCCAGGGGCGGGGTGCCCAGCGCGGTCTGCGACAGCACCTCGAAGATCGGCTTGGCCGCGCCGGTGACCAGATCGGCGAACCATCCGTTCACCGCCTGCTTGGCCATGCACCCCACGTCCATCAGCCCGCACCCCGCCCCATCGCTACCGGCGGGGCCCTGCCCGCCCGGTGAATCCGGCGCCGGCGACTGCCCTGGCGCCGGGGAAGGCGCCGGACCCGCGGGGCTGGGGTGGGACGGCGACTCAGGAGCGGGCATCGGAGGCGGCGGTGTGGTTGCGGGGACCGGTGTGCGCGGTGCTGGCGCCGCCGGTGCGTTCGGTGACGGATTCACCGACGGCTGTGGCACCGGGTCGGCGGCGCCCCACGCCGCGCCAGCACCCGCGCACACGACCGCACCGCCCACCAGCAAGACCAACAAAGCCGCCGTGGCCAGCGACGCCCAGGACCGATGCGCTCGGGCGGGCGGTCCCGCGGGGGCGGTCACGACGGCGCGCCGACGATGCCCTGCAAGATCTTGACCAGCAGCGGCGCCAGCACCGCGACCGAGTACCCGACCGCGGCGTATCGCAGGGTCTTCTTGGCCGCCTCCACCTCACCGGGGTCGCCACCGGCCAGCATGTAGCGGACCCCGCCGATCGTGGCGAACAACGTCGCCAACCCAACCAGCAGACCGACGATCACGTTCCGCAGGTTAGTGATCACCTCGTCCAACGAGGCGGCCTCGGCCAGGCCCGTGCCGGCCTCGGCCACACCGGGCACGAACAGGGCGCTCACCCCGCACCCGGCCGTCCACAACAGCGACGCGGCCACCAACCGGCCCCGGCCGCAAGGGCGCTTAACTTGGCAGTGGGTGGCGGCCAGCCTCGCGGTGGAGTGAGTTGGCCCCAGGGACTGTGGACGGTCATAGGGACGAGGCGGGCGGTTGCGGGTGTGCATGGCAGCGTCTCCGAAACTGAGGACAGGTACGGACTGCCAGCGAGGCCGCCGATGACGGCACGGTCGGGACTGCGGGTGTCCTCCTCGAAGAACACGGTGACGGATGTGATGCGGCGGGGACCGGGCTCAGGCCGTCCACCCCGAAGCCGGACCATCACCGGCGATCTCGGCTGGCATCACTGAAGCACCGCGACCAAGCCTCGAATTCACCCGCCAAGCGGCGACGATTACCAAGACTTGAACCACCCCACTCGCTACTCACCACCCACAGTCCGGACCCTTCGCCGCTGCCCAACGCGGCGTCACGGCTCAGACCCCGTAATCGGACCCACTCCGGTAGGCAACAACGCACCCGGCCGTCCAGCCTCTGCCGGAGGGCCGCGTCCTCGCCGTGGGCGCCAGGGCTCGATGGCGACAGGATGGCCACCGCCACCTGGTCACCTACTCCGCCGAACGTCGGCCTCTGAGAGAGCCTCATGGGCCGTTCTGGTGTCCCTTTGGCCAACCACCCAACCGGCTCAGAACTTAGCAACAGTCACGGCCACATAGCTTGCTAAGTTCCAGTGTTGTGCTAATCTCCTCTTGTGACTAGCGCGGAAGCAACAGCCCTCGGCGGGGTGATCCGGCGGCGCCGAATTGGTAGGAACATCACCCAGGAAGAACTGGGAAAAAGAGCGGGGTACAAGTCGGGTGCTGGCGTGTCGATCAGTCGAATAGAGAGCGGCACTGTGAAGCCGACGCCCGAGAAGCTCCGCGGGATCGCCAAGGCGCTGAACACGACCGTTGAAGCCCTCGAGCGGGAGGCAGGAATAGTGCACCCCAAGCCTTCCTCCTCTGTCCAAGGTCAGAGCATCAAGGCGCGCAAGAAGGCTGTCGAGGTCCAGATTCTGCAACGAGCGGAAATATTGTCGCAAGTCGGAGCAGCGTACTTTGGAGCGGTCAACCGCTCTGTCGCTGACATGGCCACGCCGTTCATCACGGTCTGTCAAGAGTTCGCGAACCTGCCATCGACTCTTGAGGGGGCGACGTCAGTCCCGGAGACCAGTGAAGACCCTGCGCAGCGCGTGCTATGGCTCAAAGAGCAGTTTGAGTGGGCTCTGGCAAGCGACGCCACGGTCTGGGTGGAAGCCTTGGGCCCTGGTGTCGGGGCCATTACGGCGAGCTCGGGAGCCCTTAAGAAGGTCGGCCAGCGGAGTGCTCGCAGCCTCTTTACCGCCGTGAGCAATCTCGGGAGAGCATCCACAGGGGTTCCTACCAAGGAGCTCAGGGGAATTGCCCGAAGGAACGCCACGATGGCACAACTCGGTGGTGGCCCCCGAGCGGCCGGTGGATGGGGTATCGCCGGCGGCAAGGCAGTACTTGCTGCCGTTGCTGCACTTCCGACGGCAATCGTCGTAGGTGGTGTCTTTGCAAGCGGACTAGTTAATGGTCGACGCGAACAAGAGGCCAAGGTGACCGCTGCCGAGGAGTTCTTGGCTCGCACCGAGGAGCGCTTCGAAGCCGTTATCACGCACATGAAAGAATCGACTGAGATCCTCGAGATCGTTACGGTGCATGGTTCATGGTCCTTCGAGGCATGGCAAGAGAGTCTGGCCTCACCGTCAGGTAAACCGGTCAGGGAATGGTCGGGGCTGGATGAACTCCAACAGGCTCGGTATCGGAAGCTGATGCATGTCACCGCTTGCCTGACCGCCCTCCTCGTTCTCGCACCAGAAGAACTGCTGACCGCTCCAAGCGCGAGGCTTCCTATGATCGGCGAACTCACCTTCGGGGATGGCCAGACTACGAAACAAGCTGACGAGACAACCTCCGGCACGCTCGGGACCGACGCCGCTGAGGCGTCGGTGGACATGGAGCTCCCTCTCGCAGCCTTTGAGGAACTCCAGGAGCGGTATCGAGAAATCCGCAATTACACCCGGAAAGAGATCCGTGCCTCGCTCGGCCGTCGCAGTTGAAATTTTGTCGTCCTGAGTATCGTGGACGATCGTCAGCCGTGGCCAGCGTTAGTTGGGGACTCCCCCGGACGAGCGCGGGGTTGCGAATTGGTCCATGATGCTTACCGCCCCGCTCAAGTCGGTAGGTCACGCAGCTGCAGCCCTTAGGCCGCTGACGGCTGGTTTCGGCAGGCCTCTAGCCTCGTTCACACGTGTACCGCACTTTAGCTGCTGAAATGTGCGGATTATCGGCTTAGGTAGTTGTGCACGGCAGCGATACACGCGGTCCGGCGGGTGGTGTTGTGAGGGAAACGTCGGCTGCATTCGGCGCGAACCCAAGCTGGCGCCCGACGTGGGTGCTGCGGCGTTTGTGCTCGTGAGCGGGGGCGGCGCGTGGTGATGCGCTCCTGACTGTTCATGCTCGGTGGGCGCAGCGATGGGGAACGCTGCTCGCTGGAGCCCGCCCTGGCCTGTGCGGGCGCTTTTCGGGCGGATGCCGATGGTGCAGCATCATGCCGAGGCCTGTGGTGAGTACGGCTTGCATACTCCGGCCGCTGTGAGATGAGGGTCCGCGGGGCCGGGGACGGGCTTGATTGATGTCCCTCATTTCCGGTGCCTGCCGTGTGGGCGGGGCGTGGTGACCACGGGCTTGATGCGTCGCCGGGTTGGAGGATGGCGGCGGTGCCGAGGGATGCCAGGACGGCACTGATCAGAGGTGCCAACCAGCGGCGGCGAGGGGAACGTCGACGATTCCTGCGACGAGGGCGGACCCGCCATGGCTCGTCGGGCGCCGGTGGTACACGCGCAAGGGCCTCCGTGTCCGAGTCATTGATCATCTCACTTGACTACCAAGAGTGACGGTGGTCGCCAATCAGGCTCGCTGTTCAGGGCGGCGGTGGCTGTCGGTCTCTGAACTGGTCAGGTAGCTCTTGATCAGATCGTGACTCGGGACGGGGGTGAAATCGGGCCGGGTTGGTGGTGCTTCATTGGTGCACGGGGATCGGGTGGCCGTCTCGGGTCACCCCTGCACATGAACCACACACCGCCCAACCCATCGACCGGCGGCAACACCGCTCCGGCCGCCCAGCGCCGGATGGTGCCGCTGACCGTCTGGCTGTGCTCCGACACCACCGGGATCACCACCGACACCAACAAGGGTGTGCAGGCCGCCGGTCCGGCGGCCGGCCTTTGCCTGCGGCACCGGCAGGCGGTTGGCCGGGAACTGGCCCGGCACCTGATCGGCACCTGCACCGCCGAGGGTGACCTGGTCGCCGAAGGCTTCACCAGTAGCGAGGCCACCCTGGTCGGCGTTGCTGACCTCGACCGGCGCGGCATCGCGCTGGTCCCGCACTTCCCACTCGCCCAGCACATCGGAGCCCGCCTGCGCGCCACCCTGCCCGTAGAGCAGTTGACGCGTGTGGAGATGCGGCCGGCGCGGCCCGATCAGATGGCCCGCGGCTTGGCCGACCACCTCGGCGAGGTCGGCCTGGTCGTCGCCGCCCCGCCGCCGTATGAGACCGGTGGCAACCCGCCGCGCAGGAGCGGGGAACGCGGGTGCCTGGCGTGCCGGGCGGACCTGTGGATGCTCAGCAGCGAACAACTCGGCCTGTTCCTGGCGTCGGCGTGGAAGGTACTGCGGCCAGGTGGTGCCCTGGCGATCATCACCACGGCTCGCCACCAGGCGGGACGTCTCATCGACCCCGCCCCGCGCATCATCCGACAAGCCCAGGGGCTGGGGTTCCACTACGCCCAGCACATCATCGCGCTGCGCGTCCCCATCGACGGTGACGCCTTGGTCGTCCAAGCCGGACCGGCCGACCTGGCCCAACTGCGCCGCACCGGCTGCCACGCGCTGCCTCCGCCGGTGAGCCTTCACGCTGACGTCTGCCTGTTCATCAAACCGCAGACCCAGCAGGAGAACGGGGACGTCCGATGAACCAGAACGCTCCGGCCTCCACGACGGGGTTGGTGTCGGTGCTGGCGACCGGGCAGCGGCCGTCCCGGCTGCAGCGCCAGGGACGCTACACGCCCGGGTCGATGCGCCATCCCGGCAAGATGCTGCCGGCCATCGCCGCCACCGTCATCGAAGCCTTCACCCAGCCGGGTGAGTTGGTGGTCGACCCGATGTGCGGGATCGGCACCACGCTGGTCGAGGCCGTCCACCTGGGGCGGGATGCCGCCGGGGTGGAGTACGAGCCCGACTTCGTGCACCTCACTGTGGGCAATCTGCGGCATGCCCACTCCCAGGGAGCCACTGGCACGCCGCAGCTGGTGTGCGGGGACGCCCGCAACATCGCCGCCCTCTTCCGGGCTCTGCATGGGAGGGCGGCGCTGGTGCTCACCTCACCGCCGTACGGGTCGCACACCCACGGGCACATCCGCTCGGGGCGCGACAACGGCGGCGGAAAGATCGACAAGCGCCACCACCGCTACTCCACCGACCGCGGCAACCTCGCCCACCAGCCCCTGCCCGGCCTCCTCGCCGGGTTCGGGTCAATACTGGCCGGCAGCGCGATCCTGCTGCGTCCGGGCGGCGTCATCGCGGTGACCACGCGCCCGATCCGGGTCCGCGGCGAGCTGGTCGACCTGCCCGGCCAAGTCGTCGACACCGCCCACCGTCACGGCCTCGCCCTGACCGGCCGCTGCGCCGCGCTCCTTGCGGGGTTGCGCGACGGCGGGCTGGTCAATCGTGCCTCGTTCTTCCAGATGCTGGAGACCCGCCGCGCCCGCGACCGCGGCATCCCCGCCTGCGCCACCGCGCACGAAGACCTGCTGCTCTTCCAGCCCGCCACCGACCTGCCCAAGGGGGACCAGTGACCCTCAACCAGCCCAGGAAGCCGACCCGACACGTCCGGGTGCTGGAGATGCTGGTGATCCTGCAGCTCGGCCTGTGCGGGCGGTGCGGACGCGCCTGCTACGCCACCCGCCGGACCGCCCGGCACGCCGCCCGCATCGCCGCTCCCGGCGCCCGGCTGCGCGCCTACCGGTGCGGCGGCGCCTGGCACCTGACCAGCCCGCCGTACCGTCCACAGCACATCACTGCGCCCGTCACTCTGGTCCAGGATCCGCGGGCCGACGGGGCGGGGCTTGACCGATGGGCTGGAGTCGAGCGTGGCTACCGCTGCTCCGGTCCCGGACAGTCCGATGGCCCACATCCTGCAGCGCACGCGTCCGGGCGCCGGAGCGGACCCGATCCGCTGGCCGACGTCCCCAGCGCGCCACCGGCCTCCACCTGTCCCTTATACACATCTCCGAGCCCACGAG
>NZ_VCKZ01000190.1 GCF_005889745.1 Actinomadura geliboluensis
GGCCGGGATCGGCAAGACCGTGCTCCTCGACCACGCGGCGGACGCGGCGGACGGGGCGCTCGTGCTGCGCTGCGCCGGGTCCCCGCCGGAGGCCGAGCAGCCGTTCGCGTCGCTGGAGCTGATGCTGCGGCCGGTCCGCGACCTGGGCGGCCCGGAGGCCGAGCGGCTGCGCGCCCTGATCGAACCGCAGGCGGCGGCGGGCCGCGAGGACGTCTTCGCCGTGCGCCGCGCCGTCCTCGCGCTGCTGCACCGGCTCGCCGCGGACCGGCCCGTGGTCTGCCTCGTCGACGACGCCCAGTGGCTGGACGCCGCGTCGGCGGACGCGCTGGCGTACGCGGCGCGCCGCCTCGGCGCCGAGCCGGCCGCGCTGCTGGCCGCCGCCCGCGACGAGAGCACGTTCGGATCGTCCGGCCTGGCGGAGATCAGGCTGCGGCGCCTCTGCCCGGAGGAGGCCGCGGCGTTCCTGCGCGGCACCGCGGCCGGCGCCGGCCTGGCGCCGCCCGCGCGGGACCGCGTCCTCGCCGAGGCCGAGGGGAACCCGCTGGCGCTGCGGCTGCTGGCGGCGTCGCTGTCCCCGGCGCAGCGCGCGGGATGCATCAACCCGTTCACGTTCCACGACGGCGCCTCCCCGGTCGGGGGGACGCTCCAGGCCGAGCTGTGCGCCCGGCTCGGCGCGCTCCCGCCCGGCACCCGGGCGCTGCTGCTCCTGGCCGCCGCGGACGACACCCGCGACACGGCCCGCGTCACGGGCGCCGCGGCGAGCGTCGGCGCGACCGTCGCCGACTTCGCGCCCGCCGAGCGCGCCGGGCTGCTGGCGGCGACCCGCACGACGATCGCGTTCGCGCATCCGCTGGTCCGGGCCGTCGCCTACCACCGGGCGACGCCGTCCGAGCGGCGGGCCGCACACCGGGCGCTCGCCGACAGCGCGGGCGCCGCGCACCCCGAGGCGCGCACCTGGCACCTGGCCGCCGCGTCCCTGGGGTACCAGGCGGACGTCGCGGCCGAGCTGGAGCGCGCCGGAGCGTGCTCGGGGGACCGGCGCGCCTACGTCTGCCACGCGCGGGCGGCGGAGCTGACCGCCGGGGAGCGGGCCCGCGCCCGCCGGCTCGCCGCCGCGGCCCGCGCCGCCTGCGCGGCGGGCCTGTTCGACGGGGCCCGGGACCTCGTCGCGCGCGCCCGCCGGCTCGCGGCCGACCCGCTGACGCGCGCCGAGCTGGCGCGGGCCGGCGCGGCGGCGGAGGCCGAGTGCGGGTCGCCGCGCCGGGCCGCGCGGACGCTGGTCGCCGGTGCCGCGCCGCTCGCCGGGCTCGACCCCGCCGGTGCCGCGCTGCTGCTCGCCGACGCCGCCCGGTGCGGCTGGCACGCGGGCGACGCCCTGCTCATCCGGGAGGCGCTGGACGCGCTCGGCGCCCTTCCGCTGCCGCCGGGCTCCGCGCTGGCCCGGCTGCCGGCCGCGATCGGCGCGGCGATGGACGCGGCGGGCGCCGCCGGGCGGCTCGCCGACCTGCGGCGCTCGTTACCGGACGAGCTGGGCCGCCGCCTCACCGCGTCCACCATCGCGTTCGCGGACGGCGCCCCCGGCGCGCACGAGGCGGCCGCGCGGTTCGCGCGGGACTGCCGCACCGAGGCCGGGCGGCTGCCCTACGCGCTCCAGGTCCTCGCCCACGCGCTGGTCGGGCGGGGCCTGCACGGCGAGGCGCGGGAGGCGGCCGAGGAGGGGCTGCGGCTGGCGGGCGACGCCGGCGCGCGGACGCGGACGGCCCAGCTGAGCTGCCTGCTCGGCTGGCTCGCCGCGGTGGCGGGCGACGAGAAGCGCTGCGCGGACCTGGTCACCGCCGGCCTGGAGCAGGCCCGCGCCGAGGACGTCGCGCCGGCCGTCTCCCTCGGGACGTGGGCGCTCGCGCTGCTCGACCTCGGCGCCGGGCGGCACGCCGAGGCGCTGGCCCGGCTGGAGGAGCTCCCCGAGGAGGTGCCGGCGGCGGGCCCGGCCGCGAGCGCCGCCCGCCAGGCGGCCGACCGCGTCGAGGCGGCGGTGCGCGCCGGGCGGCCGGACCGGGCGGCGTGCCCGCTCGCCCTGCTCGACCGCCGGGCGGCCCGGGACGCGTCCCCGGACGTGCGGGCGCTGGCCGAGCGGTGCCGCGCCCAGCTCGCCGCCGGCGCGGCGGCGGAACGGCATTTCGTGAACGCGCTGGAACTGCTCGGGAACGGCAACGCCTATGAGCGGGCCCGCACCGGGCTGCTGTACGGCGAATGGCTGCGCAGGGAGCGCCGCAGAGCAGATGCGCGAACGCATTTGAGCAACGCGCTCGAATTGTTTGAGAACTCCGGCTCCGCTGCCTGGGCGGAGCGGGCGAGGGCGGAGCTCGGGGCCTGCGGAACGCGCCCGGCGGACGCTCCGGAAACGGTGCTCGGCGGCCTCACCCACCAGGAGTTGCAGATCGTGCGGCTCGCCGCGGCCGGTGCCAGCAACCGGGAGATCGCCGACCGGCTGTTCCTCAGCCCGCGGACCGTCGGGAACCACCTCTACCGGGCGTATCCCAAGCTCGGCGTGCGGACCCGGGGTGAGCTCGGGCGCCTGGACCTGAGCGCCCCCGCCGCGCCGCGCGAGCGGCCGGCCGCCGAATGAGCAGTCCCGCCGCGCCGGTTGAGCAATCGACTCAATTCCTGCCCGGCCGCGCACGTCATTGACTCCTTGATCAAGGCGGGTTAAAAAGATCGTATCGATCGCTCCCCGTTCCCCGCTCCTTTAACGAGGTCGTCCTCAGCATGGCTGTAAACGATTCCGTCCTCGTCGTCGTCAATTCGTCCGCGGCCGCCGTATTGTTCGTCGCGGGCGTCTCGAAAATGGTTTCTCCGGCGCAGCTCGGCCGGGCCCTGAACGCGCTCGTCCGGTCCTCGGGCGACGGGTTCGCGAGCGGCCATGTCCGGGCGTTCGCGGCGGTGGAGATCCTCGCCGCGCTCGCGCTGACCGGCACCGCGACCCGCCCGGCCGGCGCCTGGGCGGTGGGCGTGCTCGGCGCGAGCTTCGCCGCGGCCGGCGTCCTCGGCGCCGTCCGCGGCGGCGGCGCCGTCTGCGGCTGCCTCGGCGCGACGGGCGGCCGGCCGCTCGGCTGGTTCAACGTCCTCGCCGGGGCGCTGCTCATGGCCGTCCCGGCGGTGAACCTGGCGGCCGCGGCGCCCGGCTCCGCCACCGCGTACTTCTTCCAGTCCGGCACCGGGCTGGCGTTCGGCGCGCTGCTGGTGTGCGGGTGGGCGCACCGCGGCCTCATCAAGGACCTCACCCGGCCCCTCCCTGCCTCGCGATAGACGGAGGAACACCCCCATGATGGAAGTCTTCTTCGGCGCCGTGCTGCTCGTCCTCGTCGCCGCCGTCGTGCTGCTGTTCGCGATGCTCGGCGAGCTGAGCTCGCGGCTGCCGACCGAGCGGGAGACCGCCGCCGACCGCGACCCCGCGATCTGGCCGCTGGACGACGCGCGGCTCGGCACCGAACCCGGCCGCTGGCCGGCCGAGCTCGCCGGCCTCACCGGCCCCGGCACCGACATCGACGCCGCCCGGACCGTGCTCGTCCTCAGCACCGCCTGCTCCACCTGCAAGGACGTCGCCCAGCAGCTGTCGGACGAGCTGGACAGGGGCGCCGAGGGCGACATGGCCGTGGTCGTCTCCACGGCGGAGCGTGCGCGCGGCGACCGCTTCGTCCAGCAGTACGGGCTGCACCGCCTCGCGCACTACGTCGACGAGGGCGGCAGCTGGGTCGCCGACGAGTTCAACGTCCGGATGAGCCCGACCGCACTGGTCATCCGCGGCGGGCGGCTGGAGTCGGCCCTCGTCTTCCAGGACGTCCAGGCCCTCAGGACGAGGGTCAACGAACCGAAGGGAGTGTCATGACCACCACGACGGAGCACCGCCCGCGCGGCGACGCGGGAGGCCGCGCCGGCGGCCGGGCGGGGCGGGCGACCGGGCGGTGGGCCCGGCGCGGGTTCCTCGGCGCGCTCGGCGCGGGCGGGCTGACCGCCGCCTCGGCCGTGTTCGGCCGGTCCGAGCCCGCGTACGCGATCTGCAAGCAGAACTGCTGCAACCTCGCGGTCTGCCCCAACGTCTCCATGACCACCTGCCGCAACAACATGGACTACCTGTGGGGCTGCGCCATGAGCGCCTACCTGCACTGCTCCTGCTGCGAGGCCTACTACAGCGGCAAGCAGCACTCGGCCTTCGAGTGCCGCTACAGCTGACGGGCCGCGCGTGGTCACGTGGGTGGTGCTCGGCGGGATCGGCGCGGTCCTGCACATCCTGAGCCCTTGAGGCCGGTCCATGGCCGGAGTCTCCGGCCCGCTGATGCGCCGCCGTCCGGCGGACGGCGCGCGCTTCCTGACCGGCCTCACCGCGGGCGGCGTCCTCGCGGGGCTGCTCGTAGCGCTGCTGCTGTACGTGGTGGGGCGCGGGGTGCACGAGGTCCTGCCGGAGGACGCGCGGGTGCTCGCCCTCGCCGCGGTGGCCCTCGGGTTCGGGCTCGCCGACCTGGCGGGCCGGACGCCGCACGTGTGGCGGCAGGTCCCGCAGCAGCTCGTGCACCGGCTGCCGCCGGGGTCGCGCGGCGTGGCCTGGGGCTTCGACCTCGGCCTGCTCGTGACGACGCAGAAGGCGGTGTCGCTGGTGTGGGTCGCGGTCGCCGCGGTGGTGCTGCTGGACCCGTGGACGGCCGCGCCGGTCATGGTCGGCATGGCGCTGCTGTCCAACCTCAGCGTCGCGGTGGGGAGCCTGCGCTTCACGCCCGCGATGGTCGACATGGGAACGAGAAGGCAACGGCTATGGCTGAGATCGATTCGCGCCCTGTCCGGGACGGCCCTGGTGTCGCTGGCGGCGCTGACGGCGCTGCAGACGCTGTGATCCCGGGCGGCGTCCCAGGTGCTCTGCCGGACGGCGCCACGGGCGCTGTGCGGGACGGTGCCGCGGGCGAGGTGAAGGACGGCGTCATCGTGGTGACGCGGTTCGAGTGCCCGAGCCTGTGGGCGCTGCTCCTCGTGCTCGTCCTGCACAAGCGGCTGGCGCGGGACGTGCGGCGGGACGCGACCGGGTTCCTCGGGTCGTCGCTGATGGTCGCCTGGCGCGCCCGGACGCTGCTCAACGTGTCGCTCTGGGAGGACATGGACGGCGTCCACTCGATGGGGCGCGTGCGCAGGCACGTGGACGCGACGCGGATGCCGTCGAGGCTGGGCGTCGCGACGTCCGGCGGGATCTTCGCCTACGCCGGCGACTGGAAGCGGGTGATGTTCGGGATCGACTGCGAGGGCGTCTCGCCCGTCCGCCCCCTCTGACCAACCACACAAACGAGAAAGGACGGTCACATGAGCTCGGACTACTACCTGCCGACCGACCACGGGTACGCGGTCGTGCAGGACATGGAGGACGGAACGAAGAAGGTGATGGTGTGCGACTCCGTCGTCGGCGGTGAGGCGCAGAACGTCTACGCCATCCACTTCAAGTGCACGTCGCTGCGCGTCGGGCCCGGCGTGCGGATGGAGCACGGCGCCGGCGGCAGCCACACCCGGCAAGTCGTCGAGGTCTTCTCCGAGCGGCAGGGAGTCGTCGACCTGCGCGCGCCCGCGCGCGGCACCGCCCCCCTCCTGGAGGCCGACGCGCGCCGCCGCTGACGGCCCGCGCGGTGCCGGCGCCCGACAGCGCCGGCACCGCGTGAGACGCAGCGGCACTGTGTTGACGTAACGGCACCGGGTGAGACGCGACCGCACCGGGTGGGGCGTCCTGGCACCGGGTGGGACGCCGCCGCACCGCGTGAGATGCTGCCCTGGTGAGCACGGTCATCACGAACATCGGGGAACTCGTCACCAACGACCCGGCCGCCGGCGGCGGTCTCGGCATCGTCCGCGACGCCGCCCTGGTCATGGACGGCGGCACCGTCGCCTGGACGGGCCCGGCCGCCGAGGCGCCCGCCGCCGACGAGGCGTTCGACGCCGCCGGGCGGGCCGTCCTCCCCGGCTTCGTGGACTCCCACGCGCACCTCGTCTTCGCGGGCGAGCGCGCCGAGGAGTTCTCCGCCCGGATGAGCGGCCGGAAGTACGCGGCGGGCGGCATCCGCACCACCGTCGAGCGCACCCGCGCCGCGTCCGACGACGATCTCCGCGCGAACCTGCGCCGCCTCATCGGGGAGATGGCGGGCCAGGGGACGACGACCGTCGAGTGCAAGTCCGGCTACGGCCTCACGGTCGAGCAGGAGGAGCGCGCCGTCCGCATCGCCGCCGAACTCGCGGACGAGGTCACCTACCTCGGCGCCCATGTCGTCCCCGCCGAGTACAAGGACGACGCCGCCGCCTACGCGCACCTGGCCGCGACCGACATGCTCGCCGCCTGCGCCCCGCACGCCCGCTGGGTGGACGCCTTCTGCGAGGAGGGTGCGTTCGACGCCGACCAGACCCGCGAGATCCTGCAGGCGGGCATGAAGGCGGGCCTGAGCCCCCGCCTGCACGCAAACCAGCTCACCCAAGGCCCCGCCGTGCGGCTCGCCGTCGAACTGGACGCCGCCTCCGCCGACCACTGCACGTTCCTCAGCGACGCCGACGTGGACGCCCTCGCCTCGTCGCAGACGGTCGCGACCCTCCTGCCCGGCGTCGAGTTCTCCACCCGCCAGCCCTACCCCGACGCCCGCCGCCTCCTGGACGCCGGCGCGACCGTCGCCCTCGCCAGCGACTGCAACCCCGGCTCCTGCTACAGCTCGAGCATGGCGTTCTGCATCGCCGTGGCCGTCCGCGACATGCACATGACCCCGGCCGAGGCCGTCTGGTCCGCGACCGCCGGCGGCGCCCGCGCCCTCCGCCGCACCGACGTCGGCCACCTCGCCCCGGGCGCGCGCGCAGACGTCCACGTCCTGGACGCCGCGTCCTACATCCACCTCGCCTACCGCCCCGGCGTCCCCCAGACCCACGCCGTGTGGAAGGCGGGCCGCCGGGTCCGCTGACCCGGCCGGGTAGGCCCGGCTAGGCGGGCAGGTAGCGGCGGTTGACGCGGATCAGCGGCGAGCGGTCGCGGGTCACGTAGTCGGTGGCGAGGGCCTCGGCGACGAAGAGCGTGTGGTCGCCCGCCTCGATGGCCTGGCGGGTCTCGCATTCCAGCGCGGAGACGCCCGTGTCGGGGATCAGGGCGTCCGAATGCGGGCCGCGGTGGTGCGGCTCGGCGGCCAGCAGGATGCGGGCGCTCGGACGGCCCTCGGCCGCGAACCGCCCGGCCAGGGCCCGCTGCGCCGACGCCAGGACCGTCGCCGCCCAGCGGGGCCGCCGGTTCAGGACCTCCGACAGGTACGACGACGTCGCCACGCTCGCCACCACCAGCGGCGGGTCCAGGGAGACCGACATGAACGAGGTCACCGTGGTGCCGAGGTCGTCGCGGCCGTCGCGGACCGTCAGCACGGCCACCCCCGTGGCGAAGCCCGCGACGGCCTCGACGAAGTCGGCGCTCAGCGGATCTCCCAGGTGCCCGGCAGGGTCAGCGGGCCCGCGGCGGGCAGCCCGAGGCGCGCGGCGAGGCCGCCGAGCGACCCCCACCCGTCGAAGCGGGCGGACGCGGCCGTGCGGTCCTCGCTGGACTCCGGCGGGCGCAGCCGCTCCAGCGGCGAGGTGTGCGGGTACGTCCGGACCGGCGCGTCGGACGCCAGCCCGGCCTTCTTGCGGGCCAGGTCGAGGGCGGCGTCGATGCCGCCGAGCTCGTCGACGAGGCCGCGCTCCTTCGCGTCCGCACCCGTCCACACCCGGCCCCGGGCCAGCTCGTGGACGCGCTCGCGGGACAGCTCCCGGCCCTCGGCGACCTTCGCGGTGAAGTCGTCGTAGATCCGGTCGAGGGAGGCGTTGACCCGCTCCCACTCGGAGTCGCTGAAGTCCTTGGTGGCGCTGAGCATCCGGGCGTGGGCGCCGTCGGCGACGGCGCCGAGACCGATGCCGACGCGGTCCAGCAGGCCGTTCACCACGGCCTTGCCGACGACGACGCCGATCGAGCCGGTGAGCGTGCCGGGCTGCGCGACGATCGTGTCCGCCGCCATCGACACGTAGTAGCCGCCGGACGCCGCGACGTTGCCCATCGACACGACCACGGGCTTGCCGGCGCGGCGCGCGAGGACGACCTCGCGCCAGATCGCGTCGGACGCGACGGCGGACCCGCCGGGGCTGTTCACCCGGAACACGATGGCCTTGACCCGCTCGTCCTTCACCGCGGCGCGGAACGCGGCGCCGATCGTGTCCGAGCCCATCGCGGGCCCCGAGTTCGGCAGCGGCCCGCCGCGCCCGCTGCGGCCGAGCCGGATCGGGCCCTGCCCGTTGATCAGCGCGACGACGTCCTGCTTGCCCGGCTGGGGGAGCCGGCTCGCGAGGCCGTGCGCGCGGTTGTACCGCGACACGTAGCGCAGCTGCGCCTCCTCGCCGAACCGCTCCCGCAGGTCGGCGTAGACCTCGTCGCGGTAGGCGAGCCGGTCGACGAGGTTCTCCTCCAGCGCCTCGTCGGCGAGGAAGGGGCCGCGGTCGACGAGCGCCCGCACCGTCTCCTCCGGCAGCCCGCGGGCGGCGGCGACCCCGGCGGTGATCTGCTCCCCGAGCGAGGCGACGAGCCGCCGCGACGACTCCTCGTGCTCCGGCGTGTACGCCTTCTCCATGAACGTGTTCGCCATGGTCTTGTACTCGTACCGCTTGGCGAACCGCGGCTCGATGCCCGCCTTCTCCAGCGCGCCCGCGAAGAACGGCTCCTCCAGCGCGACGCCGGTCAGCCCCACCTCGCCGGTCGGCTGCAGGTACACCTTGTCGAACGCGGTGGCCAGGTAGTACGGCACGGTGCCGCGCCCGCCCTCACCGTAGGTCTCAGCCCACGCGACGGTGAACTTGCCCGCGTCCCGCAGCGCCTGGACGGCCTCGCGCAGCTCCTGGACGAGCGCCAGCCCGACGCCGCCGGACACCTTCACCACGAGGGCGCGCACCCGGCTGTCGGAGCGGGCGCGGCGCAGCCCGTCCAGGACGTCCCGCAGGTTCGTCCGGCGCATGGACAGGATCGCCGAGATCGGGTCGGCCGGCGCGGTCTCCACGAGCCCGTCGGTGAGATCGAGTTCGAGGATCAGCGGCGCCGTCCGCCGCTCGCGGGCCTGCTTGATCACGTTGACGACTGTGCCGGGATCCACCATGCGCCCCAGCCTATGCGCTCACCCGGCGCCGTTCCCGCACCCCGAGTGAGCTCAGCGGGCGAACGCCTTGTTGGGGATGACGCTGGCGGACGCCTGGGCGACCGGGCGGCCGGCGGTGTCGGTGATCAGCGCGTTGGAGACCATGCGGGTGCCGCCGGGGTGCAGGCAGGTGCCGGTCACCGTGTAGGTCTGGCCGGACTGGACGGCGCGCAGGTAGTCGACGTTCAGGTTGAGCGTGAGCATCGGCATGAAGTGCTCGCACGTGCTGCTCGCCGCCAGGCAGACCGCGTTGTCGAGGATCATCGCGATGTAGCCGCCGTGGACGGTGCCGCCGGGGTTGCAGAGCTTGTCCGCGGGCGACCACGCGATCTCCACGCGGCCCGGTTCGGCGGCCCGCACGTCCTGCCCGATGTAGTCGCTGATGTCGGAGATCTCCGGGACGCGCCGGTCCACCATCGCCTGGATGAAGCCGGCGCCGGACAGCGTGTTCCACAGTTCGGCGGCCTCCTGAAAGGCCGCCGCGCTCGCGTCGACGCTCACTTCACTCTCCCTGCTCAGCGGTGATCTTCAGAATGGTATTCGGTGCCCGGCGGGGCGGCACTATGCCGTTCGTCACGAGCGTCCGGCGCTATCGTCGGACGCATGGGAGACGGCGACGGCTGGGCCGGCTGCGGGCAGGGCCACACGCACTGGGGACGGTTCGGTGCCGCGGGCCTGCTGGCCTACCACCGCGACGCCGGCGGCCAGGTGTGGATCCTGCTCCAGCAGCGCGCCTGGTGGGGGATCGGCGGCGGGACGTGGGGCATGTTCGGCGGCGCGCTGCACAGCCACGAGGACCCCGTCACGGGCGCGCTGCGGGAGACCTCCGAGGAGTGCACGCTCGACGTCAGCGCGGTGAACGTCCACGGCACCACCGTCGAGGACCACGGCGGCTGGTCGTTCACGTCCGTGATGGGGTCGCTGACCGAGCTCGTCCCCGTGGACGCGGCGTCCAGGGAGACGCGCAGGGCCGAGTGGGTGCGGGAGGAGGAGGTCACCGACCGCAAGCTGTTCGCGCCGTTCGCCCGGTCGTGGCCCCGGCTGCGGGACGCGATGAAGGGCCTCGTCCTCGTCGTGGACGCGGCGAACGTCGTGGGCGCCCGCGCCGACGGCTGGTGGAAGGACCGCGCGGGGGCGAACGCCCGGCTCCGCGACGACCTGAAGGCGCTGGCCGGCGGTGTGCGGGGCCTGCCCGGCGGGGTCGTGCCGTTCGACCGCTGCTTCCCGGAGGTCGTCCTGGTCGTGGAGGGCGCGGCGCGGCCGGTCGCGGACGAGCCCGCCGACGGGGTGAACGTCGTGGCGGCGCCCGGCAGCGGCGACGACCGGATCGTGGAACTCGTCCGGGAGGCCCGGCCCGACACCGCGCACCTGGTGGTCACGGCCGACCGGGAGCTGCGCGCCCGCTGCGAGGCCGCCGGCGCCGCCGTCACCGGGCCGCGCTGGCTCCTGGAACGCCTCTAGCCCCGGGCTAGAGCTCGACCTGGTGGCCTGCGCCGCGGAGCGCCTCCGTCGCGTCCTTCAGGCGGTGCTCGGGGACGAGGACGAGGTCGGCGTGGTAGGTGGATACCACGAAGACCGGCACCCCCGCGTCGGCGAGCGGCTGCACGAGCGCGGCCAGCGTGCCGGGCACGTCCAGGCCGTCCGGCTCGCCGTAGAACCCGACCCAGCGTTCCGCCTCGGTGAACGGCGACGCCTCCCGCACGACGGTGAGGCCCTCCGGGGCGCGGATCAGCGCGACCCAGTCGTCGTCCTCGGGGAACGTCGATTGCGGCAGATGCTCGACCAGAAACTGGCCCGGAACGTTGTGCAGGCGCTGCATGCGCCCACCCTATGACCGAGCGGGTCTGCGCGCGCGCCCCTATTCGGGCACGAGCCAGACCGCGCCCAGCGGCGGGACGCGCAGCACCGCGGACGCCGGCAGGCCGTGGCACGGCTCGCCGGACGCCTCGACATGGCCCAGGTTGCCGACGCCGCTGCCGCCGTAGTCGTAGGAGTCGGTGTTGACGACCTCGCGCCAGCGGCCCGCGCGGGGCAGGCCCAGCCGGTAGTCCTCGTGCGGGTTCCCGGCGAAGTTCACGACGCACGCCAGGACCGGAGGCTCGCCGTCGGCGCGGGGCGTCCCGTAGCGCAGGTAGGAGAGGGTGTTGCCGCCCGCGTCGTTGCCGTCGATCCAGCGGAACCCCTCGTGGTCGCTGTCGCGCGTCCACAGCGCGGGCTCGGCGCGGTAGGCGCGGTTCAGGTCGCGGACGAGCTTCTGCAGCCCGAGGTGGTTGGCGCCCTCGGCGGCGTTCTCCAGCAGCCACCAGTCGAGCGGGCGCTCCTCCGCCCATTCGGCGCCCTGCCCGAATTCCTGCCCCATGAACAGCAGCTGCTTGCCGGGATGCGACCACATGTAGGCGAGCAGGGCGCGCAGCCCGGCGAACTGCTGCCACGCGTCGCCCGGCATCTTGCTCAGCAGCGAGCCCTTGCCGTGGACGACCTCGTCGTGCGACAGCGGCAGCACGTAGTTCTCCGAGAACGCGTACACCAGCGAGAACGTGATCTCGTTGTGGTGGTAGTGCCGGAACACGGGCTCGTGGCGCAGGTATTCGAGCGTGTCGTGCATCCAGCCCATGTTCCACTTGAACCCGAACCCGAGCCCGCCGAGGTGGGTCGGGCGGGACACGCCGGGCCAGGCCGTGGACTCCTCGGCGATCGTCATGACGCCGGGGTTGCGCTTGTAGACCGTCGCGTTCATCTCCTGGAGGAAGGAGATGGCCTCCAGGTTCTCGCGGCCGCCGTAGATGTTCGGCGACCACTCGCCCTCATTGCGCGAGTAGTCGAGGTACAGCATCGAGGCGACGGCGTCCACGCGCAGGCCGTCGATGTGGAACTCCTCCAGCCAGAACGACGCGTTCGCCACCAGGAAGTTGCGGACCTCGGCGCGGCCGTAGTTGTACACGAGCGTCCCCCAGTCGGGGTGCTCGCCGCGTGCCGGGTCGTCGTGCTCGTACAGCGCGGTGCCGTCGAACCGGGCCATCGCCCATTCGTCCTTGGGGAAGTGGGCCGGCACCCAGTCCATGATGACGCCGATACCGGCCTGGTGGAGCCGGTCGACGAGATGCCGGAAGTCGTCCGGGTTCCCGAACCGCGACGTGGGCGCGTAATAGGACGTCACCTGGTAGCCCCAGGACGGGCCGTAGGGGTGCTCCGCGACCGGCAGCAGCTCGACGTGGGTGAACCCCATGTCGTGCACGTACTCGGTGAGTTCGTCGGCCAGTTCCTTGTAACCGAGCCCAGGGCGCCACGACCCGAGGTGCACCTCGTACACGCTCATCGGTTCGTGCAGCCAGTCGTGGTCCTTGCGGGCGTCCATCCACGCGCCGTCGCCCCAGGTGTAGGACGAGGTGAACACACGCGACGCCGTCGCCGGGGGACGCTCAGTCCACTGCGCCATGGGGTCGGCCTTGGTGCGCCACACGCCGTCCGCGCCGAGGATCTCGTACTTGTAGCAGGTGCCGTCGCCGACACCCGGCACGAACAGCTCCCACACGCCGGTGGAGCCGAGCGACCGCATCGGGTGGCCGCGGCCGTCCCAGTGGTTGAAGTCGCCGACCACGCGCACGCCGCGCGCCGTCGGCGCCCACACCGCGAAACCCGTCCCGTGCACGGTGCCGAGCGCGGACGCGTAGGAGCGGGGCTGCGCGCCGAGCGCCCGCCACAGCTCCTCGTGCCGCCCCTCGCCGATCAGGTGCAGGTCGAGTTCGCCGAGCGTCGGCAGGTGCCGGTAGGGGTCGTCCTGGATCGTCTCGACGCCGTCCCCGTAGGTGACGGCGAGCCGGTAGTCGGGGACGGCCAGCGGCGCCGCGCGCTCGTCCTCGCCCGCGAGAGAGGCCCCCTTCGGCAGGGTGCCCGTGAACAGCCCCTGGTGGAAGTGGCGGAGCGGATGCCGGTCGCCGTTCGGCAGGACGACCTCGACCTTCTCCGCCAGCGGGCGCAGCGCCCGCACGGTCACGCCGTCCCTGCCCGGATGCGCCCCGAGGACGCCGTGCGGATCGTGGTGGTCGCCGCCGACGAGCCGGTCGATCTCCGCGCGCGTCACCCGTGCCATGACCTCATGGCCTCCCGTCACTGAGCCTTTACTTCTGTAGGAGTGCCCCGAGAAGCGGTGGTCTCACATGACCGGAGGACCTGTTTCCGCGAGCTTGACGTTCAAGATCGGCGAGCGCGCCGCGACCTGCGCGGGCGCGCTTGCGGCCGCACGGGCGGCTCGACTCTTCGTCGTGGGGTCGCGCCGAATGCTGCCGCCCGTGCGGCCACGTTCCGTGGGGCGGCTCCCCGCCCGCCGCCCGCTACCGGGTCACGTCCACCTCGCCCCAGGGGTGACAACGACCCCACCGCCCGAGGATCCACTCCTGTGTCACCTCAGCGACACAGGTACCTTGCGCACCGGAGCGCCCGGGCCCGGTCCGCCCCCGCTCGCGGACCGGGCCGCGCTGTTCCCCATGGCCTCCGGTCACCGGTCCCCGCGCCCTCCGTGCGTCTGCTCGACGAGCAGCCGGCGGAGCCCCTCCGAGTCGTCCGCCGCCACGGTCATCGCACATCCCGCCTGGAGTTCGGCGTCGGTGAGGTCGCCGATGCGGGTCGCGTACCAGCGCCCCGCGTCGCTGCGCCACACCTGCCAGCCCGGGAACTCCTCCTCGATGGCCGCCTTCAACACGTCGAAGTCGCCCATCAAGGTCGTCCCTTCCCCGAGGTCGTTCTTCTGTATACAAAAGTCTTACTCGGGCCAAGAGGTGTCAAGCTGTCCGTAAGCGGACCGTGCCCTCCGGGATAGCGCGTGGAAGGTATGGATGGCGGAGAGGGACGGGCCGGGATCGAACGCCGAGTCGAACATCGTTCGAACGCCGCGCCGGGCGCGTGCGGCGCTGAGTAGGGAGGTGACGCCGGTGCCGGACCGCCCCGCCTACCTGCGCATCGCCGACACGCTGCGGGAGGGGATCCGGGACGGCAGCCTCCCGCCGGGGACGCGGCTGCCGACCATCGCCGAGCTGTGCGAGACCCACGGCGTCTCCGAGATCGTCGTCCGGCAGGCCGTCGCGCTGCTGCGCGGCGAGGGACTCGTCGAGACCCGCCGCGGCGGCGGCACGCTCGTCAAGGTCGTGCCCCCGGCGCGCCGCGTCGCGATGGACCGGTACCGCGCGGTGACCCGGCCCCTCGCCGTCCCGGAGACCACCTTCACCCGCGACCAGAAGATCGACTGGGCGGACTACCGGCTCGACAAGGAGTTCACCCGGGTGCGGGCGGACGGCGAGCTGGGCGCGCTGTTCGAGCTGCCGGCCGGCACCGAGCTGCTGCGCCGCCGGTTCGTCTTCTTCGCGCGCGGGGAGCCGCAGCAGATCTCCGTCAACTACCTGCCGTGGGACCTCGTCGGCGACACCCCCGTCGCCGACCCGGCCCGCGAGCCGTGGCCCGGCGGGACGCTCGCGCAGCTCGCCTACCTCGGGCACCCGCCCGTCCGGGTGGAGGAGGCCGTCCGCTCCCGGATGCCGACCCCGGAGGAGGCCGAGACCCTCCGCATGAGCGGCGGCGTCCCCGTCCTCGGCATCACCCGCCGGCTGCTGGCGAACGCCGGCGTGATGGAGGTCTGCCGCGAGATCGTCCTGCCCGCCGACCGCGTCGTCCTCGACTACGCGATCGACCTGTGAACCCCGTCCGCGCGCCGGGGTCAGCCCGCCAGGCGGGCCAGGGAGCGGAGCGGGACGGGGAGCCAGGACGGCCGGTTGCTCGCCTCGTAGCGGACCTCGTAGACCGCCTTGTCGAACTCGAACGCCCGCACCAGCGCCTCGTGCGCGGCCGGGTCGGGGCCGCCCGCGGCGGCGTAGCCGGCGCAGAACGCCGCGCGGTTGCGCTCGGCCCAGGCGCGGGCGCGCAGTTCGAGGGCCTCCGCGGTGCCGTCCGGCAGGCCGCCGCCGCGCGCGAGCAGGAACCGCGCCGCGTACTCGAAGGAGCGCAGCATCCCGGCGACGTCGCGCAGCGGGTGCGCGAAGGCGCGGCGCTCGCCCGGGGCGCGGGCCGGCTCGCCCTCGAAGTCCAGCAGCACCCAGCCCGCGTCGGTGCGCAGCACCTGCCCGAGGTGGTAGTCGCCGTGGACCCGCTGGAACTCCATCTCGGACGCGTCCGCCGCGACCCGGTCGAACACCTCGCGGATCGCGTGCGCGTGCGGGCGCAGCTCCGGGACGGCGGCGGTGACCTGGTCGAGCTGCTGGTTCATCCCGAAGACGATGCCGCGCAGCGCCTCGGGCGGCGTGCGCACCACGCCGAACGCGGCGGCGAGGTCGCGGTGCACCTCGGCGGTGGCGGCGCCGAGCCGCTCCGCCTCCGCGGCGAAGTCGCCGCCGGCGTCGCCCGCGTCCCCGGCCGTGACCTCGCCCGACGGGCCCGGCGGGGTGGGCTGGGCGAACCAGTCGCGAACGCTGGTGAGGGCGAGCTGCCAGCCGTCCGTCGCGGTGCGCAGGAACTCCGACAGCAGCGCGAGCGTGACCGGCTCCGCGGCGGGCTCGGCGGGGTCGCCGGGGTCGAGCTCGATCCAGCCGTGCACGGCGGCGATGTGCTCGCAGCCCTGGCGGGTCAGCGCGAGGTTGACCTCCAGGTCGGGGTTGACGCCGGGGGACAGCCGCCGGAACAGCTTGCAGATGTAGGCGTCGCCGAAGATCAGTGAGGTGTTGCTCTGCTCGGCCGAGGTCGGCAGCCCCTCCAGGCCGGTGCGGATGCCGGTGCCGGGCGCGCGGCGGAACCGCAGCGGCCCGACGGCCGCCTCGCTCGCCATGAGGTCGAGCAGCACGCGGGTCAGGTCCGGGTCGTGGGCGGCGTCGTACACGTGCCCGGTGATCGGCGGGTGCCCGGCGGCCCGTCCGATCTCCACGTGCTGGAGCCGGTCGGGGAGTTCGCGGCGGACGCCGAGGAGGAGCTGGTAGTGGTCGGTGGTGCCGTTCTGGCGGACGTCGAGGACGAGGTGGTGCAGGGCGGGGTCGCCGGTGCGCAGTTCGGTGGCGGTGCCGAGGGACAGCTCGTCGATGGGTTCGTCCTTGCCGCCGAACCACCGCTGCCGGGGCAGCCAGTCGGACAGGAGCCGGACGAGGGAATGGTCTGGCGGCGGCACGGCTACATCACTCCTTCTCCCGGGTCGTGCTCGGCGGGCGGCGGCGGGAGCAGGAACCAGTAGAAGCCGTGCCCGGGGAGCGTCAGCAGGTAGGGCAGGTCGCCGATGGCGGGGAACTGGACGCCGCCCATGCATTCGATGGGCGCGGTGCCCCGGAACCGCCGCAGGTCGAGCTCGACCGGCTGCGGGAAGCGGGACAGGTTGTTCACGCAGAGGACGGTGTCCATGCCGCCCCACTGGTTGCCGTCCGACCCGTCGATCTCGCGGGTGAAGGCGAGGACGGAGGGGTTGGAGGCGGAGAGTTCGACGTAGGAGCCGACGCCGAAGACGGGGTGGCGCTGCCGGATCTCGATCATTTTGCGGGTCCAGTGCAGCAGTGAGCCGGGGTTGTTGGCCTGTGCTTCGACGTTGACGGCCTGGTAGCCGTAGATGGGGTCCATGATGACGGGCAGGTAGAGG
>NZ_VCKZ01000191.1 GCF_005889745.1 Actinomadura geliboluensis
CAGCCGCCCGGCCGCACGCCGGATCAGCACCGGATCCCCGGTCGGCTCGGCCGCCGCGATCAGCAGGAACGACCGCGTCGCGTCCGGCAGCCCCGCCAGCCGCCGCCGGAAACCCTCCTCGATCCGCGCCGGGACGGCCTGGGCCTCCACCAGCCCGAACCCGCCCGCCAGCTGCGCCGGGCTCAGCCCGCGCGGCAGTTCCAGCAGCGCCAGCGGGTTCCCGTTGGTCTCGGCCAGGATCCGGTCCCGGATCCGCTCGTCCAGCGGGAACCGGACCACCGACCCCAGCAGCGCCTGCGCGTCCTGCTTCTCCAGCCCGCGGACCTCCAGATCCACCAGCCCGTGGAACTGGCTGCCCGGCTCACGCGCGGCGAAGATCAACCCGACCGGCTCGGCCAGCAACCGCCGAGCCACGAACGCCAGCACCTGCGCCGACGACTGGTCCAGCCACTGCGCGTCGTCGATCACGCAGAGCAGGGCGCGTTCCTCCGCCGCCTCGGCAAGGAGGGTCAGCACCGCCAGGCCGATGATGAAGCGGTCGGGTGTGTCGCCGTTGCGCATGCCGAACGCGACCGCGAGCGCGTCGCGCTGCGGGCCGGGCAGCTTCTCGATCCGGTCCAGCAGTGGCGCGAGCAGGAGATGCAGGCCGGCGAACGCCAGCTCCATCTCCGATTCCGTCCCCACGGTGCGGACCACCCGCATGTCGGCCGCCCGTCCCACCGTGTGCCGCAGCAGGGCCGACTTGCCCACGCCCGCCTCACCGCGCAGCACCAGGGCCCGCCCGCGTCCGGAGCGGACGTCCCCCAACAGGCCATCCAGCTCAGCACGCTCCCGATGCCGATCAAGCAACGGCGTGCGCCCCGACAGCTTCTCCATGCCCGTCCATGCTCCCGCCGTTCGGCGCCGCCCCGTCGGCGCGGCCAAGTCAGCAGCCATCGGGCGCCGCGTCAGGACGCCACTTCCGCCTGACCTCGATCGATGCCCGCCCGGTAACTCCGTAACTGTAGCGATATGGAGGCCCCTCTCCCCGCAGAGCGACGGCGCCGCCGCTCGAAGGCTCTTGCCAATGCGCCTTGATCGGCCGTAGGGTCGCGCCATTCTCTGTAGTGATTACTACAGGGACGCTCCGCCGAGAGAAGGGTCGTCATCATGTGCGAGGAGCCACGACCGCACCTGTCCCGCAGGGGGCTGTTGCGCACCGCGGGTGCTGCGGCCGGTGCGGTGACCGTGTCCGGTGTGCTGAGCGGCACCGCGTCGGCGGCGGGGCCGTCCTCCCCGGCGGCCGCCCAGGGGTACCGGACGCGGCTCGTCCTCCTCGGCACCTCCGGAGGGCCCATCTGGTGGGAGGGGTCGGACCGCGTGGGCGTGTCGTCCGCGCTCGTCGTCGGCGACGCCCTCTACCTGGTCGACTGCGGGAACTCGTCCGTCCACAACCTGCGCGGAGCGGGGCTGCTCGGGCCGGGCCAGGGCATGAACGACCTGGGCCACCTGCGCGCCGTGTTCCTCACCCACCTGCACTCCGACCACATCGCCGACTACCCGGGGCTGCTGCTCTACGGCATCTGCGGCGGCGGGCTCGGCCGGGCCGACCGGCCCGTCCAGGTGTTCGGACCGGGCAAGCGCGGGGCGCTCCCGGCGGTCTTCCCGGCGGGACGGCCCGTCCCGGACCCGATCCAGCCGGACGACCCCGGGGCCGGGACGGTCGACATGACCGCGTCCCTGGTCGCCGCGTTCGCCACCGACTTCAACGACAGGCTCTTCGACACCGGGTCCCCGGCCATCACCGACCGCGTGAACGCCCATGACATCGCCCTGCCGGACGGCGCCGCACCGGGTAAGAGCATCCCGCGCCTGCACCGGCCCATCAGGGTGTACGAGGACGACCGGGTGCGCGTGACGGCCACGCTCGTCGACCACGGGCAGATGTTCCCCGCGTTCGGGTTCCGGTTCGACACCGACGACGGCTCGGTGGTGTTCTCCGGCGACACCACCGTCTCCGACAACCTGGTGGACCTGGCCGGTGACTGCGACGTCCTCGTCCACGAGGTGATCGACCAGGCGTGGGTGGAGCAGAGCATCTCGGCGCTGCCCGTCCCGCAGGAGACCAAGGACGGCTACATCAACCACATGATCGGCGCCCACACCACCACCGAGCAGGTCGGCACGGTGGCGCAGCGGGCGGGGGCGCGCAGGCTCGTCCTGAACCACTTCTCGCCCGGGCACCTCCAGGACGGGCGGTGGCGCCGCGCCGGCCGCGACTTCGCCGGGCCGGTCGTCCCCGGGCGCGATCTCATGCAGATCGGCGTCGGACGCAAGCGGCGCTAGCCCGCTAGGCTCCGGCGCGCAGGTGCCGGGCGAGGTATTTCCCGGTGATGGACGCGGGGTCGCGGGCGATCTGGCCCGGTGTGCCGGTGGCGATGATCTCGCCGCCCTCCTCGCCCCCGCCGGGGCCGAGGTCGATCACGTGGTCGGAGTTGGCGATCAGGTCGAGGTCGTGTTCGATCACGATGACGGTGGCGCCGCGGTCGGCCAGCCGCTGCAGGACGTCCAGGAGGGTGCGCACGTCCAGCGGGTGCAGGCCCACGCTCGGTTCGTCGAGGACGAACACGGCGTCGGTCTGGTCCCGGTGCATCTGGCTCACCAGCTTCAACCGCTGGGCTTCGCCGCCGGACAGGGCCGGGGTGGCCTCGCCGAGGGTGAGGTAGCCCAGTCCCAGTTCGTCCAGGGCCGCCAGGCGCTTGTGCACCCGCCGCAGGTCGGCGGTGGCGTTGAGGGCTTCGCGGATCGTGCACCCGAGCAGGCCGGGCAGGGAGACGCCGTCGCGCCGGTAGGCGTCCGCGCGGGGCGCGAAGCGGCTACCGCCGCACTCGGGGCAGACGATGTCCACGTCGGGCAGGAACTGGACGTCGAGGGAGATCTCGCCGGTGCCGCCGCAGCGCGGGCAGGCCAGTGACCCGGTGTTGTACGAGAAGTCGGAGGCCGTCAGCCCGTCGCGGCGGGCCTCCGGGGTCGCGGCGTAAGCCTTGCGCAGCTCGTCCATGACGCCCGAATAGGTGGCCACGGTGGAGCGGACGTTGATGCCGATCGGGGTCGCGTCGACCACATGGACCTTGATGCCGTCGGGCGCCTCCAGGTCGCGCACATGAGCCGGCAGGGCCGCCGATCTCGACCGTGCCTCCAGGGCCGGGACCAGGCATTCGAGGACGAGCGTCGTCTTGCCCGATCCGGAGACGCCGGTGACGGCGGTCAACCGGCCGAGGGGGAACTCGACCTCCAGCGGGTGGACGGTGTGGACGGCCTCCGTCTTGAGGCGGACTGCTCCCCGCTCGAACACGGCGGCCGGCTCGGCGCAGGCACGGACGATCACCGGCTCGGCACCCGTGAGGAAGCCGGCGAGCCGCGAGCGGGACGCGCCGGCGAGGGCGCCGGGGCCGCCCTCGGCGATGACGGTGCCGCCGTCGTCCCCCGAGCCGGGGCCGATCTCGATCAGCCAGTCGGCCTCCCGCAGGATCTGCACGTCGTGGTCGACGAAGACGACCGAGTTGCCGTCGGCCAGCAGGTCGCGCATCACGCCGAGCAACCCCTCGACGTTGGCCGGGTGCATGCCGATCGACGGCTCGTCGAGAACGTAGAGGACGCCGGTGGTGCGGTTGCGGACCGCCCGCGCGAGCTGGGCCCGCTGCCGCTCGCCGGTGGACAGCGTCGACCCCGCCCGGTCCAGCGCGAGGTAGCCGAGGCCGAGCTCGACGAGGCGCCGGCCCATGTCGACCAGGGTGTCGGCCAGCGACCGGGCCATCTCCCGCATGTCGGCGGGGAGGTCGTCCACGACGCCGGGCGCCCACGCCAGCACCTCGTCCAGGGTCATCGCGGTGACCTCGGCCAGGTTCCGCTCACCGATCCGAGGGGCCCGCGCGGCGGGGCTGAGGCGGGTGCCCCGGCAGTCCGGGCAGGTGCCCTCGCTCAGGAAGCGGCTGACCCTGGCCAGCCGCTTGTCGGTGTCGGCGCGCTTCAGCTCCTCGGTCACCGTCAGCCGCGCGTTGCGGAAGGTGAAGTCCAGTTCGTGGACCCCCTTCTTGCTGGTGACGGTGATGTGCTTCTTCTCCTCCGGACCGTCCAGCACGATCTCCCGCTCGCGGTCGGTCAGCTCGCTCCACGGCACGTCGGTGCGCACGCCGAACTCGCGCGCGATGTCGGGCTGGACGTTGAACCCGAACATCTGCCAGGGGGCGACCGCGCCGTCCTCCAGCGTCTTGGACGGGTCCGGGACGAGCGTCGCGTCGTCCACCGTGCGCACCACGCCGATGCCCTGGCAGCGGGGGCAGGCGCCGGTGGAGTTGAACGACAGGTCCTCGGCGCCCGGCGGGTGCACCCGCTCACCGCAGACGGGGCACGTGAACGGCACCTCGGCCGCCACATCGATCGTCGGCGGGACCCGGTGGCCGTTGGGGCACAGGTGGGAGGCCAGCCGCGAGAACATCAGCCGCAGCACGTTCAGCAACTCGCTGGAGGTGCCGAACGTGGACCGCACGCCGGGCACCCCGGGTCGCTGCCGCAGCGCCAGCGCGGCGGGGACGTGCTCCACCGAGTCGACCGCCGCCCGCGGCGCCTGGGCCATCCGGCGGCGGGTGTAGGTCGACAGCGCCTCGATGTAGCGGCGGGACCCTTCGGCGTACAGCACGCCCAGTGCCAGCGACGACTTCCCCGACCCGGACACGCCGGCGACCCCGACCATGACGCGCAGCGGAACGTCGACGTCCACGTTCCGCAGGTTGTGCACGCGGGCGCCGCGCACCCTGAGCTGGTCGGGCTGAGTGGACCTCATCGCCGCATGCTCCTCCTGGGCGCTGCCCAGACGAACGACTCCGGATCGGACGCCCATACCCCTCACGCCGACCGGTACCCCTCACGCACCAGGGCGGGCGGTTCGCGATGATCATGTGGGTCGCGGGACGAGCATTCCCGGCGCAGTCAGCCGGCGGGGCCGAGTGCTCTGTCGATGCGGTTCCGCAGGGAGCGGAGCGCTTGCCTGAGTTCTGGCGGTTCGATCTCCGTCATGTCGGCGTCGAAGGTCAGGAGGAGTCCTGCCAGCCCGGCCCATGACCACGCGCCGAGCGTGAGCCGGCACCGGGAGTCGGTGTCGTGCTCGACCGTCGACCCGCCGGGGGCGAACCTGGCGACGACGGGCGCGGGCAGGGCGATGAGCGCCGAGCCGCGGCACGGCCATTCCGCCGGGGTGTCGCCGCGATCGTGCGTGCTCATGACGAAGGCCGCTGGATCGCCGTGCGGGACGTCGCGCCGCCGGAAGGGCGTCCCCGTGGGCATGCGCAGTTCAAGGCGGTCGACGCGCATCGCACGCCACCGGTCCGCGTCCGGTTCGAACGCGACGAGGTACCAGCGCGCCGCCCATACGACGAGGTCATGCGGTTCCAGGGTGAGCGTCGCCGTGCCGCCCTCGCCGGTGTAGTCCGCGCGGACGACGTGCCGCCGGTTGATCGCGCCGCCGATGGCGCGGACGGCCTCCGCGTCGATGGGCGCCGCGGGGAACTCCCAGTAGTTGCGCGCCGCGGAGACGGTGACCGCCTCGGTGTGGACGCGGCTGCGGGCGGGCATCGCCTGCCGCAGCGTGGCGAGGGCGCGGACGGCGTTCTCCCCGATGCCGGACAGGATCGCCGGGACGGTCTGGAGCGCGACGGCCGCCGCGACGGCCTGGTCCTCGTCGAAGACGACCGGCGGCAACCGGGTGGCGCGGCCGAGCCGGTAGCCGCCGCCCGCCCCGCGCACGGCCTCGATCTCGTACCCGAGCTCCCGGAGCGTGTCGATGTCGCGCCGCACGGTCCGCACCGACGTCCCGAGCCTGGCGGCGAGGTCCCCGGCGGTCAGCGTCGCGCCGGTCCCGAAGACCGACAGCAGCTTGAGCGTCCGGGCGGAGGTGGCGGCCATCGCTCGCACTCCTCACGACAAAGCGGTCACTCGGCGGCAACTATAGCGGCGAGGGTCGCCCGCATGACCGCTTCACAGATCCCTCACGAGGGCACGCGCGGGCCCGGCGCCCCGCCGGCGCTCGTCTCCGGCGCGGGCGCGAGCGCGGCGCTCCTGGTGGTGCTCTTCGGCTCGTTCCTGGACCTCCTCGACGGGACGATCGTCACCGTCGCCGCCCCGGCGATCGCCCGCGACCTCGGGGCCGGCGACGCCCAGATCCAGTGGACGATCGCCGCCTACCTCCTCGCCCTGGGCGCGGGCCTGGTCACCGGTGGACGGCTCGGCGACCGGTACGGCCGCAAGCGCCTGTTCATGATCGGCCTGACCGGGTTCACCGTCACCTCCGCGCTCTGCGCGCTGGCCGCCGGCCCGGGAATGCTCATCGGCACCCGCGCCGCGCAGGGACTGACCGCGGGGGTCATGGTCCCGCAGGTGTTCGGGATCATCCGGGCGTCGTTCGCCCCGGGCGAGCGCGCCAAGGCGTTCGGCGCCTACGGGGCGGTCCAGGGCCTCGCGTCCGTCGCGGGCCCGCTGCTCGGCGGGCTGCTCGTCGACGCCGACCTGTTCGGGCTGGGCTGGCGCACCATCTTCTGGATCAACGTGCCCGTCTCGGTCCTGGCGCTCGTCATGGGCGCGAAGGTGCTGCCGGAGTCCCGCTCGGCCTCGACCGCCCGCCTCGACCTCCCGGGCGCGCTGCTCGCGGCCGCGGGCATCCTGCTCCTGCTGCTGCCGATCATCCAGACCGACTCCTGGGGATGGACTTCGACCAGCTACGCCCTGCTCACCGCCGGGATCGTCGTGCTCGCGGTCTTCGTCGTCCATGAGCGACGCCTCGCCGGACGCGGGGGCGAGCCCGTCTTCGATCCGGCCCTGCTCCGGATCCGCGCCTTCGCGGTCGGCCTGTCCGCGTCCCTGCTGTTCTTCGGCGGTATCGGGGCGTTCTTCCTCACCCTGTCGGTCTACCTCCAGGACGGCACCGGCCGGACGGCGTGGGAGACCGGCCTGGTGATCCTGCCCTACGCGCTCGGCTCGATCGTCACCTCCGGGGTCGGCGTCGCGCTCGCCGCCAAGGCCGGGCGGGCCCTGCTGATCACCGGCTCGCTCACCGTCGCGGCATCGCAGCTCGTCCTGTGGACGGCCGTCGGGGACGGCGGCGACCCCGGATACCCGCTCCTCGCCCTCGCTCTCCTCATCGGCGGCCTCGGGCTCGGTCTCTGCGCCCCGATCCTCGTCAACGTCGTCCTCGCCGGCATCCCCGGGCGCGACGCCGGCGCCGGGGGCGGTGTACTCTCCACCGTCAACCAGATCGGCGGTGCCGCCGGCATCGCCGCTCTCGGCACGGTCTTCTTCACCACCGCCACCGGTTCGGCGACCGGCGCACCGGGACGGGCCGACTACGGTGACGCGCTCGGCATCGTCCTCGTCATCTCCGCCGTGCTCTACGCCGTGGCGGCACTCGTGATGCTCGCGCTACCGAAGAACACGGCCGAGCACGTCGACCAGTGACGCGCGCGCGGGCGAACCGCTCCGCTCAACTCGCGTTGGGTTCCCGGGTCGCGGTGGGGTGGTTCGCTCGCATCTCGATGCGGGCTTGGGACGGCCAGTGGACGTCGTGGGCGCAGCCGAGTCTCTCCAGGAGGCGGATCAGGGCCGCGCTGGGATCGGTCTGGCCTTTGAGGACGCCGTGGCGGGCGCTGGTCGGCTCGATGTGGTGCCAGTTGTGCCAGCCCTCGCCGAACGTCAGCAGCGCCACCCATCGGACGTTCGAGGAGCGGTCGCGGGTGGGGAAGTCCTGGTCGCCGAAGCAGTGCGCGATCGAGTTCACCGACCACGTGACGTGGTGGACGACCGCGTAGCGGACGAGGCCGGCCCAGAAGAGGGCCGTCCAGAAGCCCGCCCACGACCAGGTGATCAGGCCGCCGGCCGCGGCGGGCAGCAGGAAGGACGCGACGGTGATCGCCGGGTAGGCCGCGTCCACCCGGCGGATGTCGCGGTCGGCGAGCAGGTCGGGCACCCAGTGCGCGCGGTTGGACCGCCTGCGGGCGCTGTAGAACCAGCCGACCTGGGCGTGCAGCAGGCCGCGCAGCAGCGCGAAGCCGCTGTCGCCGTAGACCCAGGGCGAGTGCGGGTCGCCGGGCTTGTCGGAGTACTTGTGGTGCCTGCGGTGCTCGGCGGCCCACAGTGAGGGCGGCCCTTCGAGGGCCAGCGCGCCCGCGAGGGCGAACCCCACCCGGACGGGCCGGGGGCACTTGAAGGAGCGGTGGGTCAGCAGGCGGTGGTAGCCGACGCTGATGCCGAAGATGTTGACGGTGTACATCGCCAGGGCGAGCAGGAGGTCGACGGGCCCGACCGCGCGCCCCCAGACGGCCGCCACCGCCGCGACCAGGGCCAGCGGAGGCAGCACGACCAGGACGGCCAGGTAGGCGTGCCGGCGGGTTCCGGAGACCGGGAGCGTCTCCCCCATCGACCGATCCGCCTCCGCCATCCGTTCCTCCCGCCATCCGGTTCAGCCCGCAGGTCGAGGCCCATTGAACTGCGACGACACGGAGGGCGGCAGTCGCCTGGCGGATAGGCAACCATCACCGAGTGAAGCTACTTAACTACTCAATGTGCCAAATCTCTTGGCGGTGACGGTTTGGACTCTTACTCTCTGGATCCGGCCGGTCACGACTTGGGAGCTGATGCCATGCAGCCAGAGGGGTACCTCGCCGCCTACGACGCCCTCGTCCGGGCCGATCCGGGCGCCGCCCAGGTCCGGCTGGCCGGGTGGTTGCGCACCGACTGGCGGGAGCTGTTCGCCGAGCTGCGCGCGGACCGGCCCGTCCTCGCGGCGCCGACCTTCGCCCTGGTCACCCGGCACGCCGACGTGACCGAGGTGCTGTCGCGGCCGGACGCGTTCCCGGTCAGCGCCTACCGTCCCTCGATGGAGGCCGCGCTCGGCGCCCCGATCATGCTGACCCGCGACGGGACCCCGATGAACTGGCGGGAGAAGGGCCTGATGCAGGTCATGCTCGCGCCCGAGGACGTCCCCGCCGTGCGCGCGCTCGCGGGTGAGCTCGCCGACGAGGCGCTGGACGCGGCCGACGGGGAGCTCGACGCGGTCGGCGGGGTGTTCCGGGGCGTCCCGCTGAAGGTCTGCGCCCGCTACTTCGGCTTCCCGGGGCCGGACGAGGCGACGCTGTCGCGCTGGTCGCGGGCCATCATGACCGACGTGACCGCCAACTTCACCGGCGATCCCGGCGTGCACGCGGCGGCGGTCGCCGCGGGCGCGGAGATGATGGCGTACCTGCGCGGCCTGGTCGCCGAGCGGCGCGCCGCGCCCGACGGCGCGGACGTGCTGGGCCGGCTGGTCCGCACCCGGCTGCCCGCCGAGCTGGGCTTCGACGACGAGCGCGTCGCGGTCAACGTCGCCGGCCTGCTGCTGGGGTTCGTCGAGAACGCCGCCGGGTCCATGACGAACGTGGTGTCGCTGCTGCTCGGCCGGCCCGAGCTGCACGCCGCCGCCGTGGCGGCCGCCGGCGTCCCCGAGCGGTTCGACGGCCATGTCTGGGAGGCGCTGCGGTTCGACCCCTTCCTCAAGATGATCGCCCGCTACTGCGTGCGGGACCACGTGCTGCCCAGCGGGGCGACGGTCCCGGCCGGGCGCCTTGTCCTGGCGGCGGTCGCCTCCGCCATGTTCGACGACGACGCCGTGGACGACCCCGCCGCCTTCCGGGCCGACCGGCCCGCGGACGCCTGGATGCACTTCGGCCACGGCCCGCACGCCTGCCTGGGCGTGCACCCGGGCCGGGTCGTGATCGCCGAGACCCTGCGCCGCGTCCTGCTGAGACCCGGGCTGCGCGCGGGCGGGGAGGTGCGCCGCGACCGGGACGTCTTCCCCGACGGCTTCCCGCTGCGGTTCGACGCTCCGGCGCGGGAGGGGGCGTGACCGTGCGAGAGTCCCACCCGAGCGCCCGCGGCTTCGCCTCCGACGGCGCCCGCAACCGGCTGCGGTTCCTCGCGCTGACCCACGGCCGGCCGCTGTGGCGGCTCGCCGAGTCGTCCACCGCGCTGCGCCGCCGCATCAACGCCGCCGTGATCGACCAGGCGTGCCGGGAGATGCCGCCGCGGCCCGAACCGCTGAGCACGATGGCGCCGTACACGTCCTGGCCGTCGCTGACCGACCGCACCTACAGCGGCCGGCACCTGCCGCCCGTCCCCGACCAGGAGACCGGCCGCCCGACGGTCGAGCAGGCCGCCGACCTGTTCGCCCGCGACGGCGAGATGATCCCCTGCCCCCGCTCCACCGTCCTGTTCGCCTACTTCGCCCAGTGGTTCACCGACGGGTTCCTGCGCGGCGAGTCCGAGGAGCCCCGCGACCCGCGGCGCAGCACGTCCAACCACGAGATCGACCTCAACCCGCTGTACGGGCTGACGGCCGAGGCCACCGACGCCGTGCGCGCCCGCGAGGGCGGGCTGCTCAAGAGCCAGCTGATCAACGGCGGCGAGTTCCCGCCGTACCTCTGCGAGAACGGCAAGATCAAGCCGGAGTTCTGGGCGCTGACGGCGGTCCGGATGGACATGCTGACCGACGCGCAGCGCGACACCCTGTTCGCGACCGGCGGCGACCGCGGCAACGTCCAGGTCGGCTTCACGATGATGACGGTGCTGTTCCTGCGCGAGCACAACCGGGTCGCCCGGGCGCTCGCGGCGGAGAACCCCCGCTGGGACGACGAGCGGCTCTTCCAGACCGCCCGCAACATCGTCATCGTCGAGGTCATCAGGCTGGTCGTCGAGGAGTACATCAACCACATCACGCCGTACCACTTCCGGTTCCTGCTCGACCCCCGCCTCTCCCGGATGCTGCAGCGCGCGCCCTGGCACCGGCAGAACTGGGCCTCGGTCGAGTTCAACCTGGTCTACCGCTGGCACAGCCTCATCCCGTCCAGCCTGGTCGTCGGCGACACCGAACTGCCCACGGCCCGGACGCTGTTCGGCGGCGCCCTGATCCCCGGCCCGGGGCTGGGCAGGCTGTTCGAGGACGCCTCCGAGCAGCGCGCCGGGCGCATCGGCCTGTTCAACACCGACCCGATCCTGCGCGAGGTCGAGATCTCCTCGATCAAGGACGCCCGCACCCTGCAGCTGGCGTCCTACAACGACTACCGCGCCCACTGCCGCTTCCCCAGGGCGCGCGGCTTCGCCCAGGTGTCCGGCGACCCGCGCGTGCAGGACGCCCTCGCCGACCGGTACCGGAGCGTGGACGACCTGGAGCTGTACGTCGGCCTGTTCGCCGAGGAGCCCGGATCGCCCGCCGCCGTCCTGCCGCCCCTCCTCACCAAGATCATCGCGATCGACGCGTTCTCGCAGGCGCTCACCAACCCGCTGCTGGCCCCGCGCGTGCTGAACGCCGCGACCTTCACCCCCGCCGGCCTGCGGACGATCGCCGAGACCCGCACGCTCGGCGACGTGCTCGCCCGCAACACCCCCGAGGACCCGCGGCCCCGGTTCGTGAGCATGACGTGGCGAGGAGCGGCGCGATGACCGCCCCCGCCGACGCGGCCCCGGGCGCGCTGCTGCCGGCCGCCGCGCGGGAACTCGCCGAGATCGCGCACACGCTCCGCGAGGCGGCCGTGCACGCCACGGCCGCGCTGTCCGACCCGCAGGTCGCCGCGGCCGTGTGCCGCGCGCCGCGCGAGGGGTGGCGGGCGCAGCGGGCGCTGGCCCGCGCCGTCACCGACCCCGCCGGGCTCGGCTGGGCCCCGGCGGGCGGCGTGCTCGGCGTCCTCGGCGCCAAGCTCGGCGGGTTCGCCGGGACGCCGAGCCTGCCCGTCGCGGTCATGACCACGTCGCTGCGGCTGCGCATCGCCGCGGTCGCCCTCGCCGAGCCCGCGCTCACCGAGGACCCGCTGGTCCGCCGGCTGGTCGAGGCGGCCGGCGAGGGCCGGTCCGGCATGCTCGGGGCACTGCGCGACCTGGTCGCCGACCGCGGCGCGGCGGGCGCGCTGAGCGCGCTGTCCCCCGTCTTCAGCGAGGTCCTCGCGCTGCGCGCGCTGCTCGACCGCAACCCGCTGAACGACCACACCGCCTGGCTCATCGCGACCGGCGCGGGCGCCGCGACCGCCGACCCGCTGACCGGGCTGAGCAACCGCGCCATCGCCCGGCTGGACCGCGGCCGCGGCGCCGCCCTGCGCGCCGAGCCGACCGCGGCGGAGGCCGCCCGGTTCTGCGCGGAGGCGTCCCTGCTCGGCCTGCTCGGCGACCTGATCGCGGTCGGGCCCACCGGCCGCGCGCTGCTGCTCACCGTGCGCGGCCCCGACGGCGCCGAACGGTACGTCCTGCTGGCGCCCGGGATGCGGCTCGGCGCACCGGACGGCGCGTCGCCCGCCGACCTGCTCGGCGCGTTCAGCAGCACCGTCCAGGACAGCGGCCCCTACAGCCGCGCCCTCGCCAAGGCCATCGACGACTACCGGATCCCCGCCGGCGCCGACCTCGCCCTGATCGGCCACAGCGCCGGCGGCGCGGCCGTCATGAGCCTGAGCCAGGACGCCGCGCTCAACGCCCGGTACCGGCTCACCCACGTCATCGCGATCGGGTCGCCGATCGACTTCAAGACCCCCGCGGACCCGGCGACCTGGGTCGCCAGCGTCACCAACCGGCACGACATCATCCCGAGCCTCGACGGGCAGGGCGCCGGGAACTGCTTCACGGAAGGGCCCGGCCGGTACGTCGTGGACTACACCGACCCGACGCACCTGTTCCCCGCCTGCCACCGGCTTGAGCACTACGCCGCCAACATCGAGCACGACCTCCCCGAGGCGCGCGCGCACATCGAACAGCAGCTCGCGCCCTACAACGGCCCCGTCATCAATCGCCGGCTCTACGAGCTCTACGACGACGCCCGCCGCCCGGAGGGCTTCCCGTTCCTCAGCGTCGCCGCCCGCGCCGAGCCCACTCCCGACGGCCCGGTGGAGGTGCCCGCGCGGACATCGGACGCGGCTGCGCTCACGGCCTGGTTCGCCGTCGACGCCGCCTCCGCCGCCGCCGTCCTGGAGGAGGGCGGCGCCGTCCCGGTGCGGGCCGGGACGCGGTCGCTGGTCGCACTGTCCGTCCACGACCACCGGGCGAGCACGCTCGGGCCGCACCAGGAGGTCGCCCTCGGGCTAGTCGTTCACGATCCGTGGTGCCCTCGTCCCGTCGGCGTCTGGCTGGACCTGCTGCGCCGCCCGCACCTGCGCGGCGCCGGGCTGTGGACGCTCGCCACCGCGCTGAGCACCCCCGCCGCCGGCGCCGCCCACCGCAACCTGTGGAGCGAGCACGCCGTCACCGCCCCGATCCGCGTCCGCCTGGACGGCCGCGCCGCCGCGCTCACCGTCGGCGCCCCGGACGACCGCGTCCTGACCTTCGCGGGGCCGCTCGGCCCGAGCAGCCCGGCCCGCTCCGGCGATCTGGTCGTCTACTCCGCCCTCGCCGGCGCGACGCAGCGCACGCTCGTCCACACCCATGGCCGGGCCCGGCTGCACCCCGCGCCCCGCGCCCGTCTGCACGCCGGCGCGGGCGACGACCCCCTGACCGCCCGGCTGCGCGCCCTCGGCCTCGACGGCGCCCGGCCTCTCCTCTGCCTCGCCCACCCGCACCGGATGCTCCGCCGCGACGCGGGCACCCTCGTCTTCCCCGCTTAGGAGGCCGCCTTGCCCGCCCGCCGCTCGGTCGCCGACTCCGCCGCCCTGCTGCGCTCCGACGCCGAGGCCGTCGAACACGCCACGGCCCGCCTCCGCGCCCTGGTCCAGCGCCTCAAGGACGACCCGGCGACACCCCCCTGGTTCACCGCCACCGCCGAAGCGCACATAACGGCCGCCACAACCGCCGCCACCGACCTGGCAGCCGCCGCCACCCACCTGAACACCCTGTCCAGATCGACAGCGCGTCCCGTCACCCCACCTCCGCGCGCCTCGCACACCTGAGCCGGAGAGCACGACCCCCGACGGCGGCGGTCAGTTGCCGCGGGGCTTGGTGAACTCCTTGATGAGGACGGGGTACTGCTCGGCGCCGTGGCCGGCGGCGATCGCGCGGTCGGCGATCGTCTTGAAGAGTTTCGGCAGTTCGGCGTTGACGCCCGCCGCCTCGCTCTCCTTGATCAGGTGGGTCATCGCCGCCGCGTCGGTCTCCAGGGCCGACACCTCGGCCGGGAAGGAGCCGGCGTCGACCTGCTCGGCGTAGCCGGGGAGCCATCCGGCCACGCCTTCCGCGATCTGCCGCGCGAACGGCGCATACGTCGCGGCGTCGACGCCGGCCGTCCTGACCAGGGCGGTGCCCTGGAGCCAGGCGTTCAGGACGCTCCACATCATGGCCAGGCCGGCCACGTCGTACAGGGACGCCAGTCCGGGGTCGTCGCCGAGATAGGTCACGGTGCCGAGCACTTCGAGCACCGGCCGGTGCGCCTCGAACTCCGGCTGCGGTCCGCTGTGCAGGATCACGGCTTCGGCCGTCCCGATCGCCGGTGGGACGGCCATGATGGCGCCGTCCAAGTATCGGGCACCGCGCTGCGCGGCCCAGTGGGCGGTCTCTCGGGCCTCGGCGGAGTCGCCCGAGGTCAGATTGATCAGTGTCGCGCCGTCCAGTTCGACGCCGTCCGTGTCGAGCGACTCGCGCACGGCTCGGTAATCGGTGAGGCAGACGAGCGTCAGGTTCCCCGCTTTGACCGCGTCGCCCACCGTGGGTGCGAGTTGCGCGCCTTCGGCGACCAGTGGGGCGGCCTTGGCCGCCGTACGGTTCCACACCGTGGTGGGATGGCCGGCCTTCAGGAAGGCACTGGCCAGTGCCCGGCCCATGAGCCCGAGTCCGATGATCGTCACACGTGTATCGGTTTTGCTGTCCATGGCAGCATCGTCAACGTTGAGACCGGT
This sequence comes from Actinomadura geliboluensis, assembly GCF_005889745.1. Classification (GTDB taxonomy): domain Bacteria; phylum Actinomycetota; class Actinomycetes; order Streptosporangiales; family Streptosporangiaceae; genus Spirillospora; species Spirillospora geliboluensis. Next base: position 14,862 of record NZ_VCKZ01000191.1, read on the forward strand.
GTGAGAGTCAAGTGAGGTCTGGGTGCGGATCGGGGAACTGAGCCGGCGGACGGGCGTCAACGCCCACCAGCTGCGCTACTACGAGGCCCGCGGCCTGCTGGCGGCGGACCGCCGCGCGAACGGCTACCGCGAGTACGACGAGTCCGCCGTGCTGCGGGTGAGGCAGATCCGGCATCTGCTCGGCGCCGGCCTGTCGTCCGAGGACATCGCCTACCTGCTGCCCTGCGCGGTCGGAGAGGCCCCGGAGCTGCTCGGATGCCCCGAACTGCTGACCGCGATGCGGTCGCGGCTGGAGCGCCTGGACGAGCAGATGACCAGGCTCGCGCAGTCCCGCGACGCCCTCGCCGACTACATCGACGCGGCCGAACGAACCGCCGCCGAGAACTACCCGCCCTTCGACGACTGCCAGGCCCCCGTCCCCGCCTGAACGGCCTCCCGCGCGGACGCGCGGTACCCGGCGTCAGGTCAGGTCTTCCAGGGTTCGGACGAGGTCGGTGGGGGCCGGCTGGGCGAGGATCTCCGCTTGGAGGCGGGTGGCGGCGGCGCGGACGGCGGGTTCGGTGAGGACGGTCGTCGCGGCGGCCTTGATGGCGTCGGCGGCGGTCTCGTCGGCGATCATGCCGATGCCGACGCCGGTGGCGGCGAGGCGCTGGGCGTTGAAGATCTGGTCCGCGACCGGGGCGATGACCAGCTGCGGGACGCCGTGGCGGGCGGCGGTGAGCAGGGTGCCGGCGCCGCCGTGGTGGACGACCGCGTCGCAGCTCGGCAGCAGCAGGTCGTGCGGGAGGCCGGAGACTAGGCGGGCGCCGGCGGGCAGTTCGCCGACCAGGGCGTGGTCGCGTTCGGGGATGGTCGCCACGATCTCCACGTCGAGGCTCTCCAGGGCCTTGAGGATCTCCGGCACCAGGTAGCCGTCGGAGCCGACGAGCTGGGTGTTCACGGTGCTCCAGGTGACGCACACCCGGGGGCGGCGCGGGGGTTCGACCAGCCAGCCGGGCAGTTCGGCGTTGTCGTTGTACGGCGTGTAGCGCACCGGTATCCGGTCGGGGACCTGGATCTGCAGGGACGCCGGGCACGGGTCGATGTTGCGCAGGGCGTGGTCGGCCTGGGGTTCCACCCCGTACCGCTCGTAGAGGCGCACCAGGTCGGGCGGCCATTCTGCAGGGGGCGCCCCTAGGCCGGGGAAGCCGGCGTGCCGGGAGATGTCCGGGCCCCACAGGTGGCGGACGAGGCGGGCGCCGGACGCCGCGGCCGCGAGGGGGGCGGCGAGCACGATCGGGACGGTCACGATGACGTCCGGCCGCCAGGTGCGGGCGAACGGCACCAGGTCTTCGGCCATGTCCTCGGCGGCCCGCACGTGCGGCGCGAGCCGGGCGTGGCGGAGCCGGCGGACCGTCTCCGGGGGCAGCGCGGCGAGGTCGCCGGGGCGGGGGGCGCGGCCGATCTCGCGCTGGATGCCCTGGTGGGCCTCGGCGAGCCCGGCGGTGAAGTCGTAGCGCCCGCCGGCGCGGAGCACGGGCATGCCCGAGCGGACCACGGCGTCCACCGGGGGCCGGGCCGCGATCCGCACCTCGTGCCCGGCGGCGCGGCACGCCCACGCGAGCGGGACGAGGTGGAAGTAATGCGCGATGCCGGCCAGCGGAGTGAACAGGATCCGCACGGTTTCTCCCTTCCCCGGAATGAGGGTGGCCCGAGCACACCAGCGCGTTCTTAAGCACCGGCAAAGCACGGCCGTGCGGGGACCGCCAAGTCATGCGTTAGGTGGGCTTAAGGCCGCGTCCGGAGGGTGAACAGCGACCAGCACACCGAAGAAGGGAATCTCAGTGACCATGTCAAGCCGCGATAGCGCTGACCTGCGATGGCGGGATCGGGCTGAAGGTTCGGTTGTCGCGCAGCAGAGCCCACAGGACGTCGACCATGCGTCGAGCCAGGGCGAGTAGG
>NZ_VCKZ01000681.1 GCF_005889745.1 Actinomadura geliboluensis
CAGCAGGGCGGGCAACGGGACGCCGAGGAACGTGCTCGCCGCCTCCAGCGTGTTCGCGTCGAACGAGCAGTCGGACGTGACCGGAGGCAGGTCGGCGGTCGTGTAGGGGCGGCCGGTGGCGACGGTGAGGGCGTCGGCCAGCGCTTCGGGCGTGTGGCCGCGCGCCCGCGTCCACCAGGCGATGTTGGCGGCCACGTTCTCGTTCATGGTGCGCGCCCCCCGGCCGTCGCGGACGATGGAGGCCGGGCGGGCGCGGGGCCTCCGGCGGCGGGTCAGCAAGGGCAGCGGGACGAGCAGCGCGCCGAGCAGGGGCAGCGCCCACGGGTAGCTGGCGGTGTGCGCGGTGAACGCGATCGGCTCGTCCAGCCCGCCGATCTCGCCGCGCACGGTGTAGCGGCCGAACGCCGGGGCGCCCAGCGTGAACGGGATCTCGTACGTGCGCTCCTGGCCGGGGTCGAGCGTGCCCAGCGCGGGTGCGGTGATCAGGTCGGCGGGGTCGGGCCCGCGTCCCATGGTCAGCGCGAGCGGAAGGTCGGTGAGCGCGGTCGTGCCCTCGTTGCGCAGGGTGACGCGGAGGGTGCGGTCGGCGGCGCCGCCGAGCCGGCCGTCCAGGAGGCCGCCGCCGCGCACGGAGACGGCGGTCGCCGACAGGCGGCGGGTGCCGCCGGCGGTGGACGCGGCGGGACGTTCGGCGGCCGACAGCGTCGGCACGCCCGCCACCGTGATCGGGACCGTCCGGGGCGCGCCGCCGGTGACGGGCCGCACCGCGATGACGCAGGGGCAGCCGACCGGCGGCTTGGCGACGTTGAGCATGACGGCGGTGGCCTTGCCCTCGCCCGCGTAGGTGCTGGCGGACGACGCCACCGCGCAGTCGGCGGTGCCGCGCCGCGCCTGGTTGCCGCACAGCTCGACGAGGAGGTTGCCCGGCGCGAAGCCGGTCAGGCGCACGGTCACGGTCTGGCCCGGCTTGACCGACGCCCGGTCGAGGTCGATCGCGGGTTCCGCGTGGGCGGGGGAGGCGAGCAGCGGGGTCGCCGCCGCGGCGGCGAGGACGGCCGCGAGCCTCAGCGTCCTCATCGGGCGCTCCCCGGACGGCGGCGCCGCGCGTACACGGCTCCGGCGGCGAGCACGGCGGCGGCCCCCGCGACCAGCCACGGGACGTGCCAGAGGGACGCCTTGCGCGCGACCGGGCGGGCGGCGACCGGCCTGCCGCTCTGCGGGTCGGTGGGCGACAGCCTGACCGAGGCGGCCAGCCGCCCCGCCGGCGGCACGCCGCCGATCCGCTCGGTGAAGGTGTAGCTGCTGCCGGGCAGCAGCTCGGGGATGCTGCGGGAGACCTGCTCACCGAGCGGCAGCCCGAACGGCCCCTGCGCGCCGATCCTGGCCAGCGCGGTCATCCGCAGGTTCCCGGTGTTGCGGACGGTGTAGGTGACGTCCATCCGGCCGTTGCCGACGAGCGGCGCGTCGTACCCGGTGCGCAGCGCGGTGACCTGGAGGGCGGGCGCGAGCGTCCCGGCGGCCCGCAGGTAGACGCGCGCCGCCACCCGCCGGTCGACGTTGACGCGCTGCCCCCGCGCGGTGGTCTGCTGCTGGGTGACGGACGCGACGATGCCGCCGCCGTGGTCGCCCGGCGTGGCGTTGTGCGGCACCTTGAGCGTGAACGGCACCTGCACCGTCCTGCCCGCCTTGACCGTGTACGAGCCGCGCTCGACCGTCACCCACGTCCCGACGCCGGTCGGGATGCGGTCGGCGGTGAGCAGGCCGAACGAGCCGTCGGCGGTGTTGAACGCGTCGGTGGCGTACACCCGGAACGTCCGGGTGCGGTCGCTCAGGTTGGAGATCGACACCTTGTCCCGGACGGTCTGCCCGGGGGAGACCGAGTAGACGAAGTAGTCGCGCCCGCTGGGGCCCTTCGGCCCGGCGGGCCGCACCGCCCAGGCCATGCCGCCCGGATCGCCAGGGGCGGCCGGGGCGCCCGGGGCGGCCGCGGCCGGCGCGGGCGGGATGAGGAGGACGGCCGTCAGGACGGCACCGCCCGCGAGGGCGGCCTTGCTGGTCATGGTGGCTGTCTCTTATACAAATCT
>NZ_VCKZ01000682.1 GCF_005889745.1 Actinomadura geliboluensis
GAAGACGGCATACGAGGTGTCTTAGGGTCTCGTGGGCTCGGAGATGGGTATAAGAGACAGCTTCCCGCGCCGTCCCGCACCGCCCCGAAGGGATGACATCCGCCCGCGAAAGAGGAGGAACGCCATGACGACGACACATCCGAAGGAGCAATGGCGTCGCTGGATCGCCGAGAACCTGCTGCTCGGCAATCCGCCGGAGGTGATCCGCGCGGCGCTCGTCAAGAACGAGTTCAGCGAGGAGGAGGCCGCGCGGGAGGTGGCGGGCGCGCTCGCCAGCCCGTACGTGCAGGGCGCGTCCCGCATCGCCAACCGGCTGCGGAAGCGCGAATGGACGCTGACCGTCTACGGCCGGCTCGCCCGGATGCGTGCGAACGCCGGGGAGATCGAGCGCCGGGAGCGGCTGTCGCGGGACGAGTTCTTCGAGGAGTACTACTTCCAGAACCGCCCGGTCATCATCGCCGGAATGCTCAAGTCGTGGGCGGCCTGCGCCAAGTGGGACTTCGACTACCTCCGTGAGAGGTGTGGCAGCAACGAGGTCGAGGTGCAGTTCGGACGCGAGTCCGACGAGAACTACGAGATCAACGGGCCGCGGCACAAGAGGCTGATGCCGTTCCGCGATTACGTCGACATGGTCGAGGCCGCGGGGACGACGAACGACTTCTACATGACGGCCAACAACACGTCCCGCAACCAGCAGGCGCTGGACGTCCTGTGGGACGACATCGACCCCCTCTCCGAATACCTCGACGGCGACCCGCGAGGGCGCAGTTTCTTCTGGCTCGGCCCGGCCGGGACGAAGACGCCCTACCACCATGACCTCACCAACAACTTCATGGCGCAGGTGATGGGCCGCAAGAAGGTCAAGATGGTGCCGCTGCACGACACCGCGTACGTCTATAACACCGTGCACTGCTATTCGGAGGTCGACGCGAGCGCGGTCGACTACGAGCGGTTCCCGGCGATGCGGAAGGCGCAGGTCCTGGAGTGCACGCTCGCGCCCGGTGAGCTGCTGTTCATCCCGATCGGCTGGTGGCACTACGTCGAGGGCCTGGACGCCACGATCACGATGAGCTTCACCAACTTCCTGCGCTACAACGACTTCGCGTCCGACTACACGACGTACAAGCACCTCTGAGTGGGGGCGTTGGGGGCGTCGATCAAAGGGCGAAGAATAATCGTCCGTTGATAATTTCTCGGTGATTGTGTCGGAGGGTGAGCAAGGCTTGCCCTGGGCTCGTGTTGATGTGTTGAAAAGTGCGCATTATCTGGGCTCTGGAAAAGCCTTGAATCGGTGAGTGTCAACGCTTCCGATTTTGTCAGTCGGCCGTAAAGACAGCGCTCTTGGGAGTCGATAGTTTTCCGGCCTGAAGCGCACGACATCTGCTCGAAATCTCCCCGAAGCACACGAATGATCCGCGGAGGTGACCCGAATCTCGGGGGATCGCACGATCCGGTAGCGCCGCGCCAGGCGCGCCCGGTCTCGTCCAGACGAAAGGCAGGACGTTGGAAGCCAAGCTCAGCAAGCGCAGAAGGTCCGGGGCCAAGGGCCTCGCCGCCGCGGCCGTCGGCGGTCTCGGCCTCTCCCTGCTCGGCGTGCTCGCCGCCGGCCCCGCGATGGCGGAACCGGTCAACCAGTCGATCAACTACCACTGCGTCTTCCCGCTGATCGGCAACCAGCCGCTCACGGTGGACGTCGAGTCCGACATCCCCGCGCAGATCCCGGTCGGCGAGTTGACGCCCGCGTTCCACATCAAGGCGACCGCGCACATCACCGGCACGATCACCAACGGGCTCCGCGCCGTGAAGGCCACCACCTTGGAGGGCACGGCCACGGCGGACGCGGTGCTGTCGGTGCCGGAGTCGCCGGAACTGCCGGTGGCGGTCGACGTCGTCATCCCGCCGGTCGACATCCCGCAGCAGGCGGGCGCGACCTGGGACCTGGTCGCCGAGGGCGACGCCCCGCAGCTGGTCTTCAGCGAGGCCGGCCCCGGCGAGATCTTCGTCGAGAACATGCTGCAGCGCATCAACCCGAAGAAGGCCGACGGCAGCGAGGTCTGGGCGGGCGGCAAGGACGTCCAGTGCACGAAGGACCCGGGCCAGGACGACCCGTTCGCCACCTTCGAGATCACCAACGGGACGCCCACGCCCACGCCGACCCCGACCCCGAC
>NZ_VCKZ01000192.1 GCF_005889745.1 Actinomadura geliboluensis
GCACCTCCTCGTCGCCGACCTCGCGCTGCCCGCCGCCGCCCCGTCCCCCGCACCGGCCCACGGCACCCCGGTGGACGCGCTGGACGGCACCACGATCACCATCGACCGGCGCGTCCTGTCCACCGGCCCGCTGCCCGCCTACCCGGTCGAGCCGCAGACCGTCGCCGAGCCGCTGGACGACCTCGCCGAGGTGTACGCGGCACTCGTCCTCGGCACGCGCGACTACGTCCGCAAGAACGGGTTCCGCTCCGTCGTCCTCGGCCTGTCGGGCGGCATCGACTCGGCCCTCGTCGCCACGATCGCGTCCGACGCGATCGGCCCGGAGAACGTCCACGCCATCCTCCTCCCGAGCCGCTATTCCTCCGAAGGCTCAGTGGTGGACGCCGAAGAACTCGTCAAACGGCAAGGCATCAACTCCCGCACGGTCCCCATCGCCCCCATGGTCGAGGCATTCGAGACCCAGCTCGACCTGCACGGGCTGGCCGCCGAGAACCTCCAGGCCCGGATCCGCGCGAACATCTGGATGGCCCTGTCGAACGAGCACGGCCACCTGGTCCTGACCGGCGGCAACAAGAGCGAGCTGGCGACCGGCTACTCGACCCTCTACGGCGACTCCGCGGGCGGCTTCGGCCCCATCAAGGACGTCTTCAAGCTCACCGTCTGGGACCTGGCCCGCTGGCGCAACACCCAGGTCGGCAAGAGCACGCCGTTCCTGCACCCCTTCGCGGAGGAGCCCATCCCCGAGGCGATCCTCGTCAAGGAGCCGTCGGCCGAGCTGCGCCCGGGCCAGCGCGACGTCGACAGCCTGCCCGAGTACACCGTCCTCGACCCCGTCCTCACCGACTACGTCGAACGCGACATGGGCCGCGACGCCCTGATCGCCAACGGCCACGACGCCGCCCTGGTAGACCGCGTCATCCGCCTGGTCGACCTGGCCGAATACAAGCGCCGCCAGTACCCGCCCGGCCCGAAGATCACCCCGAAGAACTTCGGCCGGGACCGCCGCCTCCCCATCACCAACCGCTGGCGCGAGCGCTAAGGCCCGTTCTTATTCCCTGTGGTGGCTCTCGCCGGGCCAGGCTTCGCCGGGCCAGCCGGGGACCTGTTCGGAGGCGTCCGGGTCGACGCCGGGGACGATCTGCTCGCACCAGACGACCTTGCCGGCGGCGGTGCGGCGGGTGCCCCAGCGGTGCGCGAGCTGGCTCACGACGAGGAGGCCGCGGCCGTTCTCGTCGTCGTCTTCGGCGCGGCGGAGGCGGGGCAGGGCGGCGGACCGGTCCAGGACCTCGCAGACGAGGGTGCGTTCCAGGAGGAGTCGCAGCTCGATGGGGCCGGGGGCGTAGCGGAGCGCGTTGGTGATGAGTTCGGAGGCGAGCAGCTCGGTGGTGTAGCTCAGGTCCTCCAGGCCCCATTCCTCCAGGCGGGCGCTGACGAGGCCGCGGGCGCGGCGGACGGCGGCCGGGTCGGCGGGCAGGGTCCAGGAGGCGTACTGGTCTTCGGGGAGGCGGCGCAGCCGGGCGATGAGGACGGCGATGTCGTCGCGGTGCTGGTCGGCGTAGACGCCGGCGAGGGTCGCCTTGGCGAGTTCCTCCATGGGGCGGTCGACGGAGCCGGGGCCGAAGATGCCCTGGAGGCGGGCGAGGCCGTCGTCGATGTCGCGGCCGCGGTTCTCGACCAGGCCGTCGGTGTAGATGACGAAGAGGCTGCCGTCCTCGACGGTGAACTCGCGGCTCTCGATCGCGGCGCCGCCGGCGACGCCGAGCGGCGGGGCGGGCGGGACCTTCAGGTACTCGTTGTCGCCGGTGGGACTGGCCAGCAGCGGCGGCAGGTGCCCGGCGGAGGCGATCTCGATGGTGCCGGTGGTCGCGTCGTAGACGGCGTACACGCAGGTGGCGAAGTGGGGCTCCTGCTCGCCGAGCTCGATCATGAGCTCGTGCATGACGTGCAGGGCGTCGGCGGGCGGCAGTTCGAGGTTGGCGAGCGTGTGCAGCGCGGTGCGCAGCCGGCCCATGGTGACGGCGGCGCGGACGCCGTGCCCCGCGACGTCGCCGACGATCAGCGCGACGCGGGCGCCGGGCAGCGCTATCGACTCGTACCAGTCGCCGCCGACCTCGACGAGCTTGCTGCCGGGCAGGTAGCGGTGCCGGACCTCGACGGAGGACGGCGCGGACAGCCGCAGCGGCAGCAGGCTGCGCTGCAGCGCCAGCGCGGTGGCGCGCTCGCGGCTGAACCGCCGGGCGTTGTCGATGACGATCGCGGCGCGGGCGGCGAACTCCATGCCGATCTCGACGTCGTAGGCGTCGAACTTGCGGAAGCCGGGGACGCGGGTGCAGGCGATGAAGCCGAGCAGGGTGTCGTGGGCGATCAGCGGCAGCAGCACCATCGACACGTTGGACAGCAGCTCGCCCGCGGGGCCGCGCCGCCACAGCTTGCCGATCTCGGTGGCGGCGTCCAGCGGGATGTGCGGCAGGTGGACGGGCCGGGCGGTCTCCATGACCTCCCGGTAGGGGGTGCCTTCGGGGAAGACGAGCACCTCGCCGACGGGGAACGTGGACGTCCAGGCGGGGTTGCCGTCGTCGGAGGTGACCGCTATGCGGCGCAGCACCGCCGAGCCGGACTCGCTGTGCACCTCGTCGGAGGCGACGAGGCTCTCCAGCACCAGCACGGACGCGGCGTTGCAGTAGTGCGGGACGACGACGTCGACGAGGCCGCGCGCGGACTGGTCGAGGTCGAGGGACGCGCCGAACCGGGTGAGCTGGTCGTCCATGAGCGCGCGGCGCATGAGGGCCGGGTCCTGGTAGCGCTCGCTGGGCGGCAGCTCCACCCGGACGAACAGCAGCGCGGCGGGCCCGGCGTCCTGCGCGCCGCCGACGAGCGGCTGCACGGTGACGAGGGCGGAGGTGCCCTGGTCGCCGCGCTGCACGGTCATCACGCCGTTGCGCTCCTGGTCGCCGACCTCCAGGAGGGTCTCCAGCTCGGCCTTGGCCTCCTCGCCCACCAGGTCGGTGGCGGGGCGGCCGATCAGCTCCTCGGGGGCCCGGCCGAGGACGGCCCGGGCGTTCGGCCCGCACTGGACGATCCGCCTGGCACCGTCGATGCCCAGGACCAGGGTCCGGGACGCGGAATCGGTGGCGGGCGCATCGCCTCGCGGCGCCATGACGGATCTCACCTGACGCGCTCCAGACAGCCGGTCGTCTCAGCACTACCCAGCGACAGTATGGGGCATGACACCGCCGCAAGGGAGAAGATCACGCCTACCGTGCCGAAATCGCTTCGCTTCCGTCGTCGCCGCGTCATCGCGCGCCCGCTCCGATGCCCCGCATGAGGGTGTCGACGACGGCCTCGGCGCGGCCGGCGGGGAAGCTCTCCCCGGGCCGGCGGCCGGCGAGGGTGCCGAGCAGCATCGACATCGCGGCCTCGACGTCGAGGTCGGCGCGCAGCTCCCCGGTCTCGACGCCGCGCCGCAGCACCCGGCGGACGACGTCGCGGCGCGGTTCGATGATGTCGCGGCGGTAGCGGGCGTACAGCTCGGGGTACTTCTCCGCGCCGCCCATGACGTTCCAGAAGACCCGCAGGTAGCGGCGGCCCCGCTCGGCGGCCATCGCCAGCGCGATCTCGGTGAGGTCGTCCCGGACGGAGGCGCCGGACGGTTCGGGCAGCGGCGCCTTGGCCGACCCGAGCGCGTCGAGGATCAGCGCGTCCTTGCCGGGCCAGCGCCGGTAGATGGTGGTCTTGCCGACGCCAGCGCGCGCGGCGACCGCCTCCACCGACACGCCGTCCACCCCCGACTCCTCGGCGAGGAGGTCGAGGACGGCCTCGATGATGGCCTTCTCGGCACGCTCGCTGCGGGGTCGCCCGCCGTGCCGCCGCTCTGTCCCGGTCATGGCGCGTTCACGCTCTCACATCCGCGTCCTCATGCGGCGGCCTTCTCCGGTTCGCGCGGCGCGCCGGCGTCCGTGGCGGGGGCGGCGGGGGTGCGGCCCGGCATCCACTTGGCGACGACGAGCGCGCCGAGGAGCGCGATGACGGCGGCGGCGACGGACGCGGTGTGCATGGCGTTGACGAACGCGGCGTCGGCGTGCCCGGCGAGCTGCCGCCCGGCGTCGCCCATCCGGGCGGCGACGGCGTGCGCGCCCTCGATGGACTCGCCGGCCGCCTCGCGCGCGCCCGGGGGCAGCGCGGCGAGGTCGCCCTCCAGGTCGCGGCGGTAGACGGACGCGACGACGGAGCCGAGCACGGCCACGCCCATCGCGACGGCGACCTGCCGGGCGGTGTTGTTGATGGCCGATCCGGCGCCGGCCTTCTCGCGCGGCAGCGCCGACATGACCGACTCGGTGGCGGGCGGCATGACGTTGGCCATCCCGGTGCCCTGCACGAAGAAGATCACGCCGAGGATCCACATCGGGGTGTCGGTGCCGATGAACTGGTAGCTCGCCAGCGCGGCGGCGACCAGCAGCAGGCCGGTCGTGCAGACGGCCTTGGCGCCGAAGCGGTGCACCATCGCGGCGCTGCGCGGCGCGAACGCGAGCTGGGCGACGGCGAACGGCAGCACCATCGCGCCGGACTGCAGCGGGGTCAGCCCGCGCACCGACTGCATGTAGAAGTTGGCGAAGAAGAACACGCCGCTCGCGGCGAAGAAGCACAGCGCGATGGACGCGACGGCCGCCGACATGCGCGGGTCCCGGAACAGCCGGACGTCGAACGCCGGGGACGCGGTGCGGGCCTCGTGCGCGACGAACAGCGCGATGACGGCGGCGCCGGCGAGGATCGGGCCGAGCACGGGGAGCGCGAGCCAGTCGCCCCGCTCGCCGCCCTGGATGATCCCGTACGACAGGACGACGAGGCCGATGACCGACAGCACGACGCCGACCGGGTCGAGCCGTCCGGGCTCGGGGTTGCGGGACTCGGGCACGAGGAACGCCATCAGCGTGACGCCGACCGCGATGACCGGGACGTTGATGAGGAAGACCGAGCCCCACCAGAAGTGGGCGAGCAGCAGCCCGCCGGTGAGGGGGCCGATCGCGACGCCGAGGCCGACCGCGCCGGCCCAGATGCCGATCGCGCGGGCGCGCTCGTGCGGCTCGAAGACGTTGGTGATGATCGACAGCGTCTGCGGCATCACGGCGGCGCCGCCGAGGCCCATCAGGGCGCGGGCGTAGATGAGCTGGTCGGGCGTCTGCGCGTAGGCCGACAGCAGCGAGGCGAGGGCGAACACCGCCATGCCGCCCATCAGCACGCGCTTGCGTCCGAGCCGGTCGCCGATCACGCCGAAGGTGAACAGCAGGCCGGCGAAGACGAGCGTGTAGGAGTTGATCGACCACTCGAGCTGGCTCTGCGTGGCGCCGAGCCCCTTCTCCGGGTCGGCGATGGTCTTGAGCGCGACGTTGAGGATCGTGTTGTCGAGCACGACCACCAGCAGGCTCATGGTGAGGACGCCGAGGACGTACCATCGCCGGCGCTGAATCGTCTGGGGGTCCATGCCGATACGCAACGGTAGCGTTTCGTAACCTATTCCCGATCCGCCCGATCCGGGGGAATCCCGGGGGTACCCGAATCGTTTTCGAAGTGGCACGATCGGTTCCGTCTGGGTACGCCACCGTGGCGCCTCAAGACCGGAGGTTCTCGCATGTCTTCATCCGTCGCACCCCCAGCACAGCCGACCGCCCTCTACGGCGGCACGAGCACGCGGAGGGTGACCGTACGCGACATCGCCGCCGCCAAGGAGCGGCACGAGAAGTGGCCGATGCTCACCGCGTACGACGCGCAGACCGCGCGCGTCTTCGACGAGGCCGGCATCCCCGTGCTGCTCGTCGGCGACTCCGCCGCGATGGTCGTCTACGGCTACGACTCCACCATCCCCGTCACCGTGGACGAGCTGATCCCGCTGACCGCGGCCGTCGTGCGCGGCTCCAAGCGCGCCATGGTCGTCGCCGACCTGCCGTTCGGCTCGTACCAGACGGGCGTCGGCGAGGCGCTGACGACCGCCACCCGCTTCATGAAGGAGGCGGGCGCGCACGCGATCAAGCTGGAGGGCGGCCGCCGGGTCATCCCGCAGGCCGAGGCGCTCGTCTCCGCCGGCATCCCGGTCATGGGCCACCTCGGCCTCACCCCGCAGTCGGTGAACGTCTTCGGCGGCTACCGGGTGCAGGGCCGCGGCCAGGACGGCGACGAGCTGATGGCGGACGCGAAGGCCCTGGAGGCCGCCGGCGCGTTCGCGGTCGTGCTCGAATGCGTCCCCGCCGACCTCGCCGCCCGCGTCACCTCGTCGCTGTCGATCCCGACGATCGGCATCGGCGGCGGCAGCGGCACCGACGCGCAGGTGCTCGTCTGGCAGGACATGGCGGGCCTCACCCCGCACACCGCCAAGTTCGTCAAGAAGTTCGCCGACCTGAACACCCTCCTCGGCGAGGCCGCCCGCGGCTACGCCGAAGAGGTCGTCGGCGGCGTCTTCCCGGCCCCCGAGCACACCTACCGGTAACCGTCCCGCGACGGCCCGGTCGCGCCCTACTCGTCGGGGTCCGACCGGGCCGCCCGGACGCGGGCCGCTCCCCCGCCCGCCTGGCGGGCCTCCGCCTCGCGCGGCGGCGGGACGAGCCGCGCGGCCGCGCCGTCGGCCGTGATCTCGTCGCGGAGCGTCTCCACGGCGGAGCGCAGCACGTCGGGCCCGGCCACGTTCATCAGCAGCAGCCCCAGGTTGAGGGCCATCTGCCCGTCGGTCATCTCGCTGCCCGCGAGGGCGTCCACGGCGGTGCGCAGGTCGGCCTGGTCCTCGGCGGAGACGTTCTGCAGCAGCCCCAGGCAGTAGGTCGGCAGCGCCAGCCGCGACTTCGCGAACGAGACGCCGCGCATGATCTCCCCCGCCTCCTGCGCGCGGGTCTTGGCCTGCATGCGGTCGACGCCCCGGTCGGCGGCGGCGAGCAGCGAGGTCAGCAGCGTGCTCGGCCCGACCGCGACGTCCTCGTCCCCGACCCGGACGGTGAACACCGCGCTGCGGAACACCATCATCGAGCCGAGGCTCGCGACCAGCACCTGCGTCGCGTCCGCGATCTGCGGCGACTGCACGCCGAACCGCCAGCCGAAGGTGTGCAGGAGCAGCAGCGACCCGGCGCCCGCTCCCCCGTTGATCAGCACGTACGCCCAGGTGCTCGGCACCCGGACGAGCGTGGTCGGCCGGTCCCGGTAGCGGCTGACCAGCTCGGCGATGCCGACCAGGCAGCTCAGCGAGACGGCGACGGCGTATCCGAGCACCGGCTCAGCCCCCGGTCAGCCGGACGACCTCGTCGATCTCGCGGTCCACGGCGACCAGGCCGCGCTCGCGCAGCGCGTCCACGGCGTCCGCGACCTCCAGCAGCCCGAGCCGGGTCGCGTGGTGGAGCTGCTCCAGCGACTGCGGGGCGCCGGCCGCCTTCAACTGGGCGAGCACGCGCCGGCACGAGTCCTCGGGGACGGGCCCTCCACCGGGCCCTCCACCGGCCGGCCCGGCGGGCGGACCGGGTTCGGCGGCGGGCGCCGCGCCGGGCTCCCGGCGCGCTCCCGCGCGCCCGGGAGGGGCCAGAAAGGCGCTCCACGGATCTGCCGACCGGATCTCTCGCATGTCCACCTGCCTGTCGCCACCCCGATGATATGTCACTGTTCGGACGCAGCGGAGGCGCCGTCCGCTCCCCTCTCCTCGGCGGAACGGGCGCGCGGGCGCGGCGACGAGCGGGCGACGATCAGCCGGTCGCCGGCCTCCAGGGTCGTGCACCGCGGGTCGTCGAACGGCAGCGTCCGGCCGTCCCGGACGACCGCGAGCGCCGGCTCGCGCACCGCGGCGAGCGAGCCGCCGACCTCGTCCGGCCGCACCTCGCGCGACACCAGGTCGAGGCCGCTGCCCTGGTCGAGGAGGTCCTCGATGACCTCGCTGACGGCGGGCTGGCTGGTGGACATCCCGAGCAGCCGCCCCGCCGCCTCCGACGACGTCACCACGCGGTCGGCGCCCGACTGCCGCAGCAGCGGGACGTTCTCCGACTCGCGCACCGACGCCTGGATCCCGGCGTGCGGGTTGAGCTGCCGCGCGGTCAGGGTGATCAGCACCGCGGTGTCGTCGCGGGCGCTCGCCACCACGATCTCTCGGGCGCGCTGCACCCCGGCCTGCTTCAGCACCGAGTTGCGCGTCGCGTCCCCGACGATGCTCACGAACCCGGCCTCCGCGGCCTCCGCGACCACGCGCGGGTCCGGGTCCACGACGACGATCGACGCGCGGTCGACGCCGGTGCTCAGCAGGGTCTTGATGGCGCTGCGGCCCTTCGTGCCGTAGCCGGCCACCACGATGTGGTCGCGCACGCGTGCCCTCCAGCGTGACTTGCGCCAGTCCTCGCGGGTGCGTTCCGCCAGGACCTCCAGGGTCGTGCCCACGAGGACGATGAGGAACAGCACCCGCACGGGCGTGATGAAGACGATGTTGACGAGCCGGGCCGCGTCCCCCCCCGGCGTGATGTCGCCGTAGCCGGTGGTCGAGACGGTCACCGTGGCGTAGTAGAACGCGTCCAGCAGCGACAGCTCCCCGTCGCCGCTGTCGCGGTAGCCGCCGCGGTCGGCGTAGACGACGGCGACCACGGCGAACAGGAGCAGCAGCGCGATCCCGACCCGCGTCGCCACCGCGCGCAGCGGCCCCGTCCTCGTCGAGGGCAGCAGGACCAGCGGCCGCCGCGCCGCCTCGGGATCGTTCAGACTCGGCACCGCACCGAGCCTAACGATCAAACGTCGGTAATGCGCAGTCCCGCGTGGGCCTTGTAGCGGCGGTTCATGGAGATGAGGTTGGCGGTGAACGCCTCGACCTGGTGGGCGTTGTGCAGCCGGCCGCCGTAGACGCCGCGCATGCCGGGGATGCGGCCCGCGAGGGCCTGGACGAGGTCGGTGGCCTCGCGGTCGTTGCCGAGGACGAGGACGTCCAGCTCCATCTCGTCCACGCCGGGGTCGAGCAGCAGCTTGGCGGAGACGTGGTGGAAGGCGGCGACCACGCGGCTGTCGGCGAGCACGGCGGCGGCCTGCTCGGCGGCGCTGCCCTCCTCGACCGGCAGCGCGAACGCGCCCTTGCCCTTCTCGAAGCCGAGCGGGTTCACGCAGTCCACGACGATCTTGCCGGCCAGCTCGGCGCGCAGCGACTCCAGCGTGGCCTTGTGGCCGTCCCACGGGACGGCGACGACCACGACGTCCGACCGCCCGGCGGCGACCGGGTTCTCGGCGCCGGAGATCCGCAGGCCGGCGCGCTCGGCGGCCAGTTCGTCGGCGGCGGCCTGGGCGCGCTCGGCCCTGCGCGACCCGATCGTCACCGCGTGCCCGGCGAGCGCGAACCGCCGCGCGAGCCCCTTGCCCTGGTCGCCGGTGCCGCCGAGGATGCCGATCGACAGGCCGCTGACGTCGGGGAGGTCGTAGGGCGTCTTCTGCTGCTGCTCAGTCATGCGGCCGAGTCTGCCAAACCGGCTCCGGGCCGCCGCGGCCAGGGCTCCCGGCTCGCGGAAAACCGCCTGATCAGGGCGCCGGGTGCGGCACCATGGTGCCCGTGGACGCCGAGCAGATCACCATGTTGCGCGAGGTCCTGTCGGCCACGGGCTGGCTGGAGCGGACCGAGGAGTTCGGCCGGGCGCTGCGGGTCACCTCCCGCACGCCGGGCGGGCTGCTGCTGGTCGGCACGCCCGCCGGCGACCCGTGGCACCTGGCCGCGCACCTGGACGACGAGAGCAGGCTCGGCGGCGCCCCCGGGCTGGCGCCGACGCTGGTCCGCTGGACGCCGCCCGCGGACGCGCCCCCGCACCTGCGGGTCGGCCTGGAGCGGCTGGAGGCGGCGCGGCGCGGCGAGACGCTGTTCGTCGTCGCCGAGGAGGAGGCGCCCGTCCCGCTGCTGGAGCGGGTCGACGACGCCCGCCGCACGGGCGCGACCGTGCTGGCGCTGGAGGGCGGCGACCGGGAGCTGCGGGGCCTCGCGCACGAGGCGCTGACCGTCCCGCCGGACGAGGCGCTGATGTCGTTCGACGGGGCGCAGCACCTCGTCAGCGCGGCGGCCGGGCGGGAGCCGGCGCGGACGCCCCGGGGGCTCCGCGACCGGCTCGCCAGGCTCCTCGACGCGGTCTCCGGGCCCGTCGTGGAGTGACCCGTCGTTGAGTGACCCGTGGGCTGATCAGTCGTCGGGCTCCTGGCGGCGCCAGGACTCGTTGCGCTCGCGGGCGAGCTCCATGGCGTTCGCGGCCTCGCCCTCGGACCTGTACGGCCCCATCCGGTCCTTGCCGGGGCACCCGGGCCCGTGCTCGGGCTTCATGTGCTTCAGGCAGAACCACCAGTCACCGTCGTCGTCGGCCATCGGCGCTCCTCTCGCTCTGCGGGATTCGTTGCCCCGATCCCGCTGACTACACTCCATCACTATGACGACCCAGCTGCTCCGGCCCGGCACCGTTTCACCGATGCGGAAGGTCCCGTCGGCCATTCCGCGCCCGGAGTACGTGGGGAAGAAGCGGCCGAAGACCGGGGAGCCGGACGTCAAGACCCCCGAGATCATCGAGCGGATGCGGGTGGCCGGGAAGATCGCGGCGCAGGCGCTGGCGGAGGTCGGCGCGAACATCCGGCCGGGCGTCACCACCGACGAGCTCGACCGCATCGGCCACGAGTTCCTGCTGGACCACGGCGCCTACCCGTCGACGCTGGGCTACCGCGGGTTTCCGAAGTCGCTGTGCACCTCGATCAACGAGGTGATCTGCCACGGCATCCCGGACGACACCGTCCTGCGCGACGGCGACATCGTCAACATCGACATCACCGCCTACATCGACGGCGTGCACGGCGACACCGACGCGACGTTCCTGTGCGGCGACGTCGACGAGGAGTCGCGGCTGCTGGTGGAGCGCACCCGCGAGGCGACGATGCGCGGCATCCGCGCGGTCAAGCCGGGGCGGGCGCTGAACGTGATCGGGCGGGTCATCGAGTCGTACGCCAAGCGGTTCGGGTACGGGGTCGTCCGCGACTTCACCGGGCACGGGATCGGCACCACCTTCCACTCGGGCCTGGTCGTCCCGCACTACGACGACCCCGCCGCGACGACGATCATCGAGCCGGGCATGACGTTCACGGTCGAGCCGATGCTGACGCTCGGCACCCACGACTACGACATCTGGCCGGACGGCTGGACGGTCGTCACCAAGGACCGCAAGCGCACCGCGCAGTTCGAGCACACGCTGCTGGTGACCGATGACGGCCACGAAATCCTCACCCTCCCGTGACGGTTCCCTTGATCTAGAGTCCGATTCAGCGCCCCAGCCGGCCGGGAGAATTTCTGGATGAACGCCCCAGCGCCGTACGAGCCGAGGGTTCCGTCCGACAGCATGCCTCCGGGGCGGGCGGCGCTGAGCGTGACGTGGGCGGCGCTGCCGTTCCTGACCCTCGGCTACGCCACGCCGTTCACGTTCGCGGCGGCGGCGCTGTGGCGCCGCAGCGCGCACCTGGTGGTGTCCACGGCCGCCTACCTCGGGGTGTTCGCGCTGGCGATGTTCCTGCTGCCCGACATCGGCAAGGAGGAGGGCGCCGAGCGCCTGGTGGGCGTGCTGCTGTTCGTGCTCGCGGTGGTGGGCTGCGGGCACGCGTTCCTGATCCGGCGGCGGGTGTTCGACCCGCACGGCCTGTCGGGCGTCGACAACGAGGCCGTGGTGGAGCAGGTCAAGCGCCGCCGGCTGCTGCGGGAGAAGGCGCGGGAGCTGGCCGCGGCCGACCCGGGGCTCGCCAAGGAGCTGCGGATCGGGCGGCCCGACCTGCCGCGCCAGTACAACGACGGCGGGCTCGTCGACGTCAACCACGCCCCGGCCGAGGCGCTGACGCTGCTGCCCGGCATCACCCCGGAGCTCGCGGCGCAGATAACGCGGGTGCGGGCGGAGGCGGGCGGGTTCATGTCCGCCGAGGAGCTGGCCGCCGTCGCGGGGCTGCCGCCCGACCTGACGGGCGACGTCGCCGACTACGCCGTCTTCATCCGCTGATCTCGGGTATGTCCCGGGCGTGACCCCGAAGAAGGACACGCCCCCGAAGGAGCGGGCCGCCGCGGACAAGAGCGCCCGCCGCAAGAAGACCGGCGACGACGGCAAGGACGTCAAGAGCGGCGACAAGCTCGCCGAGTACCGGGGCAAGCGCGATCCGGGACGCACACCGGAGCCCGTGCCCGCGGACGCGGCCGTGCCGCGCGGGAACGACGACACGTTCGTCGTCCAGGAGCACCACGCCACCAGCCTGCACTGGGACCTGCGGCTCGAACGCGACGGCGTGCTGGTGTCGTGGGCCGTCCCGAAGGGCCTGCCGTGGAGCCCGGACACGAACCACCTGGCCGTGCACACCGAGGACCATCCCCTGGAGTACGCGACGTTCGAGGGCGAGATCCCGCGCGGCGAGTACGGCGCCGGGACGATGACCGTCTGGGACCGCGGGACGTACGAGACGGAGAAGTGGTCCGAGCGCGAGGTGAAGATCGTCATCCACGGCGCGCGGGTCTCCGGCCGGTACGTGCTGTTCCGGACGCGCGGGAAGAACTGGATGATCCACCGGATGGACCCGCCGGCCGACCCGGACGCCGAGCCGCTGCCGGAGTCGCTGCGCCCGATGCGCCCGGCGGAGCGGGCGCGGCTGCCCCGCGACCAGGACGCGTGGGGCTTCGAGTTCGGGTGGGGCGGCCGGCGGCTGGCCGCCTACGTCGAGGGCGGGCGGACCCGGTTCACCGACGGGCGGGGCCGCGCCGTGGACGGCCCGGGCGGGCTCGGCTCCCGGCTCGGCGCCGAGCTCGGCTCCCGGCGCGCGGTGCTGGACGGGGAGCTGGCCGTCCTGGAGGGCCGCGAGATGTACATGCTCTACGACGTGCTCCATCTGGACGGGCGTCCGCTGCTGGACGTCCCGTACCGGGAGCGGCGCGAGCGGCTCGACGGGCTCGGGCTGTCGGGGCCGACGTGGCAGACGGCGCCCTGGTTCCCCGGTGACGGCGACGCCGTCGCGGCGGCGGCGCGCGACCAGGGGCTGCCGGGGGTGCTCGCCAAGCGCCTGGACTCCCCGTACGAGCCGGGCGAGGAGTCCGATGCCTGGCGCTTCGTCCCGGTCTGACCGGACGGCGCCCCGGTTCAGCACGCGGACGTCGGGGCGGTCGTCTCCGCGCGCGGGGCGCGCGCGGCCGGCGCGGGCCGGCGGAGGGGAACCGAAGTCCCGTGTTTCGCATCAAAGGGACGTAGCGCCCGCTTCGGCGCGTCGCCACTGAAAACGATCAGGTGCCGGTTAGAGTCCCGCCCTGAGTACGGGCGGTGGGGACGGTCTGGAAGGCGGGGAACGGCACATGATGGGCAAGACGCACGCCCTGAGCGGCGCGCTGGCGTGGCTGGCCGCCGTCCCGGTGCTCGGTTACGAGCCGCTCCTCGGCGACCACGCGGTGTCGCTGTCGGTGGAGCAGGTCGCCGCGGGCGCCGTGGTGTGCGCGGGCGCGGCGATCCTGCCGGACATCGACCACCACAACGGCCGCATCGCCAACACGTTCGGCCCCATCACCCAGCACATGTGCAAGTGGATCGGGAAGATCTCGGGCGGGCACCGGCACGCCACCCACTCGATCCTGTTCGCGGTCGGCATGGGCTGGGCGATGGACACCCTCGCCACCCACTACATCTACGCCTGGTGGGCCTGCCTCTTCATGATCGTCGGGCTGGGCCTGCGCGGCGTCGGGCTGGACTTCGAGGGCAAGGAGCCGCAGTCGGCGCTCGCCGACTGCGCGCTCGCCCTCGTCGCCGTCTGGCTGATGCACAAGATCGATATGAGCTTCGTCGGGTTCGCGGTCGCGCTCGGCTGCTTCGCGCACGTGGTCGGCGACTGCCTGACACCGCGCGGCTGCCCGGTGTTCTGGCCGCTGCCCTGGCGGATCGATGTCCCGCTCGTCCCGCGGACGGACGGCAAGGTGGAGCGCTGGGTCGTGATGCCCGTCCTCACCCTCGGCATCGCCGTCCTCGCCGTCCGCTCGGTCCTCGGCGAGGCCACCACCGAGTGGCTGACCCGCAACTGATCATTCGAGCAGGTCGGCGAACCGGTCGCAGGTCACCGGCGCCCACGCGGCCCCGCCCCGGTTCGGGGCGCTCCACAGGCTGACTCCCTCGATGCCCGGGACGGCCTGCGCGGTGCAGGCGATCTGGGCCATCGCGATCCGCGACCAGCTCATCGAGCGCGGCTGGCCGTCGGCCGGCCGGACGACCATCAGCGAGCGCCCCACCACCGGGCCGGACGCGTCGACGACCGCGTACGCCTCCAGCGGCGTGTCGACCTCGGTGCGCAGCCCCATGGCGCGCTCCCGCGTCGTCGGCGGCACGTTCAGCTGCTCCAGGCCCAGATTCGGCCGGCCGGGCAGGCCGGGCCGCGTCACGGACCGCAGCCGGTCGCCGTGGACGAGGTACACGGTGACCGTGGCGGGGTAGGCGCCGGCGGACGGCAACCCGCCCGCCCGGACGATCCCGGTCGGCCTGATCCCGCAGCCGGCCAGTGCGGCGCAGGCCGCCGCCGCGAGCACGCGCGGCATCCGGTGCGGCCGTCTCATGCGGGCTCCTCCCCCTCGCCGTCCGGCAGCCACAGCGTGAACACCGCCCCGCCGTCCGGCCCGTTCGCGGCGTCCAGCGTCCCGCCGTGCAGCAGCGCGTTCTCCCTGGCGATCGAGAGGCCGAGGCCGCTGCCCTCGCTGCGCGAGCGCGCCGCCTCGGCCTTGGTGAAGCGGTCGAAGACCACGGCGAGCAGGTCGCCGGGGAGACCGGGACCGCGGTCGGCGACCACGACCCGCACGCCGCCGCCGGGCTCGCCGGCGGCGCGCTCGAAGCGCAGCGTGACGGGCGGTCGCCCGTGCTTGAGGGCGTTCCCGGCGAGGTTGGCGACGATCACGTCGAAGCGCCGCGGGTCCAGCCGGACGAACAGGTCGGCGGGGCCCTCGACCGCCACCTCGTCCCGCCAGCCGCGCGCCGCGAGGGCGGCGCCGACCGCGGCGGCGACGTTCACGTCGTCGAGGACGAGCGCGGCGGCGCCCGCGTCGAACCGGCTGATCTCGATCAGGTTCTCCACCAGCGCGCCGAGCCGCCGCGTCTCCGCCGCGACGAGCCGCGCCGCGCCGCCGCCGTCCGGCGCGTCCGCCGCCTCCTCGGCCAGCACTCCGGTCATCGCGACCATCGAGGTGAGCGGGGTGCGCAGCTCGTGCGAGACGTCCGCGACGAACCGGCGGGACGCGGCCTCCATCGCGCGCAGCTCGGTGACCGTCCGCTCCAGGGCCGCCGCCGTGCCGTTGAAGGTGCGGGCGAGGTCGGCGAGCTCGTCCCGGCCGTCCACCCGGACGCGGGTGCCGAGCTCGCCCGTGCCGAGCGCGCGGGCGGCGGCGCCGAGGCGGCGGACCGGGCCCAGCACGCCCCGGGTGGCCAGCAGCGCGAGGCCGAGCGCCGCCGCCAGCGCGGCGGCGTCCGCGATCAGCAGCACGCGGGTGAACAGCCGCAGGTCGGCGGCCTCGCGATGGAGGCTCGCCGAGACGTACACCATCGGCGGCGTCGTCCGCCACGGCTCGTCCGCCGTGGTCGAGTAGCCGGTGACGCGGGCGCCGACGAGCAGGTAGGGCGTGCCGTGCCGGTAGACGCGCTGGAAGACCACGCCGTGCAGCGCGCGCCGGGCGAACTCCCGGGTCACCGGGACGTCCAGCGCGCCGGGCGGCGGGACGCCGGTCTCGCCGCCGATCAGCGGCACCGGCACCGCGGCGGCCCTGCGGCCGGGGGCCGCGCCGAGCGCCTCCTCCAGGGCCGCGCCGACCAGCGGCGCCGAGTCGGGCGGCAGGCTGACCGGGACCTGCTGGGACAGGGTGCCGCGGACGTCGGAGAGCACCGCGGCCTGGGCGCGCTGCAGCATCATCCGCCGCATCAGCACGTAGGAGATGCCGGACGCGAGCACGGACGCCAGCAGCGCGACGGCCGTGAACGCGGCGGCGAGCCGCATCCGCAGCCCGGTGAGCCGGCGGCGCGTCATGGCGCGGTGAACCGGTAGCCGAACCCCCGGACCGTCTCGATCAGCCGCGGCTCGGCGGGCTCGTCCTCGATCTTGGCGCGGACGCGCTGCACGCAGGCGTCCACGAGCCGGGAGTCGCCGGGGTAGGTGTGCTCCCACACCTCGGCGAGCAGGTGCTGCCGGGTGAGGGCCTGCCCCGGCCGGCGGGTCAGCTCCAGCAGCAGCCGCAGCTCGGTCGGGGTGAGGCGCAGGTCGGCGCCGCCCTTGGTCACCTTCAGCGACAGCCGGTCGATGACGAGGTCGCCGTAGACGGAGCGGTCGGTGCGGGTCTGGTCGGCGCGCCGCAGGACGGCCCGGATGCGGGCGTCGAGGACGCGCGGCTCGACGGGCTTCACCACGTAGTCGTCGGCGCCCGCCTCCAGGCCGAGCACGATGTCGAGGTCGTCGCCGCGGGCGGTCAGCAGGATCACCGGCAGCGAGTCCTCGCGGCGGATGCGCCGGCACACCTCGATCCCGTCGATGCCGGGGAGCATCACGTCCAGGATCGCGATCTCGGGGCGCCGCGACCGCAGCGCCGCCAGGCCGTCCTCGCCGGTGGCCCGGGAGGTGACCCCGTGCCCCTGGCGGGTCAGCGCCAGCTCCAGGGCCGTCCGCGCGGACGGATCATCCTCGATGAACAGAATGCTCGCCACCAGCACAGTATCGGCCACAGCTGATCATTCAGCGCCGTGTGTCACGAGATCCGGACATCACCGGCACGGGACCATGACGGGCCGCCGGGACGGTGGGGTCCATGATCG
>NZ_VCKZ01000683.1 GCF_005889745.1 Actinomadura geliboluensis
CGCCTGGGCGACCACGACTTCGTCATGGGCGCCGGCGAAGCGGCCGAGTTCGACTGCCAGATCCCGCACTGGTTCGGCGCCGCCGGCAGCGGCAACGTCGAAGTGCTCAGCCTCTTCGGCAAAAGCGGCGAACGCATCCACCTGCGCACCGGTCGCCGCTGACACCGGGCGGAAGGGGGGCGGAGGGGCGGACGGGAGGAACGCCCCTCCGCTGGTCTTCAGGTGCGGTCGATGACCGCGAAGACGACCTTGCCGACGTTGTCGGCCAGGGCGCGGATGCCCCAGCAGCGGGCGTACTGATCGACGATGAACAGGCCCCGGCCCGTCTCGCTCGTCGTGTCGGCCTCCAGCATGTGCGGCAGGCCGCAGGCGGCGTCCTGGACCTCCATCCACAGCGCGTCGTCCTCGGTCCGGCTCAACCGCAGGACCACGTCCCCGTCCGTCTCGGACGCCGCGTGCTGAAGCGCATTGGTGACCAACTCGCTGGCCACCAGACACGGCACGAAGTCGTCCATCCCGTACCCGCCGGTGACCAGCCGCACGAACTGCCGGACCTCCGCGACGACCTTGGGGTCCCGCTTCACCACCATCTCGTTCTGCGTCACCGCCTGCCCCATGACCCTCTCCTCACTGTGTGTGGTGTACAGCACACATTGAGCCACTAACCCGGCTAGGATTGGCTTTACCCGATTAGCTTGGCTGACGATGGCAAGCCCGTGGCCAGGCTGGTAAATGACATAGAGAGGTAAGAGCCATGCCTCCACGTCGTCAGCGACCCCGAGAGTCCCCCGCTCTCGTCGCCTTCGGCCGCCAACTGCGCCGAATGCGGGAGGCGAAGAGCGTCAAGCAGGAGACCATCGCGCACCTGACGAACCTGAGCGGTGCACAGGTCAGCCGGATCGAGGCGGGCAAGAGACGCGCAAGTCGATCATTCGTCGAGATCGTGGACGACTACCTGGATGCGAGCGGCGCACTCATCAGCCTATGGGAGGACCTGAACAAGGACGGTCACCCCGTACCGATCTGGTTTGACTGGCCCAGGATCGAAGGTGACGCCGTCGAGTTGACGTGTTACCAGCTATGCGTGATAGCAGGTCTTGCCCAAACACCGGCCTACGCCAAAGCGATCCTCAAGGGAAACGAAGAGGCCGTAGCTGCGCGGCTGGAGCGGCAGAAGATCCTCGACCGGGAGGACGGTCCCATGGTGACGCTCCTGGTCGACGAGCAAGCGCTGTACAGGCCAGTCGGTACCGCCGAGACGATGAGAGAGCAGCTTGAGCATCTGATCGCCCTCAGTGAGCGCCCCAACGTGACCGTCCAGGTCGTCATCGGAAGCGGCGAACACCCAGGAAATGGGAGCAGCTTCGTCTTGGCTACGATGGCCGATATGAGCCAGATAGCCTACATAGAGACGGCTATACGAGGGCTCACGACAGACGACCCCGCAGACCTCGGGGAACTCGCACGCGTCCTGGTTGAACTCCGGAGCAGAGCGCTTCCGGCAGACATGTCGCGAGACTTCATCAGGAAGGTGGCCGAAGAGCGATGGACCTGAAGAACGCCAAGTGGCGAAAGGCCCGGCGAAGCCTGAGCAACGGCGGCGACTGTGTCGAACTGGCGGACGTCGCCTGTGCGTCGGTGGTGGCGGTGCGGGACAGCAAGGACCCGGACGGCCCCGTCCTCCTACTGACCCGCGCAGCCCTCCGCACAGCCCTCCAATCCGCCACCGACACCCACTGACCACCCGGCATCACCACCCCGCCGACCCCCTTGAGTAGCGGCGAGTCGTCGCATCGCCTGCCCGGACGACCCGCCGCACCTCACCCTTCGCCACAGGCGGAGCCCAAGCCCGTCCACCTTCCCCAGAGGCAACCCCAACCGGACGGACACGCCCGCTGACAAGCTCAACCACGCGTCCGACACTGGCTCCATGTCTCTGAAAGACCTCAGCTGGCGCCGAAGTGCCCATAGTGGCGAGAGCAGCCACGGCGGCTCCAACGGCGGCAGCATCCCCGACACCCACTGGCGCAAGAGCAGCCACAGCGGCTCCAACGGCGGCAATTGCGTCGAGTTGGCCGCCGTCACCGGCGCGGTCGCCGTCCGCGACAGCAAAGACCCGGACGGCCCCGTCCTCCTACTGACCCGCGCAGCCCTCCGCACAGCCC
>NZ_VCKZ01000684.1 GCF_005889745.1 Actinomadura geliboluensis
GTGAGGGGTTTGTGGCCTGAGGGGCAGTTTCTTGCTGAATTTACGGTTCGACTCTGGGCAACCTACGCTTGCGTAGGTTACGTTGGCGTAAGTAAGGCTCACCTAGTCGCAGGAAGTGGTGACGCATGACAACGGCTCCGACCATGGACCCCCCTCGACCGCAACCGCGGCCAGAGTTCGCGCCCGAGGCGCGCGGCACCGCGGAACGGGTGCTCATCGCCGCGTTCACGGGCGTGCCGTTCCTGGCACTGTTCGCGGCGGTCCCGCTGGCGTGGGGCCGGTTCCTCGGCTGGACGGACGTCGTGCTCACCGCGGTGTTCTACGTCCTGTCCGCGGGGGGCATCACGGTCGGGTACCACCGGTACTTCACGCACGGGTCCTTCAAGGCCAGGCGCGGCCTGAAGATCTTCATGGCGCTGGCCGGGAGCCTGGCCGTGGAGGGGCCGGTCATCACGTGGGTCGCCGACCACCGGCGGCACCACAAGCACTCCGACAAGGAGTTCGACCCGCACTCGCCGTGGCGGTTCGGGGACGACTGGAAGGCGCTGGCGAAGGGCCTGGCCTGGGCGCACTACGGCTGGCTGTTCGACGCCAACCGGACGTCCAAGAAGCGGTTCGCGAAGGACCTGCTGAACGACCGGGACATCCGGCGCATCCACCTCGCGTTCCCCGGGCTGGTCGCGGTGTCGTTCCTGCTGCCGGCGGTGCTCGGCGGGCTGATCACGATGTCCTGGACTGGCTTCCTGACCGCGCTGTTCTGGGCCGGGCTGGTCCGGATCACGCTGGTGCACCATGTGACGTGGTCGATCAACTCGATCTGCCACACGTTCGGCACCGAGGACTTCGAGGTCCGCGACAAGTCCCGCAACGTGTGGTGGCTGGCGATCCCGTCGCTGGGCGAATCGTGGCACAACCTGCACCATTCGGACCCGACGTGCGCGCGGCACGGCGTGCTGAAGGGGCAGGTCGACATCAGCGCGCGGATCATCCAGGCGTTCGAGAAGGCGGGCTGGGCGCACGACGTCCGGTGGCCGAACAGCGACAGGCTGGCGGCGAAACGCACGAAGCAGGCGGTTTGACCGCCACAATTGATCCCGTGACAGATCCCGCTCCCAGGTCCCGCAGAAAGCGGATGACGGGCAAGGAACGCCGCGAGCAGCTGCTCGACATCGGCCGGTCGCTGTTCGCCGACCGCGGCCTGGACGGCACCTCGGTGGAGGAGATCGCCTCCGCGGCCGGCGTGTCGAAGCCCGTGGTGTACGAGCACTTCGGCGGCAAGGAGGGGCTCTACGCGGTCGTCGTCGACCGCGAGTTCGAGCGGCTCCTGCGGCTGGTCACGGACGCGCTGAACTCGGCCATCCACTACCGCGGGAAGCTGGAGAAGGCGGCGCTGGCGCTGCTGGAGTACATCGAGAGCCATCCGGACGGGTTCCGGATCCTCGTCCGCGACTCGCACGGCGGCACGGGCACCGGCAGCTACGCCAGCCTGCTGAGCGAGATAGCGGGCGAGGTGGAGTACGTCCTCGCGCAGGAGTTCGACCGGCACGACTACGACGACAAGTTCGCGCCCATGTACGCGCAGATGCTGGTCGGCATGGTCGCGATGACGGGCCAGTGGTGGCTGGACGTCCGCAAGCCGCGCCGGGAGGAGGTCGCCGCGCACGTGGTGAACCTCGCCTGGAACGGCCTGGCGGCGCTGGAGCCGAAGCCGTCGCTGGACCCGCGCCGGCGGCGCAAGGAGCTGGAGCGCCGGGAGCGGGCCGCCGAGAAGGCCGCGGCGAAGGCCGAGAAGGCCGAGGAGAAGGCGGCGGCGAGGGCGGAGAAGGAGCGGCGCCGGGCGCGCCGGGAGCTGGACGGCATCGCCGACCCCTCGACGTGAGACGGCCGGTGGCCGCCGGAGTTCGTCCGGGCGGCCACCGGCCAGGGGTCGCCGGGCTCGGGTCGCGAGTCCGGGAGCTACGGACGCCGCCCTTCCGTCCGAGTCGAGCACCGCAGGGGAACGAGTCGCTTCCCTCGGCGGCGGGGCGGCATCCCGTCTAGATCGTTGATGGGAAATTGCTGAACCGGGTGCGGGCACGGCGAAGGGCGCCCATGGTCGGTGTGTGAAGACTGACTTGGACGCCCTTCTGACCGCACTCTATGTTCATCTGGACGATCACGTCC
>NZ_VCKZ01000193.1 GCF_005889745.1 Actinomadura geliboluensis
CCCCACATGGATGTAGTCGATGCGCCCCGGCGGTTCGAGGGTCTGCGCCGCGTAGGGGTTGACCGGGTCCCAGGTCACGGCGGGCGCGGCCGGGTCGGCGTACTCCCAGGCGTCCACCAGGACCTGGCCGGGGACGGCGGGCGCCGTCCGGTACCCGCCGAACAGGCGCATCTCGTCGGAATCAGGATGCGCGTTGTAGTCGCCGGTGACCACGGGCGGGAACGGGCTGCGGTCTCGGAGGGACGCGACGAACCCCGCCAGGGCCGTCACTTGGGCGCAGCGCACGGCAGACCCGTGCGGCTCCGAATTCAGATGCGTGGTGAAGAACGGCACCGGATGGACGGGGGCGTCCACCAGCGCGAACAGGGCCCGATGGCCGTCGTCGCGGCCGTCCCCGGTGGGCAGGCGCAGGACGTCCTGGTCGATGATCGGCCATCGGCTGAGAACGGCGTCCCCGACGTCGGCCGTCGAGCCGTCGAGGCGGGCGTGCCAGCGGCCGGGCCGGTCGGAGGCCGCCCACGTCCAGTGCATGCCGAGCCGGTCGGCGAGCCACCCGGCGAGGTTCTCGTCGCCCTCGCCCCAGACCTCCTGCAGCCCGACGATGTCGCAGCCGAGTTCCGCAAGCGTCGTCGCGATCGCCTCCCTGCGGGCTTCCCAAGGCCCGAACCGCCACCACACATTCCAGGTCAGGACTCGTACCACCGGGCCCCGCTCCCTTCGCGTCAACACCGGCAACATTCTCGGCGGCTGCCGGAATTGTCTAGAGTGCGGGGACCCTTGGAGGTGGAGATGGGAACCTGGGACGCGACCCCGTTCGGCAACGACACCGCCGCCGATTTCGCGGGCGACCTCGATGACCTGGCCTTGGACGAGCGTCCGGCCGCCGTCCGAGAAGCCTTGGAAGCCGTGCTCCACGAGGCGGATTACCTGGACCGCTCGGAGGGCGACACGGCCGTCGCCGCAGCCGCCCTGGTAGCGGCGCAATGCCCCGGCGGCCCACCTGCGGACCCCATCTACGGCCCGGAGCGGCCCGTGCCGGACCTGCCCGACGACCTCCGAACCCTGGCGCTGGCCGCCCTCGACCGGGTGGCGGGCCCGAATTCCGAATCGCAGGACCTCTGGGCCGAAGCCGGCGACGGCCTCCAAGAATGGCACGCCGAACTAGACAAACTCCGAAACGCTCTCAAGACGGACCCGAACTAGCCGTTCCGGGACATGCCCAGCTGCGGGCATGTGTGGGCGGTGGGGCCTCGGGATCGGTGGTGAAGGCAAAGCGTCGGTAGCCGACCGCTGGGTGTGGGTTGGGAGCTGTGGCGGAATGTCTGCGGTGTGGCGGAGTGGTTCTCGCGGGAGATATCGGACACCGGGCGTCTGCGGCTGTCGTGCTTTCTTGCGGCGTTCATCGCCGGATTTCTGTTCATCCGGTTCAGCGTGCGGATGATCCGGCGGCAGGTGCGGTGGTGGCCGGGCAACGTCACGCCGGGCGGGCGGCATATCCACCATGTCGTGTTCGGCCTGGTTTTCATGTGTGTGGGCGGTGTGGGCGGGCTTGCCGTCCAGGACGGATCGTCCGGGTGGGCGGCGGCGGCCGCCGCCGTGTTCGGGGTCGGGACGGCGCTGGTGCTGGACGAGTTCGCGCTCGTCCTGCACCTGGAGGACGTCTACTGGAGCGAGCAGGGCCGCCTGTCGGTCGAGGTCGTGTTCATCACGATCGCGCTGTGCGGGCTGATGCTGCTGGGCCTGCGGCCTCTCGGCCTGGACGACGTGGCGGGCGACGGCCTGTGGGCGATCGCGGCCATCATCGTGTTCGACATGCTGGTGGCCCTGGTCGCCCTCCTCAAGGGCAAGGTCTGGACGGGCTTGATCGGGCTGTTCATCGGCGTGGTTGCGCTGGTCGGGGCCGTCCGGCTGGCCCGTCCCGACTCGCCGTGGGCGCGGCGGAGGTACCGGCCGGGGTCGCGCAAGGAGCGGCGCGCCGTCAAGCGCGAACGCCGCTACCGGCGGCCCGTGCAGCGGCTCGGCGACCGGCTCAGCGACCTGATCGCGGGCCGCCCGTCGATCAGGTCGTAGCTCAGTGCGGGTACTGGCGGGGCGGGCGGGAGCGGACCTCGTCCCGGAAGTCTTCGATGATCGAGGTGATCTGGCGCATGAGCCGGGTGCCCTCCAGGCGGTCGAGGTAGAGGGAGCGGCGGGCCAGGCCGTCCAGGTCCACGGCGAAGTACATCGCCATGAGCGGGTTGATGAACAGCTCGCTGCCGCGCGTCCTGGTCGTGACGTGGACGTCGCCGAACCGGCCCTGGACGGCGGCGGCGATCGAGCCGTTCACGATGCTCGGGTGGGCGGGCGTCGCCGCCTGCGCGTACTCGACCGCGTCCAGGTAGAGCGCCGCCTCGCGGCTGTCGCGGGGGATGGACAGGGCGCCCAGGTAGGAGCCGTCGGCGGTCAGGGCGGCCAGGTTCTCCAGGACGAGCGCGTGGCTGACGCCGTGGTAGGCGTCGACGCCGAAGCCCAGGGACACGACGATCTTCTCGGGGACGTCGAGGCCGTGGACGGCGGCAAGGCTCGCCATGTCCTCCTCTGGGGTGCCGAGGCCGGCCTCGTCGCCGCGCATGAAGATGTCGGTGCCGCCGTCCACGAGGACGATCGCGTCCAGGCCGAGGTGGTCGGCCAGGTACCGGTACGCCGCGCGGAGCGGTTCGACGCCGACCTTCGGGAACGCGTAGACGGTGGACGGCAGGCCGTGGAGGTCGAGCCACCGCGCGAGCGCGCCCTCGGGGAAGTAGTCGTCGCGGCCGGGGGTCTCGGGGGTCACGGCGGCGACGTCCACCTCCAGCCAGGTGTCGGACGGGAGGCCGTACAGCGCGCTGAACGAGAGGTTGGCCAGGTGGACGTCCTTCCCGTCCTGCATGAGGGCGAGGGCCAAGGGGAGACCCGCGTAGACGTCGAAGCCGCCGCCCGCGCCCGCGACGAGGACGCTGCGGGCCTTCTGCAGGCGTGCGAACAGCGGGGGTTCCTGGAGGGAGAACACCAGGCGACGGTAAGGCATCGCGGGGGAAGATGATCGAGGTTTTTCGCCGGATCGCGAACTCTCGCGGGGGGTGTGGACGTCTGACTATGTGGTGGCCGTGGTCATCGGGGGACTACGGCCACCACCAAGCGCCCCGGGGGTCAGTACGGGGACGGGCCGCCGAACATCTCGCTGAGGCGCGGCGCCAGGTCGTGGTCGCCGCGCAGTTCGAGGCGGCCGTCCATGAGGAGCGTCGCCGGGTTGGCGTCGCCGGCGAGGATCCGCAGGAAGTCCGCCGTCTTCACCGTGAAGGTGAGGGCCGGGTCGTCGGCCGGGCCGGGACGAGCGCGGGCCCTGGACTCGCCGAGCACGACTTGCGCCAGACGGGGATCAGCAGAGATGGATCGAACGGGGCGCGCTTTGTGCGCCCCTCAGGGATCGGGAGGACGATCACCGCGGACAGGACCGCGTCGATAGCGGTCCGCCTCTGGCGAAGACCCCAGGAATCCCACTTCTCAATGGAGAACCGTGAGAGGAAGTTCTTACTCGCCTGTTCCTTCTCGAACTGCGCCCTGTCCGCCTCTGCGTCCTGGATCTTCAAGTCCAGGTCGGAAAGCAGATCGAAGAGGTCAGAGTCGTCGATCGTCCCTGCCTTCAACCTTGACTTCAGCTCTGCTTTGGACTGCTGGAGTTTCTCCAGAGTCTTCGCCCCGTACCACTCATTATTTTCGGGTTCCTGGTTGGCGTATCTCTGCAGAAGAGCCTTGATGGCGATCTCCTGGATCGTCTCGTCCACCAGATCCATTCGGCGTCCGAGTCGTCCGCAGGACGGAGAGTTGCACTTGTAGAGTGCCTGGCGCTTTCCATTGGACCCATTCATGCGCCCGTAACAGGTTTCCCCGAACTCGTTCTTCCGGCCACATCGCAGGATTCCGGAGCTCAGGTGCTTGCGTGCCTGCTCGGCAAACTCCTTCTTTGTCCGCTTCTGCTGGCCCGCCGGTCTTCCCCGGCCGGTGGGGCTCTTTTTGATTGCTCCGAACGGGTTGAAGAACACCGGACAGTCCAGAACGAGCTTCTCCCACTCCTGCGGAGTGCAGATCGTCTCCCACTTCCCGATGACGGGCTCACCGGTCTCCCAGTCTCTGATCATCTCGTTCTCGATCATCCGGTAGCCGCAGTTGGCGGGGTTGGTGACCATGTACTGCATGACGTTGGTGGAGATCTGCTCGGCCCGCTTGCGATACTTCTCTGCCGTCTGGAAGTCGCAGCTGCTCTGGAAATGGTTGGCGAGTTTCAGGCACTCCTCCCCAAAGGTGAAGCCGATGGCCCGCCAAGACTTTCCATGCAGCCTCATGTCGATCGCCTTTCGGACGATCGGGGCCGCATCGGGATCAAGGGTCTCGTTGGCCTGGCGCTTAGAGGCCGGGTCGGCGGGCAGCCACCCGAACCTGCCCCGCCCGAAGGGCCTTCCCTCTTTGGCTTTGTCTCTAGAGTTGCGAGAGACCCGTTGCTTGATCTTCTTGACCTCTAGCTCGCCCATGGCTGAGGCGAGGAGGTGGCGAAGTATCTCAGAGTCCCCGTGGACGTCAAGGAAGGTCTTCGCGTCCCCCAGCCCGAAGAAGCCGTCTTCGTCTACGGTGAGAGCTCGGTTCAGCTTCAGGTAGTCCTCGGGCAGGCGGACGATTCGTTCCGCCTCGACCGCGATCACGCCTGCGATCGGGTACCCCTCTTCGCAGCGACGGGCGCGGATATCGCGCACTAGGCGGAGGAAGGCCGGACGTTCCAGGTCCGGGTCTACCGCTGTGATGCCGTTGTCGGTGTAGCGGACGACGATAACGACATTATTGTGGGCTGCGAACTCGTCGTTGTTCTCGTGCTGGCGCTTGACTCCGATCTCCTGACGGAGATCCTTGCTGATCCGAGCGTACGAAGCACCGGGCCGATGCTCGCCCAGCCAGTCCTCGAACGAGTTGCCCTGTTTCAGGGCGTTGGCCAGGTCAGGGTGAAGGGCCCACTTGGACCAGGGGGGCATCTTCATCTCCTGCGGATACGAGTACTACTTCTTAGGAGAAGTTAGTGGGATCGACCTCCCGGATGTAGTCGGATCGGCGATCCCCGATTGGACTCGGCGTCAACAACGACCAAGCGCTCGCTTGACGGCGGGCGGCGGCACCCGGCACCGTGAGCGCGACGACCCCGCGAGAGGAGCCCCATGGCGCCGCTGGACGGACTGCGCGTCCTCGATCTGACGATGTGGCGGCCCGGCCCGTACGCCACCCTGCTGCTCGCCCAGCTCGGCGCCGACGTGATCAAGATCGAGCCGCCCGGCGGGGAGCCGATGCGGATGTTCCGCGACCACTTCGACGTCCTCAACCGGCACAAGCGCAGCATCGTCCTCGACCTGAAGTCGGCGGACGGCCTCGCGGAACTGAGGCGGCTGGCGGCGGACGCCGAGGTCTTCGTCGAGGGGTTCCGGCCCGGCGTGGCCGACCGCCTGGGCGCCGGCCACGCGGCGCTCCGCGCGCTCAACCCGCGGCTCGTCTACTGCTCGATCTCCGGATACGGGGCGGAAGGACCGTTGCGCGACGTTCCGGGGCATGACATCAACTACCGGGCCTACGCCGCCGCGCTGCCCCCGGACGCCGTCTCCCCGGAGGCCGACGACCTCCCGCTCGCGGACATGGCCGCCGCCACGATGGCCGCGTTCGCGATCACCGCTGCCGTGCTCAAGGCCCGCGCCACCGGGACCGGCGACCGCGTCGACCTCGGCATGGCGGACGTCCTCGCGCACTGGACCGGCACCGTCCCGGCGGCGACGCGCAGCTCGGGCGCCGGGCCCGTCCCCGGCTACGGCGTCTACCCGACCAAGGACGGCCGCAAGATCACGCTCGGGGTGGTGTCGGAGGAGCGGCTGTGGGCCGCGACCTGCCGCGCGCTGGGCATCGAGGAGCACGCCGGCGTCCCGTTCGCCGAGCGGCTGGGCCGCATCGCCGAACTGGACGGGGCCGTCACGGCGGCCGTGGCGAAGCTCACGCTGGACGAGGCCGTCGAGCGGCTGACCGAGGCCGGCGCCCCCGTCGCGCCCATCCTCTCCCACGCCGAGATGCTCGCCCTCGACCACTTCGCGCACCGGAAAGTGCAGGACGAAGGGCCCGTCCGGACCACCGTCCACCCGCCGGTCACGGGCGGGACGGCGCCCGAGGCGGACGAGCACCGAGGCCAGGGCTGGCGTCTCACGGAATGAAATTCGGGTGGGATTGTCCTACCCGTTTGGCATGCTGGGGACGTGAACGCGCGTGCGGTGAGTCCTGCTCTGGTCGGCCGGGCGGCGGAGCTGGGGCAGCTGCGGGACGCCCTCGCCGCCGCGCCCGGGGCCGTCCTCGTCGGCGGTGACGCCGGGCTCGGCAAGACGCGCCTCATCAAGGAGTTCGCCCGGTCCGTCGAAGGGGAGGCGAACGTCCTCGTCGGCGGCTGCCTGGAGCTCGGCTCCGACGGCCTGCCGTTCGCGCCGTTCACCACCGTGCTGCGCGGCCTCGTCCGGGAGATCGGCATCGACGGCGTCGCGGCGCTCGTCCCGCGCGGCGACACCGGCGGCCTCGCCCGGCTGCTGCCGGAGTTCGGCGAGCCGGAGTCCGACGCCGCGTCCGGGGAGGAGCGCGCCCGGCTGTTCGAGGTCGTGCTGTCGCTGCTGGAGCGGCTCGCCGAGCGCGGCCCCGTCGTGCTCGTCATCGAGGACGCCCACTGGGCCGACCGCTCCACCCGCGACCTGCTGGCCTTCCTCGTGCGCAACCTCGGCCGGGGGCCCGTGCTGGTCGTCCTGACCTACCGGACGGACGAGCTGCACCGCACCCATCCGCTGCGCCAGCTCCTCGCCGGGCTGGAACGGCTGGAACGGGTGCGCCGCACCGACCTCGGCAAGCTGACCCGTGCGGACGTGTCCGCGCTCGTCGCCCAGCTGCTCGGCCAGAACCCGCCGCCCGGCCTCGTCGAGCGGATCGAGGCGCGCAGCGAGGGCAACCCGCTGTTCATCGAGGCGCTGCTCGACGACGACGGCGGGCTGGCGTGCGAGCTGCCCGAGTCGCTGCGCGACCTGCTGCTCGCCGGCGTGCAGCGGCTCCCCGACGAGACGCAGGACGTCCTGCGCGACGCGAGCGGCAGCAGCACCCGCATCGAGCACGCGCTGCTCTCCGCCGTGTCCGGGCTCGGCGACGCCGCGCTGACCCGCGTGCTGCGGCCCGCCGTCGCCGCCAACGTCCTGGTCGTGGACGGCGACGGGTACGCGTTCCGGCACGCGCTGATCCGCGAGGCCATCCACGACGACCTGCTGCCGGGCGAGCACACGCGCCTCCACAAGCGCTACGCCGAGACCCTGGAGGAGAACCCGTCGCTGGTCTCCGCCGGGCGGCTGTGGGTCGAGCTGAGCTACCACTGGAAGCAGGCCCACGACAGCACGTGGGCGCTGGTCGCGGCCTGGCGCGCCGCAGGCGAGGCGCGCAAGGCGCTCGCCCATGCCGAGTGCCTGGCGATGCTCGAACGCGTCCTGCAGCTGTGGGACCTCGTCCCCGACGCGGCGGAGCGCATCGACGCCGGCTTCGTCAAGGTGCTGATGGACGCCGCGACCGCCGCCGACCTCGCCGGCGAGTACGACCGCGGCATCAAGCTCGTCACCGCCGCGCTCAAGGAGGTCGAGGCCGCCGACGGCGCGCGCGACACCGAGTGCTGGGCGACGCTGCTGGTGCTGCGCGCCAGGATGCGGTACCAGATGGCGCGCCCCGGCTTCGTCGAGGACCTGCGCGCCGCCGTCAAGGCGCTGCCCGCCGAACCGCCGACCGTGCTGCGCGCGCGGGCGCTGTCGATGCTCGGCAACTACGTGCGCGTCACCACCGAGATCGGCGCGGCGCGCGACGCGGCCGAGGAGTCGCTGGCGGTCGCGCGCCGGCTCGGCGACCCGCTCGCGGAGGCGGAGGCGCTCATCACGCGGTACTGCGCCGACACCGACTACGAGAACGACGCCGGCCTCGCCGAGATCGAGGCGACCGCCGAGCGCGCCCGCAACCACCAGGTGCTGCTGCGCTACTACGTCATCAAGTCGCACTTCCTGGAGGGCGCCGGCCGGCACGCCGAGGCCGCCGCGGTCGCGGCGCACGGCAAGGAGCTGGCCCGCGAGTACGGGGTGGCCCGCACCCAGGGCACGTTCCTGTGCATCAACCAGGCCGAGCCGCTCGTCTCGCTCGGCCGGTGGGACGAGGCCATGGCCGTGATGAACCACGCGCTCGCGCAGGACCCGGCCATCACCACCCGGACGTCGCTGCTCGTCCTGACCGGCTGGGTGGCGCTGGCGCGCGGCGACCTCGCGACCGCGCGGGAGCGGCTCGCCACGTCCCGCGACATCAAGAAGCTGAAGGCGGAGTGGCTGAAGACGCAGGACTACTTCGGCACGCTGTGGCTGGAGGCGAACATCGCGCTGGCCGAGGGCCGCCCCGCCGCCGCGCTGGAGGCGGTCCGGCCCGTCGTCGACCAGGCGGGCATGCCGGACGACGCGCGCTACGCGTGGCCGGTGCTCATCGCGGGCGCCGCGGCCTGCGCCGAGCTCGGCGACGGCGCGGCGGGCGAGCTCGCCCGGATCGAGGAGCGGGCCGCCGGGCTGGAGTCGAGCGGGCCGCTGCAGCGCGCGCACTGCCTCATGTTCGCCGCCGAGCTGGCCCGCGCCCGCGGCGTCCTCGACCAGGCCGCCTGGGCGGAGGCCGCCGCCACGTGGGAGACGCTCGCCAACCCCTACGCCCGCGCCCGCTCCCTGCTCCGGTCCGCGGAGGCGCTGCTCGCGGGCGGCGACCACGACGCGGCCTCGGACGCGCTGCGCACCGCCGGGGACCTCGCCGCGGAGCTGCGGGCGCCGCTGCTCGCCGCGGACGTCGCCGGGCTGCTGCGCCGGGTCCGGTCGCCGCGCCGCGGCGACGCGTCCGCGCCGCTCGGGCTGACGCCCCGCGAGTTCGAGGTGCTGCGCCTGGTGGCGGAGGGGCGCAGCAACCGCGACATCGCCGAGGCGCTGTTCATCTCCGTGAAGACGGCGAGCGTCCACGTGTCGAACATCCTCGGCAAGCTGGAGGTGGCGAGCCGCGGCGAGGCCGCCGCGACCGCGCACCGGCTGCGGCTGTTCGCCGCCCCGAAGGCCCGCGCCTGACCTGCTGCGGAGCGTGCTCGATTCGGCGGCGGGGGACCTCCCCTCCCGGATCCCCCGCCCCGAACCGTCGGACCACACGGGAACATCGTGGCCGGCCGGCCGGGGCACGGCCCGCGGAAGCAGGCGGTGCTTCGCCGTCCGGAGAGACGGCCCGTGACCCGTCCGGCCACTGCCCAGTCTTGTGGTCCGGAGGCCCCGACGGCGCGCGAGACATACCGTTCGGGGCGAGAGAAAAAAGCGACGGTGCCGAGCCGCGTTCCGTGACCCGGCACCATCGCCCTCCGGCACGTGCCCTGTGGCGCGCGGTCAGCGCGGGACGCGCGCCACGCAGAACACCGTCTGCCCGAACGGCGGGCGGACGAAGCGCTCGATGGCGCGCGTGGTCGGCACCACCGTCCGGTCGTAGATCTTGACGAGCCGCGGGTCGGGGTAGCCGGCGCCGCCGCGGCGGACCGCGAACCACCAGGCGATGCCGCCGAGGAAGTTCATCGGCTTGAGCACCTCGGGGACGAGCCCCGCCTCCCGGACGGACGCCTCCATCGTCTGCGGCGTGTACCGGGTGACATGCCCGACCTTGCGGTCGAAGTCGCCGTAGAGCTGCATGTAGCCGGGCACCCAGATGACGATGCGGCCGCCGGGCTCGGTGACGGCGGCGAGGTCGCGGAGCGCCTGCACATCGTCCTTGATGTGCTCCAGCACGTTCATCATCACGACGGTGTCGACCTTCTGCCGGATCTTGATGTCGTCCGGCAGGGCCAGGTCGATGACCTCGACGTCGTCGTTGCCGTCGTAGCGGCTGCGCAGCTCGCCGACGCAGTACGGGTCGTTGTCGCTGACGACGAGGTAGTCGAGCCGCCCCGCGAACTGCTCGGAGAAGTGCCCGAGGCCGGAGCCGACCTCCAGCATCGACCGGCCCACGTACGGGGCGACGGTCTCGTACTCGTACTTGCGGTAGTTGCGGGCCTCGTCGCCGCCGAGGTGGTTCTCCAGCGCGCCCTCACCGGCGGCGGGCTGGACGACGTCACCGTCGGCGTTCACGTGCGGCGCGGGCCCGGTGCCCGGACCGCCCTTCTTCGGGTCGCTGCCGAGCAGGCCGAGGAGGCTGCCCGCGATGGACTTCTTCTGACCAAGTGACTGCATACTTCCCGCTCGCTGGGTGCGTTGGCGTTCGGCTTCTCGTTCGCCGGATCCGTGGCCCGGCCCGCCCGGGGCCGGTCGATCTCTGGCGCGAAGGTCGGGACAGTCTACCCATGCGTGCACGCCGGGCGTCCGTCAGTGACCGCGTCGGCGGGCGCCCGGACGGCGTGTCGCCTGCTCGGAGCGGGCGCCGGATCAGCCGATCGTCCGGTGCACGGTCTCCCGCTCGCTCGGCCCCGGCTCGGACGGCGCGATCCACGGGCCGGGGATCGACGGGTCGAGCACGCCCTCCTCGATCCAGGCGAAGTCGCCGGCGAGGACGGCCCGCGCCAGCTTCGCGTCCATCGCGTCGGTGTTGCGCCACAGCCCGTCGAACAGCTCGTCCACGCGGACGCGCGCCTGCTTGCAGAACGCGTCGGCGAGCAGCAGCGCCGACTTGCCGGGCGCCCCGTCCGAGAGCCCGCTCTGGCCGGACGCGTCGGCGTGGGCGCGGACGCACACCGCGCTCATCGCGAACAGCTCGGCGCCGATGTCGACCATCCGGCCGAGGAAGCCCTGCTTGCGCTCCAGCCCGCCCTGCCAGCGCCCCGCCGCGTAGAAGACCGACCGGGCCAGCTTGCGGGACGCCCGCTCCACGAACCGCAGGTGCCGCGCGAGCACCCCGAACTCGGCGTAGGAGTTCGGCCGCTGCCCGGCGCCGGTGACGAGCGTCGGCAGCCAGCGCGCGTAGAACCCGCCGGCCTTCGCCGCCGCCCGCGCCTTGCGCGCGGGGGAGGCGTCCGGGTCGATGACCTCGCCGGCCGCCGACAGGTGCGCGTCCACCGCCTCGCGGGCGATGAGCAGGTGCATGATCTCGGTGGAGCCCTCGAAGATCCGGTTGATGCGCAGGTCGCGCACCACCTGCTCCACCGGGACGCCGCGCTCGCCGCGCGCCGCGAGCGACGCCGCGGTCTCGTAGCCGCGCCCGCCGCGCAGCTGCATCAGGTCGTCCGCGGCGCGGCACGCCATCTCCGACGACCACAGCTTCGCCAGCGCCGCCTCGATCCGGATGTCATTGCGCTCGTCGTCGGCGAGCTGGCTCGACAGGTCGTGCATCGCCTCCATCGCGTACGCGGTCGCCGCGATGAACGCGATCTTGCGGGACACGGCCTCGTGCTCGCCGACCGGCCGGCCCCACTGCACCCGCTCCCGCGACCACTCGCGGGCGATCCGGGCCGCCCACTTGCCGCTCGCCGCGCACATCGCCGGCAGCGACAGCCGCCCGGTGTTCAGCGTGGTCAGCGCGATCTTCAGGCCGGCGCCCTCCGCGCCGATCAGGTTCGCCTTCGGGACGCGGACGTCGTGGAACCGGGTCACGCCGTTCTCGATGCCGCGCAGCCCCATGAACGCGTTGCGGTTCTCGACCGTGATGCCGGGCGTGTCCATGTCCACGATGAACGCGGAGATGCCGCCGCGGTGCCCGGCCGATTTCGGCACGCGCGCCATCACCACGACGAGGTCGGCGACGACGCCGTTCGTCGTCCACAGCTTGACGCCGTTGAGGACGTAGTCGTCGCCGTCGGGGACGGCGGTGGCGCGCAGCCGGGCCGGGTCGGAGCCGACGTCGGGCTCGGTCAGCAGGAACGCGCTGACCTGCCGGGCGCAGCGCGGCAGCCACTCCTCCTTCTGCTCCCGGGTGCCGAACATCTTGACCGGCTGCGGGACGCCGATGGACTGGTGCGCCGACAGCAGCGCGCCGAGCGCCCCGCACACCGACCCGACGACCATCAGCGCGCGGCCGTAGTAGTACTGGCTGAGCCCGAGCCCGCCGTACTTCTCCGGGACCTTCATGCCGAGCGCCCCGAGGTCGCGCAGCCCGGCGACGACCTCGTCGGGGATGCGCGCCTCCCGCTCGATCAGCGCCGAGTCGACCCGGGTGGCGCAGAACTCGGTGAGCCGGGCGAGGAACGCCTCGCCCTTGCGCCGCTGCTCGGCATCCGGACGCGGATGCGGGTGGATCAGGTCCAGCCGGAAATCGCCGAGGAACAGCTGCTTGCCGAAGCTCGGCAGCCGCCATTCGGTCTCCCGTGCCTCTTCGGCGACCTTCCGGGCCGTCCGCTCGTCGACATGCGCATACGTCTGCTGACTCATGGTGACCGCATTTCCCGTGACCGGATCGGGAAACCCCGGGCGTCCCCCGGCGGGAGGTGATCCAATGGACGGACCGGCGCCGGAGGCTCGACCGGCTCGGACCAGAGGGGTGCACCGCGCGCATGAGCGAGTCACGCAAACCCACTCTCATCGCCTCGGTGCAGCGCGCCCTGCACCTCATGGAGGCGGTGGCGTCGCATCCCGGCGGCGCGCCCGCCAAGCAGCTCGCCCGGGAGGCGCGGCTCCCGCTCGCCACCACCTACCACCTGCTGCGCACCCTCGCCCACGAGGGCTACGCGACCCGGCTGCCGGACGGCGTCTGGGTGCTCGGCGAGCGGGTCGAGACGCTGTACGAGCAGGGCCGGGCGCAGCGGCTGCCCGCCCGGCTCCGGCCTGCCGTCGCGGTGACGGACGCGGCGGGCGCGGTGGCCGGCGGGCCGCGCTAGCTCCTCGCGGCGAGGGTGTGGGCGACCACCGCGAACGCGTGGCCGTGCCCGAACCCGTGCTCGGCCTTCAGCCAGCCCACGAGCTCCATGTGCTTGGTCAAGGGAGAGGCCTCGACGAGGTCGATCCACTCCTGGATCGGACGGCCGTACTTCTTCTCGATCGCGGGGAAGTAGCTGGCGGGGTTGCCCTTGGACGGTGTGCTCATGCGCTGGTGCTCCATTCCGTCGGCGCGTCGGCGCCGCCACGACGCCGTTGGAGTGCAAGCTTGTCTTTTGCAAGCATGCTTTGTCAATTGAAGTGAGCGGTAGGATGTGCAGCATGGCGGCTCGTGAGTACGGACAGTTCTGCGGCCTGGCCCGCGCGATGGAGATGGTCGGTGAGCGCTGGACGCTGCTGATCGTCCGCAACCTGCTGTCGGGGCCCCAGCGCTACACCGACCTGCGCAAGGGCCTGCCCGCCATCCCGACCAACATCCTGTCGGCCCGCCTCAAGCAGCTCGAAGAGACCGGACTCGCCACCCGGCGGGCGCTGCCGCACCCGGAACGGGCCGTCGTCTACGAGCTCACCGACTACGGGCGCGACCTCGAACCGGCGCTGGTCGCGTTCGGCCGCTGGGGCGCGCGGACCATGACCGCCCCGCGCCCCGGCGAGGCCGTCACGGCCGAGTCGGTGGCGATGGCCTTCCGCGCCACCTACCGGCCGGAGGCCGCCCGGGGCGCCACGGTCGGCTACGAGGTCCGCATGGGCGACTTCACCCTCCGCCTGCAGATCACCGGCGGGGTCCTCGCGGTCGGCGCCGGCCCGCACCCGGCCCCGGACCTGGTCATCGAGCGGCTCGCCGACCAGGGCGTCCATGCTCTGATGACCGGTGCGAAGACCCCTGACCAGGCGCTGGCCGACGGCACCGTCCGCGTCGAAGGCGACCCCGGCCTCCTCCACCGCTTCGTCGAGACCTTCCGCTTCTGAGGCGCGGCCGCGGCGTCGGACGGCCTTCAGGAGAGGCGGCGGCGCGTCCAGTAGAAGCAGACGCCGCAGAGCCCCAGGGTGAGGACGGCGAACAGCCCCGTCTCTGCCCACTGCAGCGGCCAGAAGCGGTCGGCGGGCTGGTAGACCACCTTCTGCTTGAAACCGAGCCGCGCGATCTCGGTGAAGCACTTCTCGGCGGGCCCGTCGGGCGGGTCCGGCGGCCCAGCCTCCGGCGCGCCCGCCTTCGGCGCGGGCATCGGAGGCGGCCCCGGCGGGGCGCACGCTCCCGTGATCAGGTCGCCGGGCAGGGCGGCCGCGCGCCCGGACGCGTCGACCGTGTGGTTCGCGAGCGTCCACGCCCCCGGCGCCGCGTCCGTCTGCACCGTCATGGCCTTGGAGCCCTGGTCCAGCGTCATCTGCGACATGTTCTTCGACGTGATCGCCACGGTCGCGGTCTCCGGCGGGACGAGGTGGGCGCGGATCCACACCGGCATCGCGACCTGGACGCCGACGAAGACGGCGAGGGTGATCGCCATCGCCGGCACGGTGCGCCGGGTGAGGACGCCCGCCGCCACGCCGAGCGCGAAGGCGAAGGCCGCGTACCCGATCGGGACGATGCCGTGCGCGCCGAACGCGAGCGGCGCGATCCGCGGGAAGCGTTCGGCCGCGGCCCTGTCCAGGGGGCCCGCCCACCAGTTGGCGGCGTGGACGGCGATCCCGGCGGCGACCATCGCGGCCAGCCCGACGAGGCCGAGCTTGACGGCCAGCCAGCGGCTCCGCGTGATGCTCTGGTTCCACACGAGCCGGTGCGTGCCGCTCTCCAGCTCGCGGGCGATGAGCGGCGCCCCCCAGAAGATCCCGATGAGCGCGGGCAGGGCCGTCACGATCACGACCAGCGCGCCGTACTCCACCTGGTGGTCGGTGAAGAACCGCCTGGCGAAGTGCGCGCAGGCGTTCTCCGTGCCGCAGGACGCGAGCCCTCTGTCGTAGGCGTCGGCCAGGCCGGGCCCGCTGACGGCGAGGGCCGCGCCGAGGACGGCGAGCCCGCCGAACACCACCGCGGCCTGGACCCGGAACTGCCGGAGCGTCAACCAGATCATCGGATCGCCTCCAGCGTGGGACGGTTCGGCGCCTGGGCCATGTAGGCGAGGACGAGGTCCTCAACGCCGATCTGCCCGACCGTCCAGGCCGGGTCGTGGATCGGGCCGTCCGTCCGGACGACCAACGTGCTCTGCCGGTCGGTGTGGCTCTCGGACACGACGTGCTGGTCCGCCGGCAGCTTCTCCTTGCGCGGCCCCGTCAGCCGGTGATGGGTCGCGAGCAGGTCGTCGATGTCCCCGGCGACCCGGACGTGCGACTCCACGAGCACGATGAGGTAGTCGCACGTCCGCTCCACGTCCGACACCAGGTGGGACGACAGGACGACGCTGAGCGAATGCTCGGCGACGGCCTCCATCAGCCCCTGGAGGAACTCGCGCCGGGCCAGCGGGTCGAGCGCCGCGACGGGCTCGTCCAGGATGAGCAGCTCCGGCCGCTTGGCGATGCCCAGGGTCAGCGCCAGCTGGGCGCGCTGCCCGCCGGACAGCTTCCCCGCCTTGTGCCGCAGGCTCAGCCCCAGCCGCCCGACCCGCTCGCGCGCGAGGGCGTCGTCCCACCGCGGGTTGAGCCGGGCACCGAGCGCCAGATGGTCGCCGACGCTGAGCCCGGAGTACGTCGGCGTGTCCTGCGCGACGTACCCGACCCTGGCCAGCTGCTCCGGCCCCGCGGCCGGCCGCTCGCCGAGCACCCGGATGCTCCCGGCCGTCGGCGCCAGCTGGCCGACCGCGAGGTTCAGCAGCGTGCTCTTGCCCGCCCCGTTCGGCCCGACGAGCCCCACGACCCGTCCGGCCGGAATGTCCAGCGTGCAGTCGGACAGCGCCCACCGCTGCCCGTAGCTCTTGCCCAGCCCCCGGGCCTCCAGAACGGCGGTCACGCTATGTCCTCCTCGCGGGCGGACCGAAACGTGGTCATGAACAGCGCCTCGATGCTCTCGTCGTCCAGCCCGGCCAGCCGCGCCTTGGCGAGCCAGCGCTCCAGGTCCTTGCGCAGCGGCCCGTGCGCGGCGAGCGACTCGCCGGCCAGCGACCGCGTCACGAACGTCCCGACCCCCGGGCGCGGCGCGACGAGCCCCTCGTGCTCCAGCTCCCGGTACGCCTTGAGCACGGTGTTCGGGTTGATCGCCAGCTGCGCCACCACGTCCTTGACCGTGGGCAGCTGGTCACCGACCCGCAGCAGATCGAGCCGCAGCGCGTGCCGCACCTGCCGGACGAGCTGCATGTACGGCGACACCCCCGACCCGGAGTCCAGATGGAAC
The DNA here is from genome assembly GCF_005889745.1 of Actinomadura geliboluensis. Taxonomy (GTDB): domain Bacteria; phylum Actinomycetota; class Actinomycetes; order Streptosporangiales; family Streptosporangiaceae; genus Spirillospora; species Spirillospora geliboluensis. The sequence goes on from NZ_VCKZ01000193.1 coordinate 16,222, forward strand.
TCGATCACCGCCACCTCCATTTAACTAGGATGCTAGTACTTTAGAGGTGTGGTCCTCCTCGATGTCAATGCGCGGGAACGAAGACCCTCCGAACATCCCCAAATTCGGGCAATACGGGCCGCATCGAACGGCTGGCCGGGCATGACCCCGACATGTCCACTTGGAGCAATGACGACCTGACCCGCCTCGGCGGCGCCGCCGAGATCCAGATCGCGCCGGAGAACAGCGACGGCACGCTGCGCGACCCGACCACGATCTGGATCGTCCGCAGCGGCGAAGAGATGTACGTACGCTCGGTCAACGGCCCCGACGGCCACTGGTACCAGACCGCCGAGAACACCCACCGCGGCCAGATCCAGGCCGACGGCACGACCGTGGACGTGGCGTTCATCGACGAGCCCGACCCGACCGTCAACGAGCAGGTAGACGCCGCCTACCTGACCAAGTACGGCAGCACGCCCTACG
>NZ_VCKZ01000685.1 GCF_005889745.1 Actinomadura geliboluensis
CCCGCCCCTCCCCGCGCGGGAGTGTCCAGTTAACGGTGTAACTCGTTCTTGCTCGGGTCAGTTGCAGGTGGTGGTGAGGCGGCCTTCGAAGGCGATGTCGAAGGCGTTGAGGGCTGCCTTCCACCGCATGATCCAGCGTTTGCGGCCCGTGCCCTTGGGGTCCAGGCTCATCACCGCCAGGTAGACGCACTTGAGGGCGGCCTGCTCGTTGGGGAAGTGCCCGCGGGCCTTGACCGCCCGGCGGATGCGGGCGTTCACGCTCTCGATGGCGTTGGTCGAACAGACGACCTTGCGGATCTCGGGGTCGAACTGCAGGAACGGCACGAACTCGGCCCAGGCGTTCTCCCACAACCGGATGATCGCTGGATACTTGGTCCCCCAGGTCTCGGCGAACTCCAGCCACCGCTCCATCGCCGCCGCCTCGGTCGCAGCGGTGTAGACGGGTTTGAGCGCCTTGGCGATCTTGTCCCAGTCCTGCCGGGCGGCATACCGGAACGAGTTGCGCAGCAGATGCACGATGCACGTCTGCACAAGGGCCTGCGGCCAGACGTGGGCGACGGCGTCGGGCAGGCCGGTCAGTCCGTCGCACACCACCATGCAGGCGTCGGCCACGCCCCGGTTGCGCAGCTCGGTGAGGACCTGCAGCCAATACTTGGCGCCCTCGCCGCCGCCGTCCCCGGCCCAGAGCCCGAGGATGTCGCGGGTGCCCTCGACGGTGACGGCCAGCGCCACATGGATCGGGCGGTTGGCGACCTGCCCGTCACGGATCTTGACCTGGATCGCGTCCAGGAAGATGACCGGATAGACGGAGTCGAGCGGCCGGTTCTGCCACTCGACCATGCCATCGATGACCTTGTCGGTGATGGTGGAGATGGTCTGCTTGGACACCGTGGCGCCATAGACCTCGGCCAGGTGCGCGGAGATCTCCCCATGGGTGAGGCCCTTGGCGCTCAGGGACAGCACCATCTCGTCCACCCCGGTCAGCCGCCGCTGCCGCTTTCGGACGATTTTCGGCTCGAAGGTGGCGTCCCGGTCCCGGGGCACGTCGATCTCGACGGGGCCGACCTCGGTGGTGACGGTCTTGGACCGGTGCCCGTTGCGGACGTTCCCGCCGCCCTCGCCCGTCCGTTCGTGGCGGTCCCGGCCCAGGTGGTCGGTGATCTCGCCCTCGAGGGCGGACTCCAGCACCCGCTTGGTCAGCTGCTGCAGCAGCCCGCCCTCACCGGTCAGGTCCAGGCCCTGCTCACGGGCCTGGGCCACCAGCCGGCCGACCAGCTCCTGATCGACCCCGGCCGCCTGCGTGGCCGGGTTGTCGGACTCGGCCACCACGGCCTCCGTGCTCGCTTCGGTTGTCATGTGTCACTCCTTGATCAGGAGTTACACCGAAAACCGTACAGTCCCCCCCGCGCTGCTTGGGCTTATGTCGTTGGGGGCTGCGGGTGTCTGCTGGGTGAGCCTTGACCCCTTTGAGGTGTCGGCCGACTATGCCTTGTATGTCCTCTCGGGAGGAGTGGGGGGCGGCTCGGGTGTTGGTTGCTGAGGTTGCTCGGGGCTCTGGGCGCGGTGCGGAAGTGACCCCAATGTGGTCGGTATGGGCTTCGGGCCGCCGACCCGGGGCGGTCGTGCGCTGGACGCGCCCGCCTACATTGTTCATGTGGTGCGGAAGCTTCCTGAGAGTGAGCTCAACTCTGGTCAGGTGATACCTCGGACGGTCGAGGTGCGTGGTGTCGCCATAGAGACCGATGTGGTGCAGTCCGGCAGGTTCGTTGCATCGGCCTGGGCATGGGGTTGTTGTGGGGGAGTGGGCTTCTGGCTATGGCGGGATGCGGGGTTGACCGGTAGCACTATGAGTGGCCCCCGCCTGACCACAGGAGTGTTCCTTGCCCGCTGTGTCCGGACCCCCGCCCGCTCCCGAGGACGCGTCCACCTGGGCGGAGTTCACCGCCCGGCTCCGTGCGCTGCATGAATGGTGCGGGCGGCCCAAGTACCGCGCGCTGTGCGGGCGCGTTGACGGGCTGTCGCCCGCCGCGGTCTCCACGCTGATCGGGAAGAACCCGCTGACCACGCCGCCGGAGACCGCGACGGTCCGGTTCGTCGAGGCGTGCCTGCGGTACGGGGAATCGGCGGCTGTCGAGGCGGAGGCCGAGAGGTGGGG
>NZ_VCKZ01000194.1 GCF_005889745.1 Actinomadura geliboluensis
GTTCCTGGTCGGGATCGTCTGCCGGAACGAGCTGCGGGCCGCGGCGACGGTGGACGAGCTGGTGCGGGACGTCCCCGGCGCGCGGGTCGAGACCTTCCTCGGGGACCTGTCGGTGCGGATGGACGTGGAGCGGGTCGCGGCGTCGCTGGAGGAGCGGTTCGACCGGCTGGACGTGCTGGTCGACAACGCCGGCGTCCACCTGCTGCGGGCCAAGGTCAGCGCGGACGGGCACGACCGCATGATCGCGACGAACCATCTGGGGCCGTTCCTGCTGACGAACCGGCTGCTGGGGCTGCTGGAGAAGGGCGCGCCGTCGCGCGTGGTGGTCGTGGCGTCGGAGGCGCACCGGCAGGCCGACCGGTTCGAGGTGGAGCGGCTGGCGGAGCCGGGGTCGTACGGGCCGGCGGGGTCGGTGCGGGTGTACGGGCGGTCGAAGCTGCTGAACATCCTGTTCGCGCAGGAGCTGGCGCGGCGGATGGAGGGCAGCGGCGTCGCCGTGAACGCCGTCTGCCCCGGGGTCGTGGCGACCGGGCTGCTCCGGGAGGTGCCCGGAACCGGGCGGGCCGGGGCGCTGCTGTCGCGCACCCCGTTCATGCGGACGCCCGCCCAGGGGGCGCGGATGGCGCTGAAGGTGGCGCTGGACGAGGAGTTCGCGGCGCGCAGCGGCGGTTTCCACAGTTCGACGCCCGGCGCCGGGCTGCTGCCGACGGTGGGGGCGCTGAAGGACCGGGAGCTGCAGCGGGCGGTATGGGACTGTTCTGCCCGGCTTGTGGGGCTCCCCTCCCTATAGGGTCTGGGTGCGTGAGCCAACCGCACCCTTCACCGCACGCACCGGCGCCGCCCCCGGCGAAGCCGTCCGCGATCAAGGATCTGTTCGGCGGCGCCGGCTACCTGCTGCGCGGCCTCGGCTGGACCGCCCGGCACCCGGCGCAGTGGCTGTTCGGGCTGATCCCGGCGCTCATCGTGCTGGCCGCCTACATGGCCGCGCTGGTCTTCCTCGCGGTCAAGATCGACGACCTGGCCGGCTGGGTGACGGGGTTCGCCGACGGCTGGGCGGACGCCGCCCGCACGTCCGCCCGGATCATCGCGGGCGTCGCGATCTACGGCGCCGCGCTGTTCCTGGCGATGATCACGTTCACCGCGGTGACGCTGCTGGTCGGCGACCCCTTCTACGAGGCCATCGCGGTCCGGGTGGAGGAGTCGCAGGGCGGCGCGCCGCCGGAGCCGGACGTCCCGCTGCTCACCCAGATCGGACGGGCGGTCACGGACACGCTGATCATCGGGGCGATCGCGCTGGCGTTCGCGGTCGTGTTCTTCGCGTGCGGGTTCCTGCCGGTGGTGGGGCAGACCGTCGTGCCGGTGGTCGCGGCGCTGGTGTCCGGGTACTTCCTCGCCGGGGAGTTGACGTCCGTGGCGCTGGAGCGGCGCGGGATCCTGCGCAAGGAGCGGTTCGTCCGGATGCGGGCCGACCGGCCGCTCGTGGTCGGGTTCGGCGCGGCGACTTTTGTGGTGTTCCTCATCCCGCTGGGCGCGGTGCTCGCGATGCCGGGCGCGGTGGCCGGGGCCACGCTGATGGCCCGTGAGCGGCTGGCCGATGACCAACTGGTCACGGCGGGTGACGCGGGCATGGCGGAGCATCACTGAGCCGATGGGAAGATGTGTCCGGAGCGTGATGGGCGCCCGGAATCCGACTGCTGATCTTCGCGTAACGTGTGCCGCATGTCCGATCAGGGGGAGCGCGGTGTGCGCTGGACCGACATGAGCGAGAACGAGCCGCGGGACGGATTCCCGCAGGGTCCCGGCGCCGAGGAGGCGGCCGGTTCGCGAACGGCCCTCCCCGAGCCCGAGGAGTTCGCGCCCGCCGGTCCCGCCGGCTTCGGCGAGGCCGCGGCGTCGCACGACGTGTGGGGCCGGGTCGAGGAGACCCCGGCGGCCGAGGAGGCTCCGGCGAAGGAGTCCGCCGACCGCGACGCCGACGACGTCAAGGTCGCGCCGGTGGCGGAGTCCGCGGAGCCCGCCGCGGGCCCGGCCGCGGAGGACGCGCCCCAGTGGGAGGGGTCGCTCTTCGACGAGGGGTCGGGCGACTCCGACTCGGGCCCCTCCAACTACGTTCCGGCCGTCCCCACGGGGAGCGGCCAGCCCGCCAAGCCGGGCAAGCCGAGCAGCGGCAACTGGCAGATGCCGGACTGGATGGCCGACGAGGACTCGGCCGACGCCAAGCTCGGCGGCTCCCCGAAGCCGTCCCGCGACGCCCTGGAGGACGGCGGCGGCCGGTCCCGGCTGGTGCTGTTCGGCGGGGTCGGGCTGCTGGTGGTCGCGCTCATCGCGGCCGGCGCCGTGTACTTCGTGAAGAGCGGCGACGACTCCGACGCCCCGGCCGGGAACGTCGACCAGCGGGCCGCGGCGGAGCAGTCCCAGGGGACGCAGGTGGAGCTCCCGCCGGACAAGCCGCTCGTCACGTTCAAGGGCCGCGCGACCCGGATGCTCGGACGGGTGAACGACACCCATTCGGGGCTGTCGTACCCGCGCTTCGCCGCTCCCTGGCAGGTGCCCACGAAGAAGAACAAGCTGGGCACGCCGGGATGGTCCGGGCAGCAGATCATGGTGACGGAGCGGCGCGCCCAGCAGCTCTGGTACGGGCAGCTGCTCACCGGCACGCTGACCCCGAGCCTGCTGACCGCCTACCAGGGCCCGGAGAGCGTGAAGAACGTCGCGGCCCTGGTCGCGCAGGGGCACGAGGCCCAGTACTACGCGTTCCCGCACAAGACGGCGCCGCTGGCGTCGCAGGAGCTGACGGTGGGCGGCCACAAGGGCTGGCTGATCGCCTCCTACCTCACCTACCAGCGGGACGGGGTGAAGGCGACCGGCGAGGTCGTCGCGACCGCGGTGATCGACACCGGCCGGGAGTCCCCGGCGGTGGTGTTCGCCTCGCTGCCGAACACCCACAAGAAGAAGTGGCCCGACCTGAACGCGTTCCTCACCCACCTGAAGCTCGCGCGCTGACGGACGGTTCGCCGCTGACAACCCGAATGGCGTTCTAATAGGCTGTGGCCACGTTCCGAGAAGGGGTGTGGCCATGGCGATCGGGTTGACCGAGGAGCACGAGGCGCTGGCGGCGTCGGTGCGCGGGTTCGCGGAGCGGAGCATCGCCCCGGCGGCGGCGCGGGAGGCCGACGCCGGGTTCTGGCCGGCGCTCGCCGCCCAGGGGCTCCCCGGCCTGCACCTTCCGGAGGCGGTCGGCGGGCAGGGCTTCGGGATCCTGGAGCAGGCCGTCGCGCTGGAGGAGCTGGGCCGGGTGCTGGCGCCGGGCCCGTACACGCCGACCGTGCTGGCATCGGCGATCCTGCACGCGGCCGGCGCCGATGTGTCCGGTCTGGCGGACGGCTCCCGGACGGCGGCCGTGGCGCTGTCCGGCAGCCTGGACGTGGACGGTTCGACTGTCTCCGGCACAGTGCAGCCCGTGCTGGGCGCACCGCTGGCCGACCTGTTCGTGCTTCCGGCCGGTGACCGCTGGGTCGTCCTGGGCAAGGAGGACGTCACCGTAGGGGCGCTGGAGTCGCTCGACATCACGCGTCCCGTGGGATCAGTCGCCGTCGACGGCGTGACCGTCGATGCCTTCCTGGACGGGGTTGACGCGCAGGCCCTCGCCACCGTCCTGCTGGGGGCGGAGGCATGCGGTGTCGCAGGGCGCGCATTGAACGACGCCGTCGCCTACGCCAAGCTCCGCGAGCAGTTCGGCCGTCCGATCGGGCAGTTCCAGGGCGTCAAGCACCTGTGCGCCCGGATGCTCATCGCCGTGGAGCGCGCAAGGGCCGCCGTATGGGACGCGGCGCGCGCGCTGAGCGAGCCCGAAGAACAGCGTGCGTACGCGGTCGGAGTCGCCGCGGTGCTGGCGGCGGACGCCGCCGTCACCTGCGCCGAAGGCAACATCCAGATCCACGGTGGGATCGGCTACACCTACGAGCACGACGCCCACCTCGTCTACCGGCGGGCCCTGACGCTCCGCGCGCTGCTGGGGCGGGCCAGTGCGCACCGCGCCGAGGTCGCCGCGCTGGCGGTGCGGGGCGTCCGGCGGCCGATGAGCATCGAGCTGGACGAGGACGCCGAACCGGTCCGCGAGGAGATCCGCGCCCGCGTCGCCGAGCTGGCCGCGATGGAGCCGCTCGAACAGCGGGCGGCGATGGCGGCCGGCGGCTGGGTGACGCCGCACCTGCCGGAGCCGTGGGGGCGCGGCGCCGGGCCGCTGGAGCAGATCGTCATCCAGCAGGAGCTGAAGGCGGCGAAGGTGCGCCCGGTGCCGCTGATGATCGCGGCGTGGGTCGTCCCGTCGCTGGTCCAGTACGGGACGCCGGAGCAGCGGGAGCGGTTCCTGCCGCCGACCTTGCGCGGCGAGATCATCTGGTGCCAGCTGTTCTCCGAGCCGGGCGCGGGCTCCGACCTCGCCGGGCTGCGCACCCGCGCCGAGCGCGCCGAGGGCGGCTGGACGATCACCGGCCAGAAGATCTGGACGTCCCTCGCCCGCGACGCGCAGTGGGGCATCTGCATCGCCCGGACCGATCCCGACCGGCCCAAGCACGACGGCATCACCTACTTCCTGGTCGACATGAAGTCGCCCGGCATCGAGATCCGGCCGCTGCGCGAGTGCACCGGCGACGCCGTGTTCAACGAGGTGTTCCTGGACGGCGTGTTCGTCCCCGACGACCTCGTCGTGGGTCCGGTCAACGCCGGCTGGCGCGTCGCCCGCACCACCCTCGCGAACGAGCGCGTCGGCCTGACCAGCAGCTTCCAGCTCGGCGGCGACCTGCCGAATCTGCTCGACCTCACCGCCGGACTCGGCCTGGACGAGGACCCGGTCGTCCGCGACGGCCTCGGGCGGCTCGCGTGCGACGAGCACTCGTTCAACCTGCTCGGCCTCCGCGCCACGCTGAAGCAGCTTTCGGGCACGGACCCGGGCGCGACGGCGAACGTCCGGAAACTGGTGGCGATGGAGCACGGCCAGCAGGTCACCGAGTTCGGCTTCACTCTCCTCGGAGAGGAGGGCGCGCTCACCGGCGGCTGGAAGGACGATCTGCGCGCGCGCTGGACCCGTTACCTGCTCGCGTCCCGCGCGATGACGATCGGCGGCGGCACGACCGAGGTCAACCTCAACGTGATCGGCGAGCGCATCCTCGGCCTGCCCCGGGACCCCGAGCCGGTGAGGTAGCGTCCAGGCCCACATGGGAGAACGGACACGTTGAAGGCACGGACGCGGCATCTGGTGGCCGCACTGACCGGGCTGGGGCTCGGGCTTGCGGCACTGGGGCCGGGGCTCGCGCCCGGGTTCGTGCTGTCGTACGACATGGTGTTCGTGCCCGATCCCGCCTTCACGCACCTGACGTTCGGGCTGACGGGGATCGTGCCCCGGCACGTCCCGAGCGATGCCTTCGTCACCGCACTCGCCACTGTCGTTCCGGCGGACGTCGTGCAGAAGCTCGTGCTGCTGGCGGTCTTCGTCATGGCGTGCACGTCGGCGGCGTCGCTGGTGCCGTCCCGCCGTCTGCTGCCCCGGCTCGCCGCAGGGGTCTGCTACGCGTGGAACCCGTTCGTCGCCGAGCGGCTGCTGCTCGGCCAGTGGGCGCTGCTGCTCGGCTACGCGGCGCTGCCGTGGGTGGTGGGTGCCGCCGTCCGCACGGACGAGCGGGGCGGTACGCGCCGCCTGGTCCGGACGATGCTGCCCGCCGCCATCGGCGGGTTCGCCGCACTGACCGTCACCGCTATCACCGCCCTTGCGGTTGCTGTGGTGAGTGGTCGCGGCCCCGCGCGCGCTGGTCTCAGGGTCATCGCGTCGGCGGCGGTGCTGAGCCTGCCGTGGCTGGTCCCAGGGCTGCTGAGGCCGGCGGGCCTACCGGGCGACGGTGCAGCCGTCGACCTGTTCGCGGCCAGGGCGGAGACGCCTTTCGGGACGCTCGGAAGCCTGCTCCTGCTCGGCGGTGTGTGGAACGGCGAGACGGTGCCGAGCGGTTACGGCGCGCCAGTGACGGCGACGCTCTGGCTGGTCGTGGTGGTCGGAGCGCTCGCCGCGTATGCCGCGTGGGGGAGAGAGGCGGCGTGGTGGCGGGGAGCGGCGGTCGCGGCGGCGGCCGGGTTCGCGATCGCGGCGCTGGGCGCGGTCGCCGCCCCCGTCCTCGAAGGGCTCATCGGCCTGTGGCCGGGGTTCGCCGTGCTGCGGGACGGGCAGCAGTACGCGGCGCCGCTCGCCGTCGTGGTCGCGGTCGGGCTCGGTGCGGCCGCCGACAAGGCGGCCGAGGCGAAGTGGCCGGGAGTGGCCGCCGCGGCGATGGCCGTGCCGGTGATCCTGCTGCCCACGCTGGCGTGGGGTGCGGCGGGCGACCTGCGAGCCGTCCGCTACCCGGACGACTGGGCGCGCGCGCGGCACATCATCGACAGCGACCCCGTGCAGGGCGACGTGCTGGTGCTGCCGTGGGCGTCGTACCGGAGCTACCCCTGGAACCACGGGCGTCGTGTGCTTGACCCACTGCCCCGCTACCTGCACCGACGCGTCATCGTGGACGACGCCGTCACCGTGGGCGGCACGACCGTCCCGCAGGAGGATCCGAGGGCGGTGCGGCTCGCGCCGGTCGCGAAGACCGGGGCCCCGCCGGCCGACACGCTCCGTGACATGGGCGTACGGTACGTCGTGGTCGACGCGGAGATCGGCTCCGTCCGCCCGTCCGGCGCGGCCGTCGAGGTGCTGCGCGGCGCTGACCTGGCCGTTTACCGGATCGACGGTGCCGCGGGCGGGGGCGGGACGGCGGTGCCGGTGCCGCCGGTGGCCGCAGCCTGGGGCATTGTCAGTCTGGTCGTTTTCTGGTCATTCCTGGCCCCAGGTACTACTCTGAGCTTTCCATTACTCGGCAGTATCAAGCCCCGCAGCCCCCATCACCGACGAAGGACCCCCTGATGCGCATCGCCATCGCCGCGTTGGTCGGCGTACTGCTGGCCGCCGGAGTGTCGTTCAGCACGGTCCAGCTCGTGAACGCCTCTCAGAAGGACCCGGTCATCGAGCCGCTGTACAACTACGGCTCCCGGTGACCTGTAGGCCCTGATGGGGACCTGGCGTGACGGCCCCGCCCTCCTGGAGATCGTCGTTCCCGCCTACAACGAGGCCGACCGGCTTCCGGCGGGGCTGGCGCTGCTGTGCGACAAGCTCGCCGACCTCCCGCTGCGGGCGGAGGTCATCGTCGTCGACAACGCCAGCACCGACGGCACGGCCGGGATCGTCCGGTCCTTCGAGGGCCCGGTGCCGGTGCGCCTGGTGCGGTGCGACGTCCGGGGCAAGGGTGCGGCGGTCCGGGCCGGGCTGCTGGAGACGCGGGCCCCGTACGTGGGGTTCATGGACGCCGATATGGCAACAGACCTCGCCGCGCTGGACGAAGCCATCGTCCTGCTGCGCGAGGGCCGCCCGGTCGTGGTCGGGTCAAGGCGCCACGGTCGGTCGGTCGTCCAAGGCTACGCGCTGCCGGTCAGGCGGCTCGGCGCCATCACGTTCAACCGGATCGTCCGCGATCTGGTGGGCGGCATCCAGGACACCCAGTGCGGGTTCAAGTTCTTCGACGGGCCGCTCGGCCGGACGGCGGCGAAGCAGCTGCGCACCACCGGGTTCTCGTTCGACGTGGAACTGCTGGCCCACTGCGTGCGGCGGGGGGCGTCCGTCACGGCCATCCCGGTCGTCTGGCGTGACCGTCCCGGCTCCACCTTCTCTGTATGGCGCCACTCGTTCCAATGCATGGTGGACCTGACGCTCATCCGCGCGCGCGCCGGTTTCCGCATGCCCGGCGTACCCGCGACGCCGATCATCCCGGTCGTGCCGGTCCGGACGATCCTCGCCGAGCCGAAGCTCCCGGAGCCGCGCCCGGGGAGCATCGCCATCCCCGAGCAGGCGCCCGCACCGAGCGCAAAGTCGGGATGAGTACGGATCTGCGGCTGGCGGTCGTCAACTGGCGGGATCCCTGGCATCCCGCCGCGGGCGGTGCCGAACGGTACGCCTGGGAACTGGCGCGCAGGTTCGCCGGTGAAGGCGCCCGTGTCCACTACGTGACGTGCAAGGCGCCCGGCCAGCGGCGCGGGGGACGGGTCGAGGGCGTGGAGTTCGTCCGCTTGGGTGGACGCTTCACCGTGTACCCGCTCGTCCTGCTCTGGATGCTGCTGCACCGCCGCCGCTTCGACGCGGTCATCGACTGCCAGAACGGCATCCCGTTCTTCACACCGTGGGTGCTGCCCCGCCGTGTACCGGTGTTCTGCGTCGTCCACCATGTGCACGACGCCCAGTTCGGCCTTTACTTCCCCAGATGGCTCGCTTGGCTCGGGCAAGTGCTGGAGGGGCCGGTGAGCCGCTGGACGTATCGGCGGCATGCGTTCGTCGTCGTCTCGCCGTCCACGCTGCGCGCCGTCCGGGAACGGCTGGGTTGGACGGGGCCCGCTCACGTCGTCCACAACGGGTCGTCTGTCGCCGAACCCGATGGTGATGTGGCCGAGGCCCCAGGCGACCCGGAGCTGGTGTGCGTGACGCGACTCGTCCCGCACAAGCGCCTCAACCTCCTGCTGGATCTCGCGGAGGGCCTCGTCGGAAGCCATCCTGGGCTCAAGCTGCACATCGTGGGAGACGGCCCTGAAGCGCCCGCGCTGAAAGCTGACATCCGCGCGCGCGGCCTGGACGGCGTCGTCATCGCGCACGGCTACGTCCCCGAGAACGTCAAGGCGGCCCTGGTCGCCCGCGCCGACCTGCACCTCAGCACGTCCCAGGGCGAAGGGTGGGGCCTCAGCGTGATCGAGGCCGCGGCGCTCGGCGTCCCGACCGTCGCCTTCGACGTGGACGGGCTCCGCGACGCCGTCCGCGACGGGACCACCGGATGGCTCGTCCGCGAGGGCGACGACCTGGCCGGAGTCGTCGAGCGCGCCCTCAAGGAGCTGGCCGATCCCACGCTCCGCGAGCGGACGGCCACGGAATGTCAGAGGCGCGCGGCAGAGTTCGACTGGGCGCGCACCGCCGGCCGGATGCGCGACCTCGTGACCGCCGCCGTGCGCGACGGCGCCCCCGCCCGGCGGGCAGGCGGCCGCCGGTACGGTGGCGGACACTCAGGCTGACATCCCGGGAGAACCGGGCACCCGGGGCGACTCCCGGAGGACAGGCAGAAGAGAGGCAGAGGGCGAGCATGGCCGTGGGAGAGGCGAATCCGCCCCGCGCCGGCGCGTCCCGCGGGCCCGGCCCCGGCGGGCCGGGCGGGCCGTCCGGCCCGGACGCCGCCGCGCGGCTGCGGGAGCGGCTGCGCGTGGTCGCGTGCTGCCTGGCGCTGACCGCGCTCGCCTTCGCCACCCGGCCCGGCGCCATCCTCGCCGACACCAAGATCGACATGGCGGTGAACCCGCTCGGGTTCCTCGGCCGCGCCGTCCACCTGTGGGACCCGGAGCAGTTCGGCCAGCTGCAGAACCAGGCCGTCGGCTACCTGTTCCCGATGGGCCCGTTCTTCGCGCTCGGCGACGTGATCGGGATGCCCGCCTGGATCAGCCAGCGGTTCTGGCTGTCCCTGCTGATGTGCCTGGCCTTCGTCGGCATGTGGCGGCTGGCCGGGCGGCTCGGCATCGGCGGGTCCGGGCCGGACGGCGACGGCCGGGGCACCCGGCTGTTCGCCGCGATGGCGTACGCGCTCGCCCCGAACGGGCTGGCCACGCTCGGCCAGATCTCCTCGGAGTACCTGCCGGTCGCGATGCTGCCGTGGATCGTCCTGCCGCTGGCCGCCGCCGCGTCCGGGGAGACCGGGCGGCTGAAGGCCGCGGCCCGGTCCGGGCTCGCGATCGCCTGCTGCGGCGGCATCAACGCGACCGCCACAGTCGCCGTGCTCCTCGTCCCGTTCCTCTACATCCTGACGCGGCCGCGCGGGTCGTTCCGCGTCCGGATGCTCGCCTGGTGGTCGGCGGCCACCGCCGCCGCGACCGCGTGGTGGCTGGTCCCGCTGCTGCTGACCGGCACGTACGGGTTCTCCTGGCTGACCTACACCGAGAAGGCGGCGACGACGACCGGCCCGACCGGCCTCGTCAACGTGCTGCGCGGCGCCGAGCGCTGGGTCAACTACCTGATCGTGGACGGGCAGGTCTGGTGGCCGGTCGGGCACGGCCTCTCGCTCAGCCCCGTCCCGATCATCTGCACGGGCGTCGTCGCCGCGCTCGGGCTCGCCGGGCTGCTCGCCCGGCTCCTCCCCGAGCGGACCTTCTTGCTGGTCACGCTGCTGGCCGGGGTGGCGATCGTTTCGCTCGGCCACCTCAGCGACATCCCGGGCCCGTTCGCGGCGCAGCTCCGCGACCTGCTGGACGGCCCGCTCGCGCCGATGCGCAACCTGCACAAGTTCGACGCGGTCGTCCGGCTGCCGCTCGCGCTCGGCCTCGCCCACCTGCTCACCGCCGCCGGCCGGCACGCCCGAAACGCCCGCGACGCCCGCAACGCCCGCGCCGCGCGGCAGCCCGACGGCCTGCGCAGCCTGAGCGGCGGGTCCGGCCCCGCGTTCGGCCCGGCCGCGCGGTCGCTGCTCAGCCTGCCGGTCGCCGCCGCCGTCGCGCTCGGCGGCATCGGCCTCACCGCCGTCTCGCACGGCCTGTCCGGCCCCGGCGAGTTCAAGGACGTCCCGAAGTACTGGCGGGACGCGGCGTCCTGGATCAACGCGCGGGCCGGGCAGCAGGGCGTGCTCGCCGTGCCCGGCGCGCCGTTCGGCGAGTACCTGTGGGGCCGCCCGATGGACGACATCGTCCAGCCGCTGCTGACGGCGCGGTGGGGCGTCCGCCAGCTCGTCCCGGCCGGGTCGCCCGGCTACACGCGGGCGCTGGACGCCATCGACCAGCAGGTCCGCTCCGGGCAGGGCTCGCCGGGCCTGAGCGACTTCCTCGGCCGGATGGGCGTCCGGTACGTCCTGGTCCGCAATGACCTGCGGCGGGAGGCGCTGCGCGGCGCCTGGCCCGCCCGCCTCCACCAGGCGCTGGACGACTCGCCCGGCCTGCGCAGGGTCGCCGCGTTCGGCGCGGCCGTCGGCGGCGGCAACGACGACGCGGTGTCGGCCGTCGACCAGCGGTACCCGCCGCTGGAGGTCTACGAGGTCGAGGGCGCCGCCGACGTCGCGGGCCTGACCGCCGCGGCCGACCCCGTCCGCGTCTACGGCGGGCCCGAGTCGCTGCTCGCCATGGCCGACGACAAGGCCCTCCCGGACGCGCCCGTCCTGCTGGACGACGACGCCGCCGACCTGGGCGGCACCCCGGTCGTGACCGACTCGCCCCGGCTGATCCGGCGCAACTTCGGCGAACTGCACCAGACGTCCCCGACGATGTCCGCCGCGCACCGGCGCGACGCCGCCGACGTCCTCGACAAGGGCTGGGCGCGGTACGCCACCCATGTCACCTACGGCGGCGGGGTCCGCGACATCACGGCGTCCACCTCGGCGGGCGGCGACGACGCGATCCCGCAGGCCCGCAAGCCCGAGGCGGTCCCGTACGCCGCCTTCGACGGGAACCCGCTCTCCGCGTGGGAGACCGCCGGCTACGACGGGCCTGTCGGGCAGTGGCTCCGCGCCGACTTCGACCGGGCCCGCGACGTGCGGAACATGACCGCCGCGTTCTTGCAGGACACTGCGCTCGGGCCGCCGGTCTCGCGCGTCGCCGTCGAGACCGAGAACGGCACGGTGGAGCAGGCCGTTCGGCAGAGCACCGGCCCGCAGGCGCTCCGCGTGCCGGCGGGCCCGACCCGCTGGCTGCGGCTGCGGATCACGGCTCTCGCCTCGAAGCCGGCCGTCCCCGCGTTCGCTCGCGCGGCGGTGTCCGAGGTGGCGATCGGCGGCGTGACCCCGACCCGCACCTACACGCTGCCAGCGCCCGCCGGGGTCGACGGCCCGGCCACCTACGTGATGAGCCGCGCGCCGGGCACGACGAGCGAGTGCATGAAGGGCAGCGCCCGCTGGGTGTGCGCGCCGTTCCTCGGCTCCGGCGACGAGGAGGGCGACGGCTTCGACCGGACGTTCACCTCGGCGGTGGCGGGCAGGGCGCCCGTCACGGGCACGGCGGTCCTCACCGACCAGCGGCTCATCGACCGGTACACGACCGTGCACGGGCAGCCGTCCGTCGCCGCGACCTCCACGCTGTCCGGCCACCCGGCCGACCAGGCCCGGTCCGGCTTCGACGGCGACCCGGCGACGTCCTGGATCGCGGGCGAGAGCGACGACCAGCCCGTCTACAGCGTCCGGTGGAAGGGCCGCAAGCGGGTGTCCACGGTGACGGTCATCCGCCCGCCCGGCGCGGCGGGCCCGGTCCGGCTGCGGGTCGAGGGCGCGAACGGCCAGTCCCGCGAGGGCCTGTCGGACGCCGCGGGCAGGCTGTCGTTCGCGCCGATGGCCACCGACCGGCTGAAGATCACCTTCTTCCGGGACGGCCGCCCCCAGCCGATCCAGCTCGCCGAGCTGAAGATCCCCGGCGTGAAGCCGTTCCCCGACGTGCGCTCCTACCCGCTGGAACTGCCGTGCGGCTTCGGGCCGAAGCTGCGGATCGGCGCACCCGGCGCGCAGACCGGCACCTCCGGCAGCGGCACGTCCGGCAGCGGGGCCGGCCGTGGCCGGGGCGCCGCCGGGCAGCGGCAGAGCGGGGCCGTCCAGACGAAGGCGACCGGGACGCTCGGCGACCTGCTCGCCGGCCGGCCGCTCCAGTTCAGCGCCTGCAAGCAGGCCGTCCTCGCCGAGGGCCGCAACCAGCTGGCGGCGGTCCCGCTCGACAACTACCGCATCGACACCGTCACGGTCGGGGCCAAGCCGCGGCCCGCCGCCGCCGAGCCGCCGCAGCAGGTCAAGGTCCTCAGCTGGGGCTCCAGCTCCCGCGAGCTGAGCGTGGACGCCCCCGCCGCGTCGTTCCTCACCGTGAACGAGAACTTCAACACCGGCTGGCGCGCGACCGCCGGCGGCACCGAGCTGCGCGCCGTCCGGCTGGACGGCTGGAAGCAGGGCTGGCTCGTCCCCGCCGGAACGAGCGGGGTGATCAAGCTGGCCTACACCCCCGACCGGGCGCAGCGGATCGCCGTCGTCACCGGCCTCAACCTGCTCCTCGTCCTGCTGATCGCCGCGGTCTGGCCGGGCGGCTCCACCCGCCGGCGGCGGCCCGACCCGCGCGCCATGGTCGCCGGGACGGGCTGGCCCGCGTGGGCCGCGATCGGGCTCGCCGCCGCGCTCGGCGGCTCGATCGCCGGGGCGCCCGGCGTCGCCGTCACGCTCGGCGTCGCGGCCCTGTGCGGCTGGGCCCGCACCCGCCGCTCCGCCGTCCTGCGCGCGCTCGCCTCCCCGTGGGCGATCGCGATCGCCATGCTCGCCGGCACCGGCTGCCTCGCCGCCGCGCGGTGGCTGGACGTGCCCGGCAACCCCGCCGCCCCGTCCGGGGCGCTCGGCGACATCGCGCCGCAGCTGCTCGGGCTCGCCGTCGTCGGACGCGTCGCGGCCGAGC
Organism: Actinomadura geliboluensis; assembly: GCF_005889745.1. Taxonomy (GTDB): domain Bacteria; phylum Actinomycetota; class Actinomycetes; order Streptosporangiales; family Streptosporangiaceae; genus Spirillospora; species Spirillospora geliboluensis. The sequence continues at coordinate 13,498 of NZ_VCKZ01000194.1, forward strand.
TGTGGCGGCCGAAGCCGCCCGGCGGCGACCCCGGCGCCGGCCGGATCTCGCTCAGCTGGACGGCACCGGGGCAGGGGCCGGGCGGGCCCGGTCCCGGCGCCGGACCAGCCGCTGCACCGGCCACTCCACCAGGTAGTAGCTCAGGGTCCCCGCTGCGATGGTCGCCGCCGCCATCAGCGGCAGATCCGTCGCCACGTCCCCCCGGAAGGTCCGATCCGCCGCGTCGTACCAGGAGACGATGATCAGCAGCTGCCACAGGAACAGGCCGTAGGAGATCCGGCCGAGGAACCGCATCACCGGGTTGCCGAGGACCGCGTCGAGCACGGGCTGCCCCGGCGGCGCCAGCACGACCGGCGCCACGAACGCCGCCGCGCACAGCCCGAACACGACCAGATGCAGGACGGACGTCCAGAACGCGTCGGCTTCCTGCAGGCTGAGCGGGCCCGCCGCGGGCGTCGCCGCGACCACGTACAGCATCGCCGCCGCCGTCCAGCACGCCGCCCACGAGTCCGACACGGCCCGGCACAGGGCCGCGACCGGGCGCCGCTCGTCCAGCCGCGCCCAGACCGTCACCACCGCGAGCGCCATCCCGATCGCGAACCAGGCGAAGTACCGCGGCAGGAACAGCCCCATCTGCGTGTGCCGCTCCGGGACGAACATCGCGGCCGACCACGGCAGCGACAGCGCCGCGTACACGCCGATGCCGATGAGCAGCCGCTTGGCGCGCACACCGACGTCGTGGGTCCGCGTCCGGCGCGCGTACCAGGCGAGGACGGCCGCGGTGACCGGCAGCGTCACGTACCAGGCGACCTCGACGACGAGGCTCCAGCACTGCCCGAGATGCGACGGCCCGAGGTCGGTGGGCCACCACGCGTTCGGCAGGTACGTCTGCGTGAGCGTCATCAGCGACGCCCAGGTGACCGGGTCGCCGATGTGGTCCCGCCCCGCCGTGACCATGTAGACCACGACCACGGCCCAGTAGGCCGGCATGATGCGGAACACGCGCCGGCGCAGATAAGTCACCGTGCGCGGAGCGGATCGCCCGTCCAGGGCCGCCGCCGCCCACGGCCGGTACAGCAGCAGCCCCGACAGCGCGAAGAAGATCGGCACCCCGATCTGACCGCCGTTGAACAGCCACCTCGGCCCGTCCGGGTTGGTGATGGACCCCGCCGAACTCGCGACATGGAAGACCAGGACGGCGAGCGCCGCGACCGCGCGCAGGCCGTCGACCGTGTTCTGGTGGCCGGAGATCGGCGGCGGCGCGGCAGGTCTCACGACTCCTTCTTCCTCAGCACGAGGACGAGGTTCCACGTCGCGACCTCCCGCAGCCCCGGGACGCGCACCACGGCCTCGGCCCAGCGCGGATGATAGCGCGGCAGGGCGTCCAGGACCCGCACGTCGTCCCGTCCCCGGGCCCAGGCCAGCGCCGCCGACACCGACACGGGATGCAGGTTGTGCCCGTACCGGTTCTTGGGCGGACGCCCCGTCCGGCGCTCGTACCAGCGGGCGGCCCGGTCGCCGCCGAGGTAGTGCCACGGCGAGGTCTCGTGCCCGCCCCATGGGGACAGCCAGTTGGTGAACGACAGGAACACCGTCCCGCCCGGCCGCGTCACACGGACCATCTCGTCGGCCATGCGCCACGGGTCGGGCACGTGCTCCAGGATGTTGGACGAGAAGCACACGTCGGCGGCGTCCGTCCTGAACGGCAGGGCCAGCGCACTCGCGACGAGTTGGTTCGGCCCGGCGGACCCATGCGCGACCAGCTCACCGAGGTCGTGGTCGATCCCGGCGCAGCGTGCACCCGCCGCGTCCAGCGCGCGCGCAAAGAACCCGAAGCCCGTCCCAACATCGATGACGGTCGCGCCCTGCAGTTCGGTGTACGACCCGAGCAGGGAGACGGTGTCGCGCGCCATGAGGTCGTAGAAGTGCTCCGGCTCCCGCCGCTCGCGCCGGAACGCGCTCAGCAGCCGCACCGACCGCGCCAGCGTCGCACAGTGCCGGGGAACGAGCCCGTTCTGCGCCGCCGGGCGCCCATGCGCCGAGGTCAAGGCCCACCTCACCGGGTCAGGACGTCCGAAGGTAACGCGGAGCCTACCGGTCAGTACACTCACACCGGACCGCCCCACCCGCGGACCGGACGTATCGGGCTCCGGGTTTCGGCGGTCCTGTAGTGTGATCCGGGCATGCCGGACCCGGCCTCTCGGCCGTTGACGATGACGCGGCCGTTGGCGATGACGACGGCACCCCTCGGAGGTGTTCATGCGGCGACCGGTCGGCCTGGTCCTGATCGGCCTCGGTGCCTTCTTCCTCGCGCTCGCGCCGCTGATCCGCTTCTACATCGCCGACCAGGTGGTCGTCGCGCCGCTGAACCGCTACCAGGTGACGTCCCTGGAGTCGAAGGACGCGACGTACTTCGACCAGGCGGACCTCAAGGTCAAGACCGGCGTCACCCTCCTGGCGAAGAACACCGTCCGCGGCGACGTCCGCGCCAACGAGGGCAACGACGACATCGCGGTCTGGGACTCCACGACCAACATCTACGACCAGGCCAAGCCGGACAAGCCCGTCCAGATCCAGGGCTTCCGCATCGCCTTCGACCGCCGGACGGGCGTCCTGGTCAACTGCTGCGGCGTCAACGTCGACGGCGACAACGCCGTCCGCATGTCGGGCTACGGCCTGCTGTTCCCGATCGCGAACGTGCAGAAGCGCGACTACCCGTTCTTCGACATGACCACCAAGCAGTCGGCGCCGATGCAGTTCAACGCCGTCGAGAAGGTCCACGGGCTCACCACGTACCGGTTCACCCAGACCATCCCCCTGACGAAGACGGCCGCGCTCGACACCAAGCTGCCCGCCAAGATGCTGGGCATGCCCGAGGACGCGGGCAACCAGAAGGTGGACCGCTACACCGAGGCGTACAACACCGTCTGGGTCGACCCTCGCACCGGCATCCCGGTGAAGCACCGCAAGAACATCCGCAGCACCGTCCAGACGGCGGACGGCAAGGGCAAGATGATCGTCGCCCAGGCCGACCTCATCAGCACCGACAAGGACCAGAAGGCCATGGTCGACATGGCCGACAGCACCGCGCTGCAGATCGACCTGGTGCGCAGCTACCTCCCGGCCGCCGCCGTCTTCTTCGGCCTGATCCTGCTGTTCACCGGCGGCTACATGGGCCTGGCC
>NZ_VCKZ01000195.1 GCF_005889745.1 Actinomadura geliboluensis
GTGGTGGGGCCGCCGACGTCGACGCCGAAGGAGTTCGTCGCGAGGCCCGCCCCGCCCTGCCACAGCTCGAACCCTGCCTCGACGCCGATGAGGTACCAGGCGTTGTCGATGTAGCCGCGCGACACCGCGTCCGCGGTGAAGGCCCGCAGGTCGAGGTCGTTGACCGACGTGGTGCCGGAGGTCCGGACGAAGGCGATGTAGTTCCAGTTCATCCGGCTGTACCAGACGTCCCAGGTGGCGCCGGAGATCTGGACGCCGGTCGCGACCCGCGACCCGGCCGGCTGGACGCCGCCGCGGTGGTTGAGCCAGATCATGACCTCGGCGCCGTCGGGGTCGGTGGCGGTGCTCGGGTGGCTGTCGTACCAGAGGTCGTAGGAGACGTTGTAGGCGCCCGAGGACGGCTGCGTCGTGCTCCAGTCGCTGGTGACGGCCGGCATGCCGCCGACCTGCACGGGGAGGCCGCTGCCGGAGGTGCACTGGCCCCAATGGCAGCCCTTGAAGAAGGACGGGTACGCGGCGGGGGCGCCGTTGGTGGCGTTGTTGTGCCCGGCCGAGTCGACGGTGAAGGACGTCCCGCCCACGGTGATGCACTGCGGGGTGTCCGCGCCCCAGATGTTGTTCTGCGCGATGTACGCGCCGCCGCTCACAGGAGTCGTGTCGGTGGCGCCGCACAACTGCGTCGCCGCGGACGCGGGGGCCACGTAGTACAGGGGGATCGCCAGCAGGGCCGCGGCAAGGACGGCACAGCTCTTCAGACGCGCTCTCATTGCGGAACCTCATTCGACGGTGTGGGAGCGCTCCCAAAGTCGCGGGCGCCGCGAACGCTGTCAAGAACGCGGCACCGCGCCCGCGGTGACCAGCCGTCCGGCGTGAAAGGCCGTGAAACGGGCGGGCCGCCCGCTACGGCAGCCCGAACAGCCGGGCGGCGCCGTCCCGGCAGACCGCGCGCAGCCAGTCGTCGCCGAGGTCGAGGGCGGCCAGCGACTCCAGCTGGTGGGCGTACGGGTACGGGATGTTGGGGAAGTCGGTGCCGAGCAGGACGCGCCCCGCCAGCCCCAGCTCGCGGAGCCGGGGCAGCAGCGCGTCCGGGAAGTCGGCCAGCCGGGCGAAGCTGGTGAACACCATCGTCGTGTCCAGGTGGACGCGCTCGTAGGCGTCCGCGAGGGCGAAGAAGCCGTCGAACTCCGGGGCGCCCATGTGCGCGACGATCGCCGTCAGGTCCGGGTGGCGGGCCAGGACCTCCCCGAACGGGCCGGGCCCGGTGAAGCCGTTCGCGACCGGGCCGGACCCGGCGTGCACGAGCGCGGGCACCCCCGCGTCGGCGAGCATCCCCCACACCGCGTCCAGCTCCTCGGCGCGCGGGTCGAAGCCGCCGACCTGGAGGTGGACCTTGAAGACCCGGGCGCCCGCCTCCAGGGCGCGGGCCGTGTACTCCGCGACGCCGGGCTCGGGGAAGAACGTGGCGGTCTGGAGGCACTCGGGGACGCGGGCGGCGAACTGCGCGGTCCAGTCGTTCAGCGACTCGGCCATGCCGGGGCGGTGCGGGTAGGCCAGCGAGGTGAACGCGCGCACGCCGAGGCCGCGCAGGAAAGCCAGCCGCTCCTCCTCCGACTCCCGGTAGGTGATCGGCCACTCGGTGCCGATCAGCGGCCCGGCCTCGTCGAAGTACTCCCACACCGCGCTCATCAGCCGCTGCGGCATGAAGTGGACGTGGACGTCGATGATGCCGGGCAGCCCGAGCGCCTGCCAGAACGCGGGGACGGCTGCGTCAGAACGGGGTTCGGCCACGCCCCGACCCTAGTGGCCGGTCAGCCGAGCTCCGCCAGCAGGTCCGGCAGCGCCCGCCGCAGCTCCCGCCGCCAGTACGGCCAGGTGTGGGTGCCCCGGTAGAAGTGCGTCGTGACCGGGATGCCGAGCTTCCCGAGCTTGCGGGCGAACTCCTCGCCGACCGTGCGGGCGAGCCGCTCCAGCACGTCCGGCCCGGCGCCGGGCCGGGGATCGTACGGACCTGGTCCGCCGTCCCCCGCGCTGATGTGCAGGCGGACGCCGGCGAGCCTGCCGGCCAGGTCGTAGGGATTGTGCTGGCGCCACACGACGCGCTGCTCGTCGGGGTCGCCCCACACGTCCGTCCAGTCGAGGCCCGGAGTGCCGATCGCGACGCCCAGCTCGACGAGGTCGGCGACGTCGAGCCCGGACGGGTCGCGGTACAGGGTGTGCAGCGGCCCGCTGAACGAGGCCGCCGCCCGGAACAGGCCGCGGTGCCGGGCCGCGTAGGCCAGCGCGCCGAGCCCGCCCATGGCGTTCCCCGCGATGGCGCGGTCCGGGCCGGCGCGGTATCCGCGCTCCAGGATCTGCCGGAGTTCGGCGAGATGGAACGTCTCCCATTGCGGCACGCCCCCGGTCCCGCGATTCCACCAGTCGGTGTAATTGCCGCACGGCCCGCCGTCCGGCATGACGACGAGGACGTCGGCGTCCTCGGTCAGCTCCTCGATGTCGGTGTGGTCACTCCAGGCGGTGTGGCCGTCGCGGCCGGCGCCGGCGCCGTGCAGGAGCCACAGCGCCGGCCAGGTGCGGGTCGCGTCCCGCGACCAGCCGCGCGGGAGCAGCAGCCGCACCCGGGCGACGTCGTCCAGGACGGGCGAGCGGACGGCCAGGTCGAGGACCCGGCGGCGGCGCCGGCGCTCGCCGACCACGGCGGCGCCGCCCGCGCGGCCGGCCGAGGGGGCCGCGCCGCCCGCGGCGACGGACGCCGCGAGCCCGGCGACCGCAACGATGAATCCCGCTCCCGCCACACCGCGCAGCCGCATGATTTTCGCCCCGGGTCAACCAGAAGTGCTTTCCTTGTAAGGATCCCCACTCGGCGGCATGTTTCAACGTTGAGTAATCGGTTTATAAAATGTCGGGCCGGACGTTCCGGTCCGGACCCCCTTGTAGGGTGACGCGGACGAGGGAGGGCGACCGGTCGAGATGCGGAGCGCCGAGATGCGGAGCAAGGCGGAGCTGGAGTCGGCCATCGCGGGCGGCGGGCGCGCGGTGCTGGTGATCAACTCCCGGTCGCGGCGGGGCCGCCGGCTGTACGGCACGGCCCGCCGCCTGCTGCGCGAGTCCGGCGTGGAGTTCCTGCACGTGTTCCCGGTCACCGACCCGACCCGGCTGCGCGACCTGTTCGCCGACGTCCTCGCCCTGGAGCCGGACCTCGTGGTCGTCGGCGGCGGGGACGGCACGGTCGCCGAGGCGGTCGGGCATCTGGCGCACCGCGACATCGCGCTCGGCGTGCTGCCGCTCGGCACCACCAACAACTTCGCCCGCAGCCTGGAGCTCCCGCTCGACCTGCCCGGCGCGGTCCGCACCCTCGCCGTCGGCCGGCCCGGCGCCGGGAAGGTCGCGGACGTGGACGTCGGCTGGTTCGAGTCGACCGGCGACCCGCAGGGCGCGGGCCCCGGCGCCGACCGCGAGCACATCTTCGCGAACATGGTGAGCCTCGGGCTGTCGGTGCAGGTCGCCGAGAACGTCCCGCACGCGCTCAAGCGGTTCGTGGGGCGGCCCGCCTACGCGCTGACGGCGGCGCGGCTGCTGCCCCGGCACGAGGCGTTCACCGCCCGCGTCACGATCGACGGCGAGACCCGCGAGCTGGCGACGCACCAGCTGAACATCGCCAACGGCGCGCACCACAGCGGGCAGCGGATCGCCCGCGACGCCAGCCCCGACGACCGGCTGCTGGCCGTCTACCGGCTCGGCGACGAGCGGCGGCTGCGGCTGGCGTCGGCGACGGCCCGGCACGTCCTCACCGGGCAGTGGCGGTCGCTGAGCGAGGACGCGTTCCTCACCACCGCGCGGGTCGAGATCGAGACCGACCCGCCGATGCGGGTCGACGTGGACGGCGAGATCCGCGGCCGCACCCCGGTCTCGATCAGGCTGCGCGGCAACGCGCTGCGGGTGATCGTCCCGCAGGCGTTCCTCGACACCTGACCGGCTACCCCGGCGCCGCCTCCCCCGCCATGGTGTACGCGCCGGCCTCCAGCCGCTCGATCAGCCCCCGCGTCCACGCCGTGGCCGACTCGGCGGAGTGCACCCAGTAGCCGAGCAGCTCGCGCAGGTGGTCGGACGGGTCCTGCTCGGCCAGGTGCGGCGCGACCGACGCGCGCCAGCCGGCCAGCCCGTCCAGCCGGCGGCGCAGCAGCGCGACCGCCTCGGCGCGCGGCAGCTCGGTGAGGAACCCGAGCCCGGCCGTCAGCATCTCCGGATGGCGGATGTCGACGGTGGCGAGGGCGGAGCGCAGCAGCCGCAGGAACTCCGCGCGGCCCGCGTCGGTGATCTCGTAGTCGGTGTGCGGCGGCCCGGCCTCGCTCTCCTCCACGTCGTGGGCGCGCAGCAGGCCCTCCTTGGCGAGCTGCCTCAGCGCGTGGTAGATCGAGCCGGGGTTGACGTGGGCCCACTCGTCCGAGCCCCACGACATCAGCTCGCGGCGCACCTCGTAGCCGTGCGCCCGCCCGAACCGCCGCACCCCGCCGAGCACCAGCAGCCGCGTCGTCGACATCATCTCCCCCTGATCGGCAAAACCCGTCCAGGGTAGACGGTCCGGGCGGGGCCCGGTGGTCAGCTCCGCAACGCGGCGAGTTCCGCGGCGGTGAGGGCGAGCCCGTCGGCGGCCATGTTCTCCTCCAGGTGCTCCGGTGAGCCGGTGCCGGGGATCGCCAGCGTGACCGGCGACAGGGCCAGCAGGCCCGCGAGGAGCACCTGCGGGACGGTCGCGCCGCGCGCGGCGGCGACCGCGTTCACGCGGGCCTCGTCGGGGATGCCGAAGCCGCCGAGCGGGAAGTACGGCGCGTAGGCGATGCCCTCGCGCTCGCAGACCTCCAGGAGTCCGGCGTCCTCCGGCCGGGTGATGTCGAACCGGTTCTGGAGCGCGGCGACCGGTGCGATCTCCCGCGCCTCGGCGAGCTGCGCCGCGCTGACATGGCTCAGTCCGAGATGCCGGATGAGACCTTCCTCACGCAGGCCGGCGAGGACCGCGAACCGCTCGCCGATCGGCTCGTCCGACGGCGCCTCCAGCCCGCCGTGCCGCAGGTAGACGAGGTCGAGGTGGTCGCGTCCGAGTTCGCGCAGGTTCCGCTCGACCTCGCCGCGCAGCCCGGAGGTGGGCAGTTGGCCGGTGGGGTGCGCGTCGCCGGGCCCCCGGTACGGCCCGACCTTGGTGGCGATGACCAGGCCGGGCGGGTAGGGGCTCAGCGCCGCGCGGATCATCTCGTTGGCCGCGGCGCCGTCCCGGTGGTAGTAGAACGCGGCGGTGTCGATGTGGTCGGCGCCCAGTTCGACGGCGCGCCGCAGGATCTTCAGCCCGGTCGCGCGGTCGTTCGGCGGGCCGCCGAGGGTGCTGACGGGCAGCCGCATCGCGCCGAAGCCCAGGCGCCTCACCCGCAGGTCGCCGCCGATGTCGAAGGTGTTCTCCGTGGTCATGCGCTTCACCGTGCCGCACGGCCCGGGGCGCGGCGAGCCGCTGGCAGGTTGCTGCCAGCCGCGGCGTGGCAGACTCGGTGGGGATGAGCGTGGATCTGGACCGGAACGTCGTGCTGCGCGGCGAGGCGGAGCTGGTCGAGCGCGCCGGGCGGCTGTTCGAGGCGTGCGAGGAGTTCGCCTGCGCCGCGACGGACATGAACACGTGGGCGATGCCGGGGGCGCGGGAGGCGATCGTCGCCGCGCGGCGCCGCGCCGGTCCCGGGCCCGCCGTCCGCAAGCTCTACACCCCGGCGGCGCTCGCGGACGAGGAGTCCGAGCGGCGGCTGGTGGAGCTGTCCCGCGCCGGGGTCCGGGTGCGGATCTGCACGGCGCCGCTCCCGCACGAGACGATCATCGTGGACCGGCGGGTCGCGATCCTGGCGGGCCCGCCGGCGGCGGGCGTGCGCGAGTACACGGTGGTCCGGTCGCCGGGCGTGGTGGAGGGCGTCGTCTCGCTGTATCAGGCGTCCTGGGAGACGGCGGCCGACCTCGCCGACCACCGCCGCGACCGGCCGCCCGCGCTGAGCGCGGAGAGCCGGCACATCCTGCGGCTGCTCGCCGCGGGGCTGAAGGACGAGGCGGCGGCGCGGCGGCTCGGCATGTCGCTGCGCACCTACCGGCGCCGCGTCGCGGAGATCCTCACGCTGCTGGACGCCGACTCCCGCTTCCAGGCCGGCATCCGCGCCCACGAGTCCGGCCTGCTCGGCTAGCCGCCCGCGAGCGCCACGAGCTTGATGAACACCAGCTCGGGGCCGGCGGTGAGGTCGACCTCCTCGTCGAGGTCCTCGACCTGCCGGTCCCCGGCGAGGACGAAGAACCCGTTGGCGCGGAACGCCGCCTCGGCGATCTCCGCCTGCCGCTCCCAGTCGACGCGGCGCGGCTCGCGCAGCCGGTAGCCGTTCAGCTCCGCCTCGGCGTCGTCCGGCCGGACCAGGCCGTTGAACCGGTCGGACGGCCGCGCGTTGTGCCGGGCGACCTCCTCGCGGACCCGGAGCCGGATCAGCTCGCGGACGGTCATCCGCTCCGGCAGCCCGTCGAGCCGGACCTCGGCGAGGGGCCGCCCGGTCGCGGTCTCGTCCTTGAAGGTCACGGCGGCCATCAGGCACCTCGCTTGATCTGCGTCAGGATCGACTCGTCGGTGATCTCGTCGTCGGCGGCGAGCAGGAACGCCTTGCTGAGGATCAGGGACAGCCGCTCCTCCTCGAACGGCAGGAACACCCCGGCGCCGGGCGCGCGGCGCTCCGGGACGACGCACAGGTACGCGCCGTCCGGTTCCATCGCGATGTTCGCCGAGCCCAGGTGGATCTTGTAGGTGCGCAGCTCGCCGCGGACGACCAGGTGCCGGCCGTCGAGCGAGCAGCGGTCGGCGATCTTCGTGCGGGGCAGGATGCGCGCCAGCGCGTCGGCGCGGGTCCGGGTCGTCTCGGCCGGTTCGGCGTGCCACGCGCGGTCCCAGTACTCGCGGCCCTCGCCGTCCTCCCACGCCGGGTCGGCGGCGATCGAGGTCACGCCGACGAACAGGTCGACGTCGCGCATCGCCTCGCTGAACACCAGCGGCGGGACGTCGGCGAGCCGCGCGCTCCGCCAGGCGCCGTCCACGCGGCGGTCGAACAGCACCCGGTTCGTGCCGGCGATCTCCTGCTCGTCCTCCCAGTCGGCGAGGACGTGCGAGAACCGGACCCGCCACTCCCCCGCCGCGAGGGTCCGCGCCGCCTCGTCCGCGCCGCCCGCGTCCCACGGGCCGAGCATGCCGCTGGTCCAGCCGCGCGCCCGGAACAGCGCGAACATCCGCCGGTAGTGGACGAGGTGCGCGGCGAACCGGTTGGAGTACGTCCCGGTCCCCTCCTCGGCCGGGGTGAGCAGGTAGATCTCGCGGAACGCCTGCTTGAACGGCTGCCTGATCCGCCGCTCGACGACCAGGTCGCGCCAGGCCCGCACCTCGTCCGGCTCCGCCCTGATCGGGTGCCACAGCCGGACGCGCGCGTCCTCGGCGGCGTCCGGGATCGCGCCGGCCTCGGGCAGCACGGCCCGCCACTCGCCGGGAGCGGTCTCGATCTCCCAGATCAGGCCGCGCACGGTCGGCCCCGCGATCGTGTGGTGGACGAGCGTGTCCCGCCACCGGCCGAAGGGGTGGGTCGCGTCGGCGGTGAAGCCGCTCTCCAGGGCGCGCACGAGGGTGGCGACCTGCGCGTCGATGCGCTTGACGAGGCCGCGAAGCTCCTTCAGCTCGTCCTTGTGGTCGCGCCGGACGGCCGCGGGGACGCCCTTCAGCGCCCTGCCGTCCTTCTCGAAGGTCAGCGCGGCCTTGCCGGCGACGGTGATCTCGGCGGTGCACCCGCCGAGGTCGCGGCGCAGGACGCCGGGGTCGGGGAGGCGGAGGGCGACCTCGGCGCGTTCGCCCAGGGCCGCGTCGGCCTTCTTGAGCATCTTGTCGAGCTGCTTGGGCACGCCCGCGTGCCGGACGTTCCGCCGGACGTGCCGGATCGCGGCGACCAGCTCGGGCGTCGGGAAGTCCAGCCCGGCCCGGACGATCTCGTACAGCAGCGCCTGCGACGGCAGCGTCCTCGCCTGGGTCGGCGCGATCGAGATGTCGGGGAGGAGGCGGTCGAAGAAGGCCGGGAGCCACTCCTCGTCCCGCAGCAGCGCGAGGCGCGCGGCGCGGCCGAGCGCCTGGACCTCGTCGGCGGTGAACGCCGCGTCGGCCCGGTACGGGATCTCGCCGTCCTGGATCGCGCGTGCGCGGGCGCCCGCGGTCTCCAGGGCGCGGCGGGCGAACCGGGCGTATTCGGGGATCGCGGCGACGCGCTCCCACGCGTCCGGGAGGTGCGGCGGGGAGTCGTGGGCGCGGGCCCGGTCCAGCTCGGCCAGCAGTACCCGCTCCTCGGGGGCGAGCCGGACGGCGACGGCGAACTCGTCCAGCGCGATCTCGCCCGTCCTGCCGCGGCGGAGGCGTCCGGCGGTGCGCCGCAGGACGCCGTCTCCGGCGACCCCGCCGACGGCGAGGAGGGCGAAGGGCTTCTCGGCGCGGTCGTGGTCGAGGAGGTAGTCGACCAGCGTGGCCGCGGGGCCGGCGACATCGGGCCACGGGCCCTGGCAGCGGGCCAGCGCCGCCGCCCCCAGGGCGATATCGGCCCATTTGCGGGCCGTCAGCCCGTCGACGAGCGCCACGAACACCTGCTCGCACGCCTCCGGCGTGAAGCGCGGCTGACGGTTCTTCACCTCCTCCTCCACCATGAACCGGACGCAGGTCGAGACATGGTCCGGCGCGCGGCCGAGCCCGTACGCGACGGGCAGGAGGCCGCCGAGTTCGGCGTCGGAGAGCCGTCCGATCTCGCCGTACCAGCCGCGGAAGTCCTCGGTGTCGGCCGCGGTCGGGGCGGTCATGGCGCGCAGCAGCCGCGCGGCGAGCTCCATCAGGCGCCCCGCCTGATCTGCCGCAGCACGGCCTCGTCGGTGATCCGGTGGTCGGCGGCGAGCAGCGCGGCGAGGCCGATGATCTGGGTGAGCCGCTCGTCCTCGAACGGCAGGAACAGCCCCTTCGGCCCCGGCCGGCGGGCGGGCTCCACCCGCAGCCGGGCGTTGCCGGGCTCCATCAGCACGCCCGCCGACCCCAGGTGGATCTTGTAGGTGCGCAGCTCGCCCCGGACGACCAGGAACCGGCCGTCGACCGCGCAGCGCGCGCCGATCCTGGTGCCGGGCAGGACGCGGCGCAGCACGTCGCCGCGGATCTCCGCGCTCGCGGACGGCGCGCCGAACGGCTCCTCCTCGGTGAGCGAGGTGACCCGCAGGAACAGGTCCACCTCCCGCGCGCCCTCGCTGAACACCAGCGGCGGCACGTCCGCCGGGCGGACCTCCCGCCAGCGGCCGGCGGTCTTCCGCTCGAACCGGGTGCCGCCGTGGCGGCAGACCCGCCACTCGCCCTCGGCGAAGACCCGCCGCAGCTCGCCGTCGAAATCCGGGGCGGGCTCGGCGACGGCGCGGCCGTGCGGGCCCGCGTGCCGGTAGGTCTCGCGGAACGCCTGCTTGAACGGCTGCGCCATCCGGTTGCCGGTCACGAAGCCGCGCCACGCCCGCACGGCGCCCGGGAAGGCCCGCGCGGGATGCCACAGCCGGACGCGCGCCTCCGCGGGCGGTTCGGGCAGTGCCCGGCCGTCCACCGTCACCAGCACGTCCTCGCCGGGGGTGGCCGCGTGCCAGACGCCGCCCGGCGCCTCGAACTCCCACACCAGGCCGCGCGCGACCGCGCCGGTGACGGGGTGGTCGCGGTAGTAGCGGCACCACTCGGCGTACGGCCAGGAGCGCTCGACCGCCATCAGCGCCTCGACCCGGGTCCGCTCGGCGGCGAGCGTCGCGCGGACCTGCTTCACCAGCGACTTCAGCTCCTTGATCTCGGCGGCGAACGGGACCTTGAGCGCGCCGGGGACGGTGCGCAGCGGCCGGCCGTCGGCGCCGGTGAAGGTGAGCCGGACGGTCAGCGGGTCGGCGATGACGAGCACCGCCTGGTAGGCGCCGATGTCGCGGGCGAGCGAGCCGTCGCGGCCGAGGCCGTGCCCGGGGACGCCGCGCTCCACCAGCTGCGCGGGGGTGATGCCGCGGCGGGCCGCCGCCGCCTCGACGGCCGCGGCGATCTGCCGGCCGAGGCCCGGGTAGCGGACGTCGCGGCTCAGCCCGCGCAGCACGTCCAGGGCGCGCGGGTCGGTGAACTCGCCGAGCGCGTTGACGGCCCCGCCCGCGAGCTTCGCGGACGGCTCGAACTCGCGGGTCACCCCGGCGGCGCGGCGCGCGATCACGTCCAGCAGCGGGATCACGCCGGGGTCGCCGAGCAGCGCGGCGGCCCACACCCGGCCGCGGCCGCCCGGCTCGGCGCGCAGCGACGGGTCGGAGAACGGCCGGCCGCCGACGAGGTCCGGCTCCTTCGTCGCGTACCAGCGCACCCTGCGCAGCACCTCGTCGCGGGCGGCGGGGTCGGCCAGGAGTTCCAGCGTGCGGCGGCGCCAGGCGCGGGTCGGCCGCGGCGCGTTGAGCGCGTCCAGATGCGCCCGGAGGTCGGCGGAGTCGTCTGACATGGGGTGATCTTTCCAGAAGGCCGCGGCGGGTTCCCGGTGTTTCGCTGATCGGCGCCCGCCGCTCAGCGGTCGAGCTGGCGGGTGATCGCCGGGTCGGTGATCTTGTGGTCGGCGGCGAGCAGGAACGCCTTGCTGAGGATCAGCGACAGCCGCTCGTCCTCGAACGGCAGGAACAGCGCGCCCTGGCCCCGGCCGCTCGCCCGGACGACGCACAGGTAGGCGCCGTCGGGCTCCATCAGCACGTTCGCCGAGCCCAGATGGATCTTGTAGGTGCGCAGCTCGCCCCGGACCACCAGGTAGCGGCCCTCGATCCGGCAGCGGGCGGCGATCTTCGTGCGCGGCAGGATCCGCTCCAGCGCGGCGCGGCGGACCTCGGCGTTCGCGGTCAGCTCCCCGACCGTCGCCCCGCGCCAGTAGGCGGTGAAGCGCTCCTCGCCGCCGTCGGCCCACCGCGGGTCGGCGGCGATGGAGGTGACGGCCGCGAACAGGTCGACGTCGCGCATGGCCTCGCTGAAGACGGCCGGCGGGACGTCGGCGAGCGGCGCCTCCCGCCACCGGCGGCCGCTGCGCCGCTCGAACCGGACCTGGTCGGTCGTCGCGTGGGCTGGGGCGTAGTCGAAGTCCTCCTCGGCGGGCTCGTGGTGGAAGCAGGCCCGCCACTCCCCGCCGCCGAACTCGCCGCGCGCCTCGCCGTTGTAGCCGCCCTGGTGGCGGCCGAGGAAGTTCGACTGCCAGCCGCGCTCCTTGAACAGCGCGTACAGCTGCGCGTAGCGGACGATGTGGGCCGCGAACCGGTTGGAGTACGTGCCGGTCTCCTCCTCGGCGGGGGTGAGCAGGTAGATCTCCCGGAACGCCTGCTTGAACGGCTGCCGGACCTGCTCGTCGGCGACCCGCTCCCGCCAGGCGCGGACATCGTCGAGCGCGGCCCGGATGGGATGCCACAGCCGCACCTCGGCGGGCTTGCCGTCCGCGTCGCCGAGCGCGGCGCGCCAGTCGCCCCCCTCGTCTCGGAACTCCCAGATCAGGCCGCGGGCGAGGACACCGGTGACCGGGTGGTCGCGGTAGTACTCGCACCATTCGGCGAAGGGCCAGACGCGCTCCTCCGACATCAGCGCCTCGATGCGCGCCCGCTCGCCCGACAGCGTGGCCCGCACCTCCTTGGCGAGCGCCTTCAGCTCCTTGAGCTCCGCCGGGAAGCCGTCCTTGACCGCCGCCGGGGCCGTCCGGGACGGGCGCCCGTCCGGGCCGGCGAAGGTGAGCCGGACGGTCGCCGCGTCCTCGATCGCGACCCGCGCGGTGTGCGCGCCGATCACCCGCTCCGCCGAGCCGTCCGGGGCGAGGCCGTGCGCGGGCACGGTCCGCTCGACGAGCTGCGCGGGCGTGATGCCCTGCCGCCCCGCCGCCGTCTCCAGCGCGGTGTCGAGCTGCTTGCGCAGCGCCCGGTGCCTGGTCTTGGCGCGCAACCGCCACAGCGACTCCAGCGCGGCGGGGTCGTCGAGCGCGGCCAGCGCGTTGATCGACGCGCCCGCGAGCTTGAGGTCCTCCGGGAGGCCGCTGCCGTCCCGTCCCGTGCGCAGGGCCAGGGCCTCCAGGTGGGACGCCGTGGCGGGGCCGGCGGTCAGGGCGGCCGCCCAGACGACGCCGCGCGCGAGGTCACCGTGGTTCTGGTGGACGAGCCCGTAGTACCCGGGCTCCTCGTCCTCGGCGAGGCCGCGGAGCGCGTCGGCGATCGCCGCGCGGGCCGAGGCCGCGTCGGCGAGGGACACGCACTCGCGCCGCCACTTCTGGGAGGGGCGCGGCGCCGACAGGGCCGCCAGATGCCGGACGAACCGGGCCGCCTCGACCGTCGGCTCCGCCTGCGCGAGGTCGCGGAGCCGCGCCGCCCACGAGTCGCGGACGGGGAGCAGCCCGTCGGGGACGAGGGTCTCGTCCAGGGTCTCCAGCAGCCCCCACAGCCGTCCGACGAGCGAGGGGCGGAAGCCGCCCGGGAGGTCCAGCCGGGCGAGCACGGCGGACAGATTCCGCAGCCTGGGCTCCAGGTCCCGCAGGGGCTCGGCGGCGAGGGACTCGGTGGCGGTCAGGGCCGCGTTGAGCGCCTCGGGGATCCGGTTGCCGTCGGCGATGCCGGCGGCGCACTCCAGCAGCACCGCGGCCTCGTCGCGGGACCAGCCTCCGGCCCCGGAGGACGACCGGCGCAGGTCCGAGGCGTACTGCCAGAGCAGCCAGTCGTGCGTGCGCGAGGCGAGCAAGAACGCCACCACGAAGGCCCTGAGCCCGGCGTCCGAGGAGGACGGCAGCCGCTTCCCGAACTCCGTGCGGATGGCCGCCCGCTGCTGCTCGCGCCGCTTGTCGAGCAGCGCGGCGCACTCGCGCTCACCGAGCCGGCCCGAGGTGAGTCGCGGGTCGAGCAGCTCGGGGAAGGCCATCGGCGCGAGGAGGTCGAGCGCCCAGCGGGCGTCGGCGAGGGCGGCGAGCCGGACGCCGTCCAGGCCGTCGCCCGTACGAGACTCGGCGACGAGGGAGTCGTGGAGCATGGCGCGATGCTGGCAGACGGGACCGACAGAAACCGGGCGATCGCGACACCTGGTCAGTGACCTCGTGGTCACCTACGCTCGGGGTACCGCAAATAGAACGAGGTTCGGGACGGCCATGGCGCACAGCGTGGTGATCATCGGTAGCGGGTTCGGCGGGATCGGGATGGCGATCCGGCTCCGGGAGGCGGGCGTCCACGACGTGGTGGTCCTGGAGAAGGCCGCGGGACTCGGCGGCACCTGGCGGGACAACACCTACCCCGGCGCGGCCTGCGACGTCCCGTCCCACCTGTACTCGTTCTCGTTCGAGCGCAAGACCGACTGGACGCGCCGGTTCCCGCCGCAGCCGGAGATCCTCGACTACCTGTGGCACTGCGCCCGCAAGTACGGGGTGCTGGACAAGGTCCGGTTCGGCACCGAGGTCACCGAGGCGCGCTTCGACGAGGACGCCGCGCTCTGGCGGATCTCCACGACCGGCGGCGACCTGGAGGCGCGGGTCCTGGTCTCGGCGTGCGGGCAGCTGAACCGGCCGGTGCTGCCGGAGATCGAGGGGCGCGGCTCGTTCGCCGGGACGAGCTTCCACTCCGCGCGCTGGGACCACGGCGCCGACCTGCGCGGCAAGCGCGTCGCCGTGATCGGGACGGGCGCGAGCGCGATCCAGTTCGTCCCGGAGGTCGCGAAGGAGGCGGCGGAGCTGCGGCTGTTCCAGCGGTCCGCGCCCTACGTGATCGACAAACCGGACCGGGTGTACCGGCCGTGGCAGCAGGCCGCCATGAAGCACGTCCCGGGGCTGTGGGAGCTGAACCGCGGCTACACGTACTTGGCGTACGAGGCGCGCGCGCTGGGCTTCATCAAGTACCCGAAGCTGATGGCGATGCTGGAGAACCGCTTCAAGAACACCCTGAGGGACGGCATCGACGACCCCGTGCTGCGGGACGCGCTGATCCCCGGCTACCCGATGGGCTGCAAGCGGATCCTGATCTCCAGCGACTACTATCCGGCGCTCGCCCGGCCCAACGTCGACCTCGTCACCGACCCGATCGAGCGCATCACGCCGACCGGCGTCCGGACGGCCCGCCGCGCCTACGACGTGGACGCCATCGTCTACGGGACCGGGTTCCGCTCCACCGAGTTCCTCTCCCCCATGAAGATCGTCGGACGGGACGGCCGGGAGCTGAACGAGGCGTGGCGCGACGGCGCGCAGGCGCACCTCGGCATCACGGTCAGCGGCTTCCCGAACCTGTTCCTGCTCTACGGCCCGTACACCAACCTGGGGCACAACTCGATCATCTACATGCTGGAGTCGCAGTTCCGGTACGTCCTCGGCTGCGTGGAGGCGCTGCGCGGCGCCGGGCTCGCCTGGATCGACGTGAAGCCGGACGTCCAGGACGCCTTCACCCGCGAGATGCGCGAGCGGATGCGCACGACCGTGTGGGAGGCGGGCTGCCAGAGCTGGTACATGACGGCCGACGGCACGGTGGTCAACAACTGGCCCGGGTTCACCTTCGCCTACCGCCGCGCGACGCGCCGACCGGACCCGCGGCACTTCACCGCGCGGCGGGCGGCCTAGGCTCGGGGCATGCCGACCGCCTTCATCACCGGCGCGACCGCGGGCATCGGCCACGCGTTCGCGCGCCGCCTCGCCTCCGACGGGTTCGACCTGGTCCTGCTGGCCCGCGACGCCGAGCGCCTGGACCGCACCGCCGCGGAGCTGCGCGACCACTACGCCGTCCGGGCCGAGGCCCTGCCCGCCGACCTGTCCGCCGAGGACGGGCTGGCCGCGGCCGAGGAGCGCGTCCGCGAGGACGTGGACCTGCTGGTCAACAACGCCGGGTTCGGCAACCGGGGCGTGTTCCTCGACGTCCCGGTGTCGGACGAGCTGACCATGCTGAAGGTGCACTGCGAGGCCGTCCTGCGGCTCACGCACGCGGCGCTGCCGGGCATGCTGGAGCGCGGCCGGGGCGCCGTGGTCAACGTGTCGTCGATGGCGGCGTTCGCGACGCGCGGCACCTACGGGGCGTCCAAGGCGTGGGTGGTGAGCTTCAGCCAGGGCATCGCGGCCGACCTGCGGCAGCGGTCGCGCGGCGGCGTCCGGGTGATGGCGCTGTGCCCCGGCTACGTGCGCACCGAGTTCCACGAGCGCGCCCACATGGACATGTCGGCCCTGCCGGAGTTCATGTGGCTCGACAAGGACGACGTCGTCGACACCGCGCTGCGCGACCTGCGCCGCGGCGCGCAGATCAGCATCCCGGGCGCGCAGTACAAGGCGCTCGCGGGCGCCGCCCGGCTCGTCCCGCGCGGGCTGGTCACCCGGCTGTCGTCCACCACTGGCCGCCGGTACGACTGAGCGTCAAGTAAGCAGTCACTTGCAACGACGGGACGGAGGGGGCACGCTGAAAGGACAGGTCGATTCGATGGCGCGCCGAACGACATGCCCCGCCCCCGTCCACCGAGAGGTTCCTCCCGATGGGTTCCGACCTGGGTTATGCCGCCCTCGCCTTAATCGCGACCACCGCCTACTACATCGCGTTCCTGGTGTTCCGGGCGTCCGCACGCCGGATGGAGCCGCTGCGCGGCAGCCGCCCGTTCCGCGTCGCCCGGCTGATGCTCACCGACCCGGTGTGGCTCGGTGGCGGGCTGCTGCTGTTCCTCGGCCTCGGCTACGAGGTGGTGGCGTTCTCGGCGATGCCGCTCGCCGTCGCGCAGCCGATCTTCGCGGTGGCGCTGGTGATGCTCGTCGCGTACGCGGTGCGCTTCCTCGGCGAGCGGCTCAGCCTCCGCGAGTGGACGAGCGTCGCGCTGTTCGTGCTCGCCACCATGCTGATCGGGCTCTCCGCCACCGAGGAGGGCGAGCTGCACGCCGACGCCACGCTGACCGGCACCCTCGCCCGGCCGTGGCTGATGATCGCCATCTGCGCGCCGGCGGTCGTCATCGCGGCGCTGGTGTGGCTCGTCGGGGACCGCCGGGCGAGCGGCCGGCACGCCCGCAAGCTCGCCGGCGTCGCCTACGGCGTCGGCGCCGGGGCGTGCGCGGGCCTGGCCGAGGCCGGCATCCGCGGCATCGCGATCGTCTACCAGGAGACCGGCAGCTTCCAGGCGGTGCTGCAGTCGGCCTACCCGTGGCTGACGATCGGCCTCGCCGCGATCGCGCTCGGCCAGCTCCAGGTCGCGCTGCAGCGCTGCCGGATCGCGATCGTCGCCGTCGTGCTCACCGTCATCGGCCGGTCGTACCTGCTGCTCAGCAGCTCGGTCCTGTTCGGCGAGGACTGGCCGCGCGACGCGGGCCCGTTCGCGCTGCGGGCCTGCGGGTTCGTGCTGGCGCTGGTCGCGCTTGTGCTGTTCCCCCGGCACGAGGAGCCGGAACCGGCCGCCCGCGACACCGTGCACGCCGCCCTTGATCCCCGTACATTGCCCAGATGGCCCTCCACTCCCGCCGGTCCCTCCTGACGGGGGTGCTCGGCGCGCTCCTGGCGCTCCCGCTCCTCGCCCTCCCGCCGCTGTCGGCCCCCGCGTCCGCCGTCGTGGGC
>NZ_VCKZ01000686.1 GCF_005889745.1 Actinomadura geliboluensis
GGGGAGCGCAACGCGCGGACTTTACTGGAGACCGAGTGGGCGCCGCCGCCCACCAGCCCGAACACCCCGTCCAGGCCGAACGGTCCGCCGCAGACGCCGCCGCCGTGGGAGCAGCCGCAGCAGTTCGCGAACTGGCAGCAGCCGCAGCCTCCGCCGGCGCCGCGCCCGGCCGGGGCGGCGGGCGGTGAGCGTCAGCGGACGGTGCTGGTCGTCACGGTCGCGGTGATCCTCGTCGTGGCCGCGGTGCTGCTGGGGGCGTTCATCCTGCGCGGCAAGCTGCGTTCGAACGCTCAGGCGGCGCCGATGCCGAGCCCGGTGATCTGCGCCCCGTTCGCGGTGACCGACGGCTGCTCGGACACCACGTCCGTCATCACCATGTAGGGGAGCGTCAGCGGCGGCGGGCTCTCCGGGGTGAAGGTCAGCGGGATCCCGAGCAGCTTGGACGACATCTTCGTCGTGTACATGACGACGTCGCCGGTCAGCGTGAGGTTGGGGGTGCGCGTGCGTGACGCGGCCCCGCCACGCGCGGACGTCGTCTGGTCCACGTTCTTCAGGACGGCCTTGGACATGCTGAACTTCAGCGCCTTCACCGTCCCGCCCGCCGAGGGCAGTGACGCGACCCCGTCATAGCTGAGCCCCGACATCGTCAGGGAGTCGGCGCGCAGGGTCGATGCGCCGGTGTAGAGCCGCGTCCCGGAGCCGGCGGCCTGCTTGGATGCGGCCTGCCCGTCCTTCGCCTGGCAGGCCGGGTCCTTGCTCGACCGCAGGCTCTGGAGCAGGTTGCGAAGCTGCTCCTGGGACAGCCCGGCGCCGTTCGAAGGGACGTCCGGGCAGGTCGCCGCCTTGGTGCTCGTCGTCGGAGCGGGCGTCGGAGCGGGCTTCGCGGTGGGGGCGGTGCTGGGAGCGGTCGTCGGGCTGGGCGTCGCCATGGGGGCCGTGGGTGCCGTGGGTGTCGTGGGCGCCGTCCCGAAGGGCGGCGTGGGCCAGGGGGCGAGCAGCGGGAGGCCCAGCGCGGCGGGCAGCGCGATGGCGGTCAGCCGCCCGCCGTGCCGAGCCCGCCGGGGCGCGGGCGCCGCGGGCCGTGCGGGTGCGGCGGGGGACCAGGCGAAGCCGAGGGCGCCGCCGACCAGGCCGAGCAGCAGGCCGACGAAGAACCCGCCGAAGTTGGACGTGAGGAACGACGCCAGCGACAGCAGCACGGCCAGGACGCCGTAGAAGCTGCGCTGGGCGGGCTGCGCCCACATCAGCACGCCGGCCGTGACGAGCAGCGCGCCGATCAGCCAGCTCGCCACCCCGGCCATGCCCTGGTGGACGACGAGCGGCAGCGGCGCGAGCGGGATCGCGATCAGTTCCAGGCCGCCGAGGACGGCGAACACGCCGCCCCAGAAGGGGCGCGTCCGCCGCCAGCGGCGGAATCCGGAGGTTCCGTCGGAGTCCATGGCTCTCAGAAGCACTCGTCGCCGAGCTTCATGCTGAGGTCGCTCAGCTTGAAGGTGCCGGCGGTGGTGGCCCACGCGACCTGCTTGACGTTCCGCAGCTCGATGCTGGACGCCTGCTGGCCGAACATGCCCGCCGGGCCTTGGGCACCGTTCGGGCCCTTGTCCAGGGTGCTGGCGTCCCGGCCGATCTCGATGTTGGAGAACGTGGCGTCGGCGTTCAGCTGCTCCACGTCCAGGACCAGGTCGGACGCCTCGACGGGCTTGGAGCCGGTGCCGGCGGTCAGCCGCAGCGTGAACGGGCCGACCTTCACCGACTGGCACATGTTGCGGATCTGCGCGGACTTGATCCCGGAGATCTGCACCGGGTGCTTCGCGCCGTCCTTGCCGGTGTCGACCCCGCCGTACTGGACGAAGCCCTGCCCGGTGAGGGAGTCGGCGCTGACCTTGAAGCTGCCGCCGGAGACGGCGAAGGAGGAGGCGATCGCGCCCTGCGCGGTCATGAAGGCGAGGGCGCCCGCGCCGATCGCGGCGGGGACGGCGAGGGCGGCGAACCGCTTCCAGCGGACGCGGCCGACCGGGGCGGAGTACTCCAGCTTGTTCGGGTGCGCCTTGGCCCAGGCGAGCAGCGCCGGCCGCCGCGGCCCGCGGGCGGCCTAGCCTACATGACCGGCACCTCCATCGGCAAGGCGGGCGTG
>NZ_VCKZ01000196.1 GCF_005889745.1 Actinomadura geliboluensis
GGGTGGGCCCCGCTCGCCGCCGCCGCGTGCCTGCTGCTGGTCATCGGGGGCCTGTTCGGCGGGTTCGTCCTGCCGGTCGGCCGGGACGGCGGCGGCGCGGCGGCGCAGGAGTCGCCGTCCGCGACGGCCTCCCCGGCGGCGACCGCCGAGAAGATCAGCGCCGCGAACCCGAAGGGCGACGTCAAGGGCTACGTGGTGCTCCGCAAGAAGGCGTGGGGGACCGAGGTCGAACTCCATCTGGCCGGGGTGCCGAAGGGGTCGCACTGCCGGCTCCAGGTGATCGCGCGGGACGGCCGCCGCGACGCCCTCGGCAGCTGGTACGTCCCGTACGACGAGGGCTACGGTGAGTACCGCGGGTCGACGATGTTCCCGCGCGGCCAGCTGTTCTCGTTCGAGGTCGTCGGGCTGGACGGGCGGCCGATCCTCACCATCCCCACCTGAGCGCCCTGCCCGGCCGGGCCCGGTCCGGGGAAGAAACACGCGGTCCCGCGAGGTTGTGCATACCGATGACCGGAGCATTGATCGCCGCGGCGGTCCTGATCGCGGCCACGGCGTTCGGCCTCGTGCGGCGGCGCCGTGACGGCGTGCTGCGCGCGGGCCGGGACGCGACGCGCGCGCGGCGGGGGAAGGACGACGAGGTGGCGGAGACCGTCCGGCCCGAGGACCTGGGCGCCGAACTCGGCGCGAAGGCCACGCTGCTCCAGTTCTCCAGCGCGTTCTGCGCGCCGTGCCGTGCCACCCGCCGCGTCCTCGGCGAGGTCACCGGGATGGTGGACGGCGTCGCCCACGTCGAGCTGGACGCCGAGGCGCACCTCGATCTCGTCCGCCGGCTGAACATCGTGCGGACCCCGACCGTCCTCGTGCTGGACCCCGCCGGACGGGTCGTCCGGCGCGCCACCGGAGCGCCCCGCAAGCCCGACGTCATCGCGGCCCTCGGCGAGGTGATCCGGTGATCGGCAGCCCCGCGACCTGCGTCAAGACGACTGTCACCGTCTCGGAAGGCGAGACAGATGTGACAGCGCGTGGATTGCCGCTTAACATCGAGTCCGTGCGTTACTGGACAGAGCAGATGCTCACGAAGCGCCGCGCGGTCGACTTCTGCCGCGTGGCCGCCTCGCTCTGTCGTCCGGCCTGAGGCATCGAGCCCGTCCGCCCCCGAGCATTTCCGACTTCCCAGCTCGTACGCACGCTTCCGCTCCGCCAGGAGTCCCCGATGCAGGTTGATCCCCGTGGGCCGCGCTTCGGCGCGGCGGTCACGACCGTCGTCCTCACCGTGGTCCTGGTCACCGGGAGCGGGGCCCTGCTCGCCGCCCAGGCCGCCGTGTTCGCTCTCGCGACCTTCCTCGGCCTGCGGTACGCCCCGTACGGGCTGCTGTTCAGAGTGCTGATCCGTCCCCGGCTCGCGCCGCCCAGGGAACTGGAGGACGCCGCCGCGCCCCGCTTCGCGCAGGGTGTCGGGCTGGCGTTCGCCCTGGCCGGAACCGCCGGATACGCGACGGGGACCACCTGGCTCGGCATCGGTGCCACCGCCCTCGCGCTGGCGGCGGCGTTCCTGAACGCGGTGTTCGGGTTCTGCCTCGGCTGCGAGATGTACCTGCTCTTCCGACGTGTCACCGCGAAATTCCGCTCCGAGAGGAAGGTTCCCGCATGAGCCGCTCAGACGTCCTGGTGGACACCGACTGGGTTGAGTCCCACCTGGACGACCCCGGTCTGGTCCTCGTCGAGGTCGACGAGGACGTGTCCGCGTACGACAAGGGCCACATCCGTGGCGCCGTGAAGATCGACTGGAAGACCGAGCTGCAGGACCCGGTCCGCCGCGACTTCGTGGACAAGACCGGGTTCGAGCAGCTGCTGTCCGCCAAGGGCATCGCCAACGACGACCTGGTGATCCTGTACGGCGGCAACAACAACTGGTTCGCCGCCTACGCGTACTGGTACTTCAAGCTGTACGGCCACGACAAGGTGAAGCTGCTCGACGGCGGCCGCAAGAAGTGGGAGCTCGACTCCCGCGAGCTGGTCACCGACGTCCCGTCCCGTCCGGCCACCGACTACAAGGCCAAGGACCAGGACCTGTCCATCCGCGCCTTCCGCGACGAGGTCGTCGAGGCGATCGGCAAGCAGAACCTGGTGGACGTCCGGTCCCCCGACGAGTTCAGCGGCAAGCTGCTCGCCCCGGCGCACCTGCCGCAGGAGCAGTCGCAGCGGGCCGGCCACATCCCGACCGCGGCCAACATCCCGTGGTCGAAGGCGGCCAACGACGACGGCACGTTCAAGTCCGACGAGGAGCTCCGCGAGCTGTACACGGCGGCCGGCGTCGACCTGAGCAAGGACACCATCGCCTACTGCCGGATCGGCGAGCGCTCCTCGCACACCTGGTTCGCGCTGCGCGAGCTGCTCGGCATCGAGAACGTGAAGAACTACGACGGTTCCTGGACCGAGTACGGCTCGCTGATCGGCGTGCCGATCGAGCTCGGCGCCGGCAAGTAAGTCCGCTGACCTTCCGAGGACTGGAGGAGCAATGACCCAGGGCTGCGCAGCGCCCGAGCAGACGGCGCACCTGCCTGCGACCGTCGACCTGACCAACGAGGCCGTGATCCAGGGCACCGTCACCCGCGGCGGCGTCCCGGTGTCCAGCGCCTACGCCCGCCTGCTCGACTCGTCCGGCGAGTTCACCGCCGAGGTGGTCACGGGCGACGAGGGCGTGTTCCGGTTCTTCGCCGCCGACGGCGACTGGACCGTCCGCGTCCTCGCGGCCGGCGGCGTGAGCATCGACAGCACCGTCACCGCGAAGACCGGCGAGGTCGCCGGCCTCGAGGTCGCCATCTGACCCGGCCCACCGGCTGACCGCCGCGCCGGCCCGTCCGGCGCGGCGGCGGCCCGGACCTTCGGACCCCGTCGTCCCGCCCCACCCGGGACGACGGGGTCCGTCGTGTTCCGGGGGCTTCCTCACCCTCGTTCCCGGGTCGTCCGCCTTCGCCGTACTGCACGTGCCCGGTGTCCTAGACCGGCGTTTCGCGTGGATCCTCTACGATCGGGCGCCATGGCCTGGCCGTCCGCCCGTTCGCCGCTGATCCTCCCGTGGGCCGCACTGAAGCTCGCGGGGCGGTTCGCCCTGCCGCTGGCCCTGTGGTTCACCGTGGGGGAGCTGCTGCGCTACGGCGCGATGTACGGCGGCTACCGGCTCGGCGCGATGAAGGGCACGGCCGCGTCCGTCGCGCCGATCGTCACCATCGGGCTGCTCGTGGTGATCACGCTGACGGTCACGGTGCTGATGGTGCACAGCGTCCGCGAGGGCCTGGACGTGGTGCACGCCCGCGAGGCGGACGGCGACCTCACGCCGTGGGCGGTCGGCAACGAGGAGCCGGTGATCGGCGCGATCGGCCGCGCCGCGCTCCCGTTCGTCATCTTCTACCTGGCGTGGGGGCTGCAGAGCGAGGACGCCCGCGAGTTCGCGTCGGCGGCGGCGAGCCGCGGGTTCGCCGAGGGCGGTCTCGAAGGGCAGATCGAGGCCGCCGGGATGCTGCTGTCGCTGGAGAAGCACATCGGCCTCGCGATCGGCCTCACCGCGGGCCTGTTCGTGCTGAAGGTGCTGGCGGAGTGGCGGCTGGAGGAGCGGCTGCCCCGCGCCATCGGCGCGCTCGTCGCCTTCCTGGAGATCAACTTCGCGCTGTTCGGCATCTTCACGATCGACCACCTGCGCGGCCTCGGCACCGACTGGCTCACCGGACGCGAGGTGTGGGGCTGGGTGACCGGCGTCGCCGGCCCGGCCTTCGACGTGTGGCCGCCGTTCAAGGACGCCGTGCTCGGCGCCCTGATCTGGCTGGTGATCGCCGGGGTGATCCTCGGCCTGGACGCGGGCGACGAGCGGGTCGTGCTCGGCGGCGGCCGGGCCGGGCGACGGCTCGCGCGGGCGGGCGCGATCGACCGGGTCAACAGCCCCCGGGAGCTGCTCACCCGCGGGTTCCGGGAGATGTGGCTGCCCGCCTGGTACGGGCTCCGCCTGGTCCGCCGGTCCGGGATGATGCCGTTCGCCACGTTCTGCCTGCTGTTCGCCGGGCTCTACGTGGGGGAGGACGCGTCCCGGCGGCTCGTCTACGAGCTGATCGGCCCGCACGAGGTCACCTGGTGGATGCAGTGGCTGCCCGCCATCGGCTACGGGACGGGGCTCGTCTTCGAGGTCCTGCGCGTGTGCCTGCTGGCGGCGGCGTTCAACCTGGTGATGGCGCGGGTCAGCGCGAGAAACGCAGCGAAGCCAGTGGCGTCCCCTGCTTCCGCGTCTCCTTCGGTGCCTGGATACGCAGCTCCAGCTCGTCCGCCTTGGCACGGGGCACCGTCCCCCTGACGGTGACGCGCATCGCGACGCCCGCCTTCGGTTCGGCCGTCCGGAGCGCGTTCGCGAACCATACGCGGCCGTCGCCGTCGTGGAAGCGGTATTGCAGGCCGTAGGAGCCGACGGCCTTGGCGCTGGCGTCGTCAGCGGGCCGGACGGCCAACTCCATCCGCAGCTCCACCACGTCGCCGCCGCCCTGGTCGCCGAGCGGCGCGGCCGTCCGCCGGTCGAAGACCTTCCACTGCGCCCCGACCAGTTCGCCGATCTGGCCCTCGGGGAGCGTCGTCACCTTCTCCGGCGGCTTCAGCGAGTCGCGGACCAGGCCGGTCTCGTCCGCCCAGGGGATGACGAGCATCGCCGCCATCGCGCACACGAGCGCGACCGCCTGCACGACGCGCCGGTCGCGCGGCCGCATCCCGGACCGTCCGGACAGGTCGGGCAGCGGGATCCCGTCCGGACGGGTCTCGGAGGCCGTCACGGCGTCCGCACCTTGTACCGCTCGGCCGCCTCGGCGACGAGCCGGGCCGCCTTCTCCTCGCCGAGCCCGAGGTCGATGTCGGCGGCCGAGGACAGCTGCGGCAGCAGCCCGCCGGTGCCGACCACCAGATGCGCGCCTTCCACCCGCTCCTTCGGCAGCTCGAACACGACCTTGGTGGACGTCCAGATCATCGGCTGGTACGTCGGCTGGTCGACCGAGACGTCCGACGGGCGCGGATCCTGCCGGAACGTGTAGCCGCCCGGCGTCTCCAGCTCCGCCGTCCTGAGCTGCAGCGGCTCGCGCGCCGCCGTCGCGCTGAGCCGGACGATCAGGTAGACGCCGTCCGTCCCGACCGGGGGCTTGCCGCCCAGCGTCAGGCTCGGCTCCAGCGACCGCGCCGCGTCCACGCCGTCGACCCGCACGGTGAAGTCGCGGGTCTCGACCTCCTCGCCGACGGTCCCGCCGGTCCGGATCGGGTCGAGCTCCGCCGCCCGCACCTCCGGCCGGACGGAGTGCAGCCACATCGCGCCCGCGAGCAGGGCCGTCCCGCCGATCGCGGCGCCGCCCCGCAGCAGCACCCGCCGCGCGGTCATGAGGCGCCCACCGCGAGCGTGAGGCGGCCGGCGAACTCGTCGCTCCGCTGGTCGACGATCCAGTTGAAGCTCGTGTCGGTGAACCCGTGCTCGTACTTCCACTCGCGCAGGCCGACGGTCAGCTTCTTCGGCGCGTCGGCCGGGCCCATCTCCCACATCGCGGACGCCTCCACCGGCAGCCCCGGCTGGGCCGTGCCGGTCCCCGCGCCGCCCGCGACGCCCTCGATCCGCTCGGGCTTGACCCACTTGCCGGCCTTGGTGAGCGCGACGACGCCGTCCGTCAGGCCGCCGGTGCCGAGCGACTCGGTCTCCTTGCCCTTGTTGAGCACCCGCATCCGCATGATGAGGAAGCGCTTCTTGTCGCTGCCGAACGTGTTGGCCAGCCCGATCCGCACATCGCGGACGGTCACCTCGAACAGCCCGAGGTCGAGCCGCTCCCCGGCCTTCTTGGCCGGCTGCTCCGGCTTCTCCGCGAACCCGCCCGCGGCCCACACCCCCGCGGCCAGGACGGCGACCAGCGCCAGCGTGCACACGGGCACGATCCACCGCCGCGCGGGCGCGCTCCGCGTCTCACCCGCGGGGGGCGGAAAGACCGGTGCGGTGGAATTCACCCGCACGACGATAATGCACCGGGATGTGGTCGCGCGGGCGTGATGCTCCGCCCCGCGATCCCTTAGAGTCTTGGGGTCCGCACACGTCAGGAGAGACGAGGCATGCGCGAAGGGCGAATCGCGGCGGGCGCCGCGAGTCTGGCCTTGACGTCCGTTCTGGCGTTCGCGCCGGCGGCGGCCGCGGCCCCGGGCGCGGCCCCGGCGGACCGGCCCCTGGCGGCTCCGACGACCAAGAGCCCGGCGACCAAGAAGCCGTCGAAGAAGCCGTCGGCACCGGCGAGGGCGCCCCGCGCTCCCGCGCCGAAGTGCAACCGGCCGATCGGGCAGCCCGCGTCGGCGATCACCGTCGAGCCGTGGGCGCAGCGCCGGCTCGACTTCGAGCAGGCGTGGCGGATCACCCGCGGGCAGGGCGTCACCGTCGCCGTCGTCGACAGCGGCGTCAACGCCCGCCACCCGCAGCTCCGGGGCAAGGTGGTCGGCGCCTACGACGCGTCCGGCACCACGCCGGACGACTGCCTCGGGCACGGCACCGAGGTCGCCGGCATCATCGCCGGGGCCGACATGCGCGCCAAGAACGTCCCCTTCGTCGGGGTGGCCCCGCAGGTCAAGCTGCTGAACGCCAAGTTCGCCTCCGGCGAGAACACGGTGGACAACACGCTGCTGGCGAAGGCCATCACCTGGGCCGCCGAGCACGGCGCCAAGGTGATCAACGTGTCGTCCGCGGCACCGGACACGCCCGCGCTGCGCGCGGCGGTCCGGGGGGCGCAGCGCCGCGACGCGCTGATCGTCGCCGCCGCCGGGAACGTCACCGAGCAGCAGCGCGGCAAGGAGACCGCCGCCTACCCCGCGAGCTACAAGGGCGTCCTGTCGGTCGCCGCCGTGGACGAGGCGGGCACCATCACCGGGTTCTCCAACATCAAGTCCCGCATCGACGTGTCGGCGCCGGGCGAGAACGTCATCTCGACCCTCGGCGACGGCTACGCCGGGGGCCTGCAGGGCACGAGTTTCGGCGCCCCCTACGCCGCCGGCGTCGCGGCGCTGGTGCGCGCCCGCCATCCGAAGCTGACCTACCAGCAGGTCATCAACCGGATCCTGATCACCGCGGAGGGCGGCAACGGGCAGGGCAGCGGGCACGGCATGATCAGCCCGCTGCAGGCGGTGTCGGCGCTCGTCGACCCGACCGCCACGCCGGGCGCGGCAGGTCCGCGGCCGCTGGGCGGCGCCGTCCACTTCCCCAAGCCGGAGCCCGTCGACCACCGGAGCCGCGGCATCGCGCTGGCCGTCGGCGGCGGCGCCGTCGCGACCGCGCTGGCCGTCGCGTTCGCCGGGGCGATCATCCCGCTCGGCCGCCGGCGCGGCTGGCGCCCGGGACGCGCCGCCCTCCCCGCCGAGGACCGCGACTGACCCCGACGCCGCCGCTAAGGCGAGCGGGACGCGCACCGAAAGCACCTGGAAAACGAAAGAGCCCCGGGCCGGCCGGCCCGGGGCTCTTTCGTTTGGAACGCCTACCTCTCCTGGCCGTAGAAGGCCGTCTGCACGAGGCGCTTGCCGGCGCGCCGGTCGGCGTGCGTGCCCCGGCCCTGCGGCAGCGGGCTCGGCCGCACGTCGAACAGATTGCCCTCGTCCTTGTTGCCGGACATGATCAGCGCCGGGCTGGCCATGTCCTTCAGCCGCTGCAGGATCGGGTCGAACATGGCGCGGCCCGCCCCGCCCATGGTGCGGGAGATGATCAGGTGCATGCCGATGTCGCGGGCCTGCGGCAGCAGCTCGGCGAGCTGCGCGAGCGGGTTCCCGGACGGGGTGGCGACCAGGTCGTAGTCGTCCACCACCAGGAACAGCTCCGACCCGCTCCACCAGGACCGGTTGCGCAGCTGCTCCGGCGTCAGGTCGGACGGCGGGAGCCGGTTCACCAGGGCACCGTGCACGTCCTTCATCAGCCCCGCCGCGGCCGTCGAGGACGCCGCGAAGCCGATGACGTGCTCGCTCTCCGCCGAGTCGAGCAGCGCCCGGCGGTAGTCGAGCATGATGATCCGCGCCTCCGCGGTCGTGTACCGCTCCTTGATCGACTCGACGATGAGCCGCAGCAGGTTGGACTTGCCGCACTCGTTGTCGCCCAGCACGACGAAGTGCGGGTCGTTGTCGAAGTCCAGCAGGACGGGCGACAGCGTGTCCTCGTCGATGCCGATCGGGACCCGCTTGCCGGTTTCGGCCACCGCCGGCAGCGAGGCGTGCGGCAGCACGTCCGGCAGCATCCGGACGGGCGGCGCGGGCGGCCGGCCCTGCCAGCCCGCCTGCACCGTCCGCACCAGGTGCCGGACGCCGTCGCCGAGGTCGCCCGCCGAGGCGGTGCCGTCGATGCGCGGCAGCGCGCCGAGGAAGTGCAGCCCCTCGCGGGTGATGCCGCGGCCGGGCCGCCCCTCGGGGACGTTCGCGGCGATCTTGCGGTCCATCTCCGACTCGTACGGGTCGCCGAGCTTCAGCTCCAGCTTCGTCGTCAGCAGGTCGCGGATCGTCAGCCGGAACTCCGACCACTTGTTCGTCGAGGCCACGACGTGGATGCCGTAGCCGAGGCCGCGCGCGGCGAGGTCGGTGACGGTCGCCTCGACCGCCTCGAACTCCTGCCGGACCGTCAGCCAGTTGTCGACGACGAGGAACACGTCCCCGAAGCCGTCCCCGGCGATCTGGCCCGCGGCCCGCATCTGCCGGTAGGTGGCGATCGAGTCGATGCCGCGCTCGGTGAAGAACCGCTCCCGCGACTCCAGCAGCCCCGACACCTCCGCGACCGTGCGGCGGACGCGGTCGGGGTCCAGCCGGCTCGCGACGCCGCCGACGTGCGGCAGGTCGGCCAGCGCCGCGAGCGCGCCGCCGCCGAAGTCGAGGCAGTAGAACTGGACCTCCTGCGGCGTGTGCATGAGGGCCAGCGAGGTGATGAGGGTCCGCAGCAGGGTCGACTTGCCGGCCTGCGGGTTGCCCGCCACGCCGATGTGCCCGGCCGCGCCGGACAGGTCCAGCCACATCGGGTCGCGGCGCTGGTCGAACGGCTTGTCGACGATGCCCGCGAACGCGTGCAGCCGGCCCCGCCCGTCCCAGCCGGCCGTGCTGAAGCCGAACTCGGGCGTCTGCTGCAGGTTCGGCAGGACCTGGTCGAGCGTGGACGGCTCCGCCAGCGGCGGCAGCCAGATCTCGTGCGGCGGCGGGCCGTGCCCGGCGAGCTGCTTCACGACGAGGTCGAACAGGCTGATCTGCGGGCCGTCTTCCTCCTGCGGGCGCTGCTGCCGCGCCTGCTCCAGCATCTGCGGCCGCACGTACGCCGGGGTGAACGGCACGATCTGCGCGGCCTGGCGCGGCCCCTGCTGCGACTGCGGCGCCTGGTTGTCCTCCGGCCGGTAGGTGCCGGAGACGTAGGCGGCGCGGAACCGCGTCATCGTCTCCGTGCCGATCTTCAGGTAGCCGTTGCCGGGCGCCTGCGGCAGCTCGTAGGCGTCGGGCACGCCGAGGACCACCCGCGACTCCGCCGCGGAGAACGTCCGCAGGCCGATCCGGTACGACAGGTGGGTGTCGAGGCCGCGCAGCTTGCCCTCCTCCAGCCGCTGCGACGCGAGCAGCAGGTGGACGCCCAGCGAGCGCCCGAGCCGCCCGATCATCACGAACAGCTCGGCGAAGTCGGGCTTGGCCGACAGCAGCTCGGAGAACTCGTCCAGCACGACGAACAGGGTCGGCATCGGCTTGAGCGGCGCGCCCTGCTCGCGGGCCTTCTCGTAGTCGCGCAGCGAGGCGTAGTTGCCGGCGGCGCGCAGCCACTCCTGGCGCCGCACCATCTCGCCGTGCAGCGCGTCGTACATGCGGTCGACGAGCGGGAGCTCGTCCTCCAGGTTCGTGATGATCGCCGAGACGTGCTGGAGGCCGTCCATGCCGAGGAACGTCGCGCCGCCCTTGAAGTCGACGAGGACGAAGTTCAGCACCTCGGACGAGTGCGTCATCGCGAGGCCGAGCACGAGCGTGCGCAGCAGCTCCGACTTACCGGAACCGGTCGCGCCGATGCACAGGCCGTGCGGGCCGTACCCGCCCTGCGCGGCCTCCTTGATGTCCAGCTCGATCGGGCGCCCCTCGGCGTCCATGCCGATCGGCACCCGCAGCCGGTTGCGCGGCGCGCGCGGCTGCCAGGCCTGGCGCGGGTCGATCCGCGCCGGGTCGGGGACGCCGAGCAGCGTCGTCAGCGTCGTCGCGGCCGACAGCGCGTCCATCTCCGGGCCGCTGGCGGCGCTCGCCCGCAGCGGCGCGAGCTGCCGGGCCAGGCCGTCGGCCTGGACGTAGCTGAACGCGTCGGGCCGGCCCAGCATGCTCGGGACGTCCTTGCCGGTGCGGTCGCGGCGCAGCATCGCCATCTTGTCGGGCGCGACCCGCAGCCGCAGCATCGTGCCGTCGGTGGTCGGGGCGACGGCGCCGCTGAGGTCGATGACGCAGACGCCCTCGATGCCGTCCGAGCCGATCTGCGAGTCGGGGGTGACGGCGCCGCCGTCCACGATGACGACGTGGTAGGGCAGGTCGCTCTGCTGCAGGCCGGGGGTGAACCGGGGCCGGTCCTTCACCTCGGCGCCGAACATCCGCTCCAGCTCGACGAGGCTGCCCGCCATCAGCCGGACGGGCCCCGCCGCGTCCGTCACCGTCGGGTGCATCGCGTGCGGCAGCCACTTGACGAAGTCCCAGTGCGGCATCGCCTCGGCCGACGCGCACACGCTGACCCGCATGTCGTCGGGCGAGTGGAAGGAGGTGAGCTGCGCGATCATCGCGCGGACCATGCCGCGGGCCGCCTCCGGGTCGCCCATCGGCAGGATCCGCGCGAACGACGGCAGCGACACCGAGACCGGCAGGTTCGGCACCGTCGAGTGCGCCCGGACGAAGCGGCGCAGCGCGCCCGCCGTCATCGGCTCCAGGTCCTCCACCGGGCGCGTCTCCGGCGGGATCAGCTGGACGGCGAGCTTCTGCGGGCCGGCGCCGATCCGCACGTTGCCGAAGTCGGGGTCGCTCGGGCGGCGCTCCCAGATCCGGGCGCTCATCACCAGCGACCACAGCGAGTCGGGGGCCGGGCTGTTCCACTCCAGCGACTCGCGCTGCTGCTCGGCGGCGCGGCGCACCTTGCGGCGGGCCTGCGACAGGTACCGGAAGTAGTCGCGGCGCGCACCGTTCAGCTTGAACTTGCGCTCACCGGAGCCGCGGCCGAGCTGGCCGAGCATCATGCCGCCCATCGCCAGCGCCATGCCGCCGCTGCTGATCATCATGATCGGGCTGCGGGTGCCGCCGCCGAGGAACATCAGCCCCATCATCAGGGGCATCACGGCCATCGGCAGGTACGTGAGCACGTTCTGCAGGCCGCCGCTCTGCAGTTCCGGGATCTCCGGCGGCGATTCGAGCAGCAGTTCGCCCTTGGGGGCTGGCGGGGGTTTGCGGCGCTCCTTGCGCCGCACGAGGATCGTGCTCACCTCGGCGTTCCTCCGGAGCTTCGACGCCGGGGCGGCCGGTGCGGGGAGACGGCCGGCCCGTTTGGGGGATACTTGTCAAACTTTGAGGTTGCTTTAGCGTAGGCGGACGTCACATCCTAAGCTGCGCGTTGCTCGGATCCGCCCCCTGAGCTGATTTGGAGGACGGGAGCTCCCGTGAACTCGCCTGCCATGACCGAACTGTGCAGGGTCACCATCGTCGCCCCCAAACGGCGCATCGATGTCTCCCTGCCCGCCGACGTGCCCCTCGCCCACATGCTCCCCACGCTGCTGCGCGCGGCCGGCGAGGACATGGCGGACGCCGGTCTCGCCCACTCCGGCTGGGTGCTGCAGCGCCTCGACGGCAACCCGTTCGACGCCGCGCAGACGACGAGCGCCCTCGGCATCCGGGACGGGGAGATCCTGTACTTCCGGCCGCGGATGGCGCAGCTCCCGGAGATGTCCTTCGACGACGTCGCCGACGTCATCGCGTCCGGGATCCGCGAGCGCACCGACCGGTGGCGCCCCACCACGACCCGCTCGTTCGGCCTCGGAGCGGGCGGGATCGCGCTGCTCGTCGGCGCGGTCGTGATCGCGCTGTCCGGGCCACCGTGGATCGTCCCGGCGGTCGCCGCGGGCATCGTCGCGCTCGTCGCGCTCATCATGGCGACGGTGCTGTCGCGGGCGGTCGCCGACTCGGGCGCGGGCGTGATCATCGGCTACACGGCCCTCCCGTACGCGTTCCTCGCCGGGCTGGCCGCGCCCGCCCGCAAAGACCTGGAACTGCTCGACCTCGGCGCACCGCACCTGCTGGCGGGGTTCGGGCTGACCGCGCTCGCCGCGATCATCGCCGCGTTCGCCATCGCGGACGGGCTGCCGGTCTTCCTCGGCATCGCGTTCGCCGCGCTGATGGGCGTGATCGGCTCCGCCGTCGGGTTCTTCTTCGACGACCTCCCGGCCGCGGGGATCGCCGCCATCTGCGCGGTCGTCATGATGATGTTCATCGCGGCGGTCCCGTCGCTGTCGTTCAAGCTGGCGCGGATGCCGCTGCCGCCCGTCCCGGGCAGCGCCGAGGACCTGCGCCGCGACACCGAGACGGTGAACGGCCGCGAGGTGCTCGCGCGGACCGCGGCCGCCGACCGGTTCTCCACCGGCCTCATCGCCTCGATCGCGCTCGTCGCGGCCGGGGCGATGCTCTTCCTGAGCGGCGAGGGCGGCTGGGCCGGACCGGCGACGGCGACCGCGATGTCGGTGTCGCTGCTGCTGCGCGCCCGGATCTTCCGCGGCGTCGGGCAGCGCTCCTGGATGCTCGTGATCGGGCTGTTCGGCCTGGTGCTGACGACGATCGGGATGGCGCTGCACGGCAGCCAGGTCGTCGCGCTCGCCGTGGCGCTCGTCCCGCTGCTGGTGCTCACCGGCATCGTCGTCGCGGTGACGTTGTGGCTGCCGGGCCACCGCCCCACCCCGGTCTGGGGACGGTGGGGCGACATCCTCGACATGCTCGTGATGATCGCGCTGATCCCGCTCGCGCTCGCGGTGCTGGACGTCTACTCCCGCGTCCGCGGGCTGGCCGGGTGACGCGCTGATGCAGAACCGGCGGGATCTCTACCAGGCGCACCGCCTGATGACGCAGCGCGTCGGGCTGGCCCTGCTGCAGGGCGAACCGGACGTGGCCGAGTCGCCGATGCGGCGGCTGTCGGTGGGCGCCTTCGCCGGCGTGATGGTCGGACTGCTGATCATCGCCGTGTTCGGCATCTGGGGGATCCTGTCCCCGGGCGGGGCCAAAGGCCTCGACAAGGCCGGCCAGCTCATCATCGAGAAGGAGACCGGCACCAAGTACATCTACAACGCCCAGAACGGGAAGATGTTCCCGGTCGCGAACTACGCGTCCGCGCTGCTGGCCCTCGACTCCGACAGCACGCCGGAGCGGCGCACCGTCTCGCGCAAGTCGCTGGCGAAGTTCGAGCGCGGCGCGATGATCGGCATCGTCGGCGCGCCCGACTCGCTGCCCGGCAAGGACCAGCTCATCCGCGGGCCCTGGTCGGTGTGCACGCGCGAGGCGGCCGGGGCGAACGGGGTGCGGCGGCAGATCAGCGCGCTCGCCGCGGGCCGGAAGGTGGGCGGACGCCGGCTCGCCGACACCGAGGCCGTCGTCGTGCAGAGCGGCGGCGTCCCGTGGGTGGTCTGGAAGGACCACCGGATGCAGATGACGATCCCGGGGGACCAGGTGACCGCGCTGACCGGCGGCCCCGCCGCCGTGGAGGTCTCGGCGACCTGGCTGAACGCGATCCCCGCGGCGGGCAACTTCGCGGCGCCGAACGTCCCCGGCCGGGGCAAGTCGGTCGCGGGCCCGCGGAACGGGTCGGCGCGCGTCGGCCAGGTGTTCAAGGCCGAGACCGGGGCCGGCGGGCAGGCGCTGTGGTACGTGATGCTGGCCGACGGGCTCTCGCAGATCAACGAGACGCAGGCGCAGCTGCTGCTGCGCGACGTGCGGACCACCGCCGCCTACCCCGGCGAGCAGGCCGTGCCGCTGCCGACGGACGTCCCGTCCGCGCAGGCGATCGCCTCCGGGACGCGGCTGCTGGACAACAACCTGCCGCCGACGCTGCCGAAGTTCGTCTCCTGGGACGCCGGGACGCCGCTGTGCTCGGTGTTCCCGATCGGCTCGTCGACGGCGCAGCTGACGATGGGCGGGTCGCTGCCGGTGCCGGCCGCGGGCGCGCTCGGCGCCGGCACCTCGGGCTCGTCCGGGACGATCGACCAGATGGTGCTGCCGCCCGGCGGGGCGGCGCTGATGAGCCTGGTGCCCGCCGGCGACGACAGCACCTCCACGGCGGGCTCCGGCTCGCTGTCCCTCGTCAACGACCAGGGCGTCCGGTTCGCGCTGCCGTCCGCGGACATCGCCAAGAAGCTCGGCTACGAGGCCAAGCAGGCCGCGCCGGTGCCGTCCAGCGTCATCCACCTGATCCCGCAGGGCCCCGCCCTCGACCCCAAGCTCGCTCGGCAGCCCGTCTCGGCGTCGAAGGCATAATGTAATGTAGATCACATGAACCGCTAGATCATCAGTTGCGTCGACATAGGTGGGCGTAAGGCTTATGATCGCTGACATTTCGTGTCATTGGGATTGCTCCCAGACCGGCCGGGGTTACGGTCCGTCTTCACTCTCCCGATGACGCAACCAGAAATCGGAAAACGGAGGTGACACTGTGGGGAACACATCCGCAGCCGACAGAGCGGCAATGCAGCAGGCCGCCACGCGCATCGAGGACTCCGCGGGCATCGTCAAGGGCCTGCAGAGCCAGCTCGACGGACACAAGTCGCAGCTGATGGCCGGCTGGGCCGGTAACGCCGCGGTGTCCTTCGACCGGGTCTTCACCGAGTTCCAGACCGAGATGGGCAAGGTGCGGACGGCCCTCGAGGGCATGCACCAGAAGCTCGTCCAGACCAAGATCACGTACGAGAGCACGGAGCAGGAGCAGCAGGACGCGGTCAACAAGATCAACCAGCTGCTCAACGGCGCCACCTGATCGGCCACCGCCTCCGCCATCCCTCCGACCGTAAGGACTCCGATCGTGAGCGACAGCTACACCAAGGCCAATTTCGGCGCGATGCAGCAGGCTCAGGCCGACTTCACGCTGGCCTACCGCGCCCTCGTCGACGAGCTCGACGACCTTGAGAAGAACCTCGAGCAGAACCTTGCCCAGTGGGAGGGCGGCGCCCAGTCCGCCTACTGGGACGCCAAGCGCCAGTGGGACGCCGCCGCGGCCCACATCGGCCAGGTCCTGAACCAGCTCGGCGTCGTCATCGGCGACGCGCACAGCAACTACAGCGGGGCCGAGCGGGCCAACCAGAACATCTGGGCGGGCTGACGCAGGGTCAGCAAGGTCCGTCTACGTCGTGCGGGTCCGGGGAGGACTCGCACGACGCAGATGTGCCGGGGATGATGTGATCCGCCGGAGGGTCAGCGATGAGTGATTACTATCTGACAGACGCGGAACTCGCGAAGGTCGTGCACGACCGCTACGTGGGCGCCGCGGGCCGGGACGAGAGCGGGGAGATTCCGGAGTACCAGACCGTCACGGGAATGACCCGCGACGAATGGAACAACCTCTCGGAATCGCGGCAGCGCGAACTGTACTTCGATTACAGCGCGGGTGCCGACGCCGGCAAGTGGAACGACCCGAGCAATGCGCTTCCCCGGGGCACGCAGCCTGAACGCGGGGAATGGAAGGCCAAGGCCGAAGACGGCTACGAGGTCGATCCGGCGGAGCTCCGGAGCCTCGCCGGCGATATGAAGTACAAGCTGGACATCTGGAAGCGCAAGCTCAACAAGGTCGGCGCCACGTCGATCACCCAGGCCGACCTCGGCAACATTCAGGGCTCCGAGCAATTCGTCAATGTGGCGACTGCGAGCAAGACCGGTTTCCAGGAGTACATCGGCGCCATCGAGACCGCTTATCTGGGTGTGATCGAGAACCTGAAGCGGACGGCGGACCAGTACGAGAACGCCCACGGCAACACCAAGAAGAACGTGGACGGCGTCAATCCGACCGGTGATCCCAACCTCAGCTGATCGTCGGCCCGAAAGGAGGATCGATGGGGGACAACACCGAGCACTACCCGATCCGCGACGGGATGGCCTTCGGCTCCCACAACGCGGATGGCATGAGCCATGAGGACGTCAAGAACAAGCTGAAGGCCCTGAATCCCGGCAAGGTCGGCGAAGCCTCGACCGCTTACAAGGACGCGGCGGACGTCCTGGCCGAGATGACCGACGAGCTGACCAACAACTTCGCCAAGAAGATCATCAAGCACTGGAAGGGCGACTCCGCCCAGAAGGCGCTCGACCAGCTCGGCAAGGTCTACAACACGGCGGGCAAGCTGTCGGACGACAGCCACAACAACGCCACGCTCTACGCCTGGTACAAGCACGACATTCTCGACTGGTATAAAACCCAGGGCGACACGATGACCGACGGTTGGGTCCACACCGGCGGTGACGACGACAACGCCCGCAAGCTGATGAACAACTTCATCGGCCGGATGAAAGAGGCGTTCGAGGGCCACCCCCTCAAGATCAGCAAGGACCTGCCGGACCAGCGCGGTGGCGTGACCGACACCCCGCCGCCC
>NZ_VCKZ01000687.1 GCF_005889745.1 Actinomadura geliboluensis
GGGTGTTCGGGATCTATCCGGTGCTGGAGTTCACGACGTCCGACGGCCGTGAGATCCAGGCGCGGACGCAGGTGTCGGAGCAGTTCCCCCGGCGGCGGGGGACGGCGGTGGCGATCCTGCACGATCCGGCCGATCCCGAGCGGGTGCGCATCGACGACCTCCGGGGCCGCGGCTTCCTCAACGGGACGTACGCCGTCGTCAGCGGGCTGGTCGGCGCCGCGGCCGGTCTCTGGTTCTACTCGGCCCTGGGGTGACCCGGGGGTGACGGGTCCGTCCATGTGCTACAAACTCTTGACGTACTGACCGTGTTCTGTGGAGCATGTGGGTACGGACAGAGCGGAGGAGCGCGCATGCACGTCGAGTTCCGGACGGACCCGGCCCGCTACCGGCACTGGCGCCTGGACGTCGACGGGCCGGTCGCCACGCTCACCATGGCGGTGGACGAGCGGGGCGGCCTGGTCCCCGGCTACGAGCTGAAGCTCAACTCCTACGACCTCGGCGTGGACATCGAGCTGTACGACGCCGTCCAGCGGCTCCGGTTCGAGCACCCCGGCGTCCGCACCGTGGTGATCACCAGCGGAAGGGAGAAGGTCTTCTGCGCGGGCGCCAACATCCGGATGCTGGCCGCGTCGCCGCACTCCTGGAAGGTGAACTTCTGCAAGTTCACCAACGAGACCCGCAACGGGATCGAGGACGCGACGGAGCACTCGGGGCAGACCTACCTCGCGGCGCTCAACGGCACCGCGTCCGGCGGCGGCTACGAGCTCGCCCTCGCCTGCGAGCACATCATGCTGGTGGACGACCGGTCCTCGGCGGTGTCGCTGCCGGAGCTGCCGCTGCTCGGCGTCCTGCCCGGCACCGGCGGCCTGACCCGGGTGTCGGACAAGCGGCACGTCCGCCGCGACCGCGCCGACTACTTCTCCACCAAGGCCGAGGGGCTCGGCGGCAAGAAGGCGGTGGCGTGGCGGCTGGTGGACGAGGCCGTACCGCGCACGGCCTGGGACGCGACGGTCGCCGAGCGCGCGCGGGAGCTCGCGGCGCGCTCGTCCCGTCCCGCCGATGCCGAGGGCCTCGCGCTGGCGCCGCTCGCCAAGGAGCGCACCGACACCTCGATCTCCTACCGGCACGTGACGGCGGCGCTCGACCGCGACGCCGGCACCGTCGAGATCACCATCGCCGGGCCCGAGGCGCCCCCGGACGGCGGCTTCCACCGGGAGGACTTCTGGACGCTCGCCATGACCCGCGAGCTGGACGACCTGATCCTCGACCTGCGCACCAACGAGCTCGAGCTCGGCACCTGGGTGCTCCGCACGCGCGGCGACGCCGAGCACGTCCTCGCGCACGACCGGCTGCTGCTCGACAACTCCGGCGACTGGCTCGCCAACGAGATCGTCCTCTACCTCAAGCGGACCCTGAAGCGCCTCGACGTCACCAGCCGCAGCCTCATCGCCCTGGTCGAGCCGGGGTCGTGCTTCGCGGGCTCGCTGCTGGAGGTCGCGCTCGCCGCCGACCGCACCTACCACCTCGACGGCGTCTTCGAGGACGTCGACCCGGACGCCGACCCGGCCGCGGTCACCGTGGCCGCGATGAACCTCGGCCCGCTGCCGATGGCCAACGGCCTCACCCGGCTGGAGACCCGGCTGCTCGGCGACGAGGAGACGCTCGCCGCCGTCCGCGACGCCGCGGGCAAGCCCCTGGAGGCCGCCGACGCCGAGCGCCTCGGCCTGGCCACCTTCGCGCCCGACGACATCGACTGGGACGAGGAGGTCCGCATCGCGATCGAGGAGCGGGCCGGCTTCAGCCCCGACGCGCTGACCGGGCTGGAGGCCAACTACCGCTTCCCCGGCCCGGAGACCCTGGAGACCAAGATCTTCGGGCGGCTCACCGCCTGGCAGAACTGGATCTTCACCCGCCCGAACGCGTCCGGACCCGACGGCGCGCTGCGCCGCTACGGCACCGGCCGCCGCGCCGACTTCGACCGAAAGCGAGTCTGACCCCATGCCGACCACGGCCGACTACGGCGAGAAGATCCCCAACAACGTCGGCCTGCACGAGGACCGGCGCCTCCAGCGGGCGCTGGAGTCGTGGCAGCCCGACTTCCTGAACTGGTGGGAGTCGATGGGCCCGACCC
>NZ_VCKZ01000688.1 GCF_005889745.1 Actinomadura geliboluensis
CATCCCGCCCCCGCCCTGCCTCCGCAACTGACCACCGCCGAGCGTGATGAGGCCAAACGGTTGCGCCGCGAGAACTCCGTGCTCAAGCGGGCCAATGAGATATTGAAGGCGCAAGCGCGCTTTTCACCACCGAGCTCGGCCAGCCCCGGACGAAGGAGTCATGCTGGTCGACCAGCCGCGTGACCGCTTCGGGGTCGAGCCCGTCTGCCGGGTCCTGAACCTGTGCCCGGGCACCCACTGCGGCCGCAAACGCCGCCGACCCTCAGCCCGCGGCCAGCGCAATGCGGTCCTGAGCGAGCAGATCGAGGCAGTTCATCAGGCCAGCTATGGCACCTACGTGCGCCTACCGCGTGCACAAGCAACTGCGCCGACAAGACGTGCAGGTGGCGCGCTGCACGGTAGAACGACTGATGCGCGCCCATGGCTTGCAAGGCGTGCACCGCCGCGACCGGCGGCGCACCACCGCCCCCGACGAGTCGGCGCCGCGGCCGCCGGACCTGGTCAATCGGCAGTTCTCGCCAACCGGCCAGACCGGCTGCGGCTGGCCGACATCACCTATGTGCGCACCTGAGAGGGGTGGATGTACGTGGCTTTTACGCCGGACGCCTTCTCCCCGCCGGATCGTGGGCTGGCAACTGGCCGATCACCTGCGCACCGACCTGCCGCTGGAACGCACGGGAGATGGCGCTGTGGCAACGCGGCCGCGAACGGCCAGTTCGGGCGGGCGCCCTGATCCATCACTCCGACCGGGGCTGCCAGTACGTCAGCTTCCGCTACCAGGCTGACCGACCTGGGCGTGACCGCCTCGGTCGGCTCGGTCGGCTCGGTCGGCTCGGTCGGCGATTCATATGACAACGCGATGGCCGAGTCGCTGAACGCCAACCGGTGCCAGAGAAACCGGTCTTCATCGAACCCGGTGGCCTTCAACCCTCACCTGTTCATCTCGCTGAACACCGCGCTGGACGACAGGCCAGTTTGCCTGGACTACTCCAGACCCCTTCCGGGTCTGCCCGCGCCCCTCGGGCGGCTCCGAATCCACCGGCAGCTAGAAGAGGCGGCTAGCAGCCGGCGGCCATGCCCTGTGCTGGGTAGCTGGCCAGATCACCGCTCGGGAAGCTTGGGGAGCACCTTGCAGACACGGATACGGCCGTTCAGCCCGGTCCATCTCAGCCTCTCGGTCAGCCGGGGACCCGGCCCCACGAGCACCAGTTCGCCACCAGCAGCCTCTGCTTGCCTGCACAGCCGCACGAAGGCGTTGAGCCCCGACGAGTCACAGAAGCTCACCTGCGACAGCATCAAGGCGATACGCGGTGGTGTCTCCTGCACGATCAACTTGCCCACCCGATCGACCAGCGCTGGAGCCGTAGCGACGTCCAACTGCCCCCGTAGCTCAACCGTGAGCCACCCTCCATCCATCTCGACGACCGCACTCAGCCGTCGGACAGATGATTCCGCGTGCGGCAACCCGGTCATCTCGTCTCCATCCCCCGACACAGCACAGCTCTCAACTCATGCCCGGATGCCGAGCCGCCATCCCGCCCACCACCGTCGAGCAGGGCTCCACCGCTGGAGGCCCACCACGACCGTGGGCATCGAATCGGTCTCGCCCAGGCCATCCCCGATGTCTGCTCTACGCCCCAGTGGGTGCACGGGCTCGGCTCGGCCTCCGGTGCGCAAGAACGGTCAGCGCGCCGCCGTGGCCTCCCCGCGTCGAGACTTGCGTCCAGGCCCTCACTGACAGAGCATGTAGCCCTCCCACCCCCGGGCAGAGGCGAGCTAGGCGATGGAGCCACTGCGCACATCGGCTGCGACACACGGCATCTTCACCGTGATCACCCTTGTCGGTGAACTCGACTACGCCACCGCCGACCGCGCACATGGCCAGTGCCAGCAGGCCCTCGCCAAGCCAGCCCACACCTCATCCTCGACGTTTCGGCTTGACCTTCACGGACTCCAGCGGACTGGCCGTCCTGGTACACGCCGACCAGCTCGCACGCGCGCTCAAGCGGCCAGTGACCCCCCTCGTTGGAGCCTCCCGGCCGGTTAAGCAAATGCTTGCGATCACCGCTTTACCGAGTGCTTCGCCGTCTACCCCACCCTCCAAGCCGCCCCAGACCATCGCCA
>NZ_VCKZ01000197.1 GCF_005889745.1 Actinomadura geliboluensis
GCCCTGCGGGACGATCGGGGGGCCGGCCGCGGCGGGGCCGCCGGTCCTGGCGCGGGCGTCGGCGTCTGTCCTGGCCAATTGAACGAGTGCTCCCGGGGACGAGCGGACCTTCGGTGCAGGGGCGAGGCGTCGGGGACGCGGCCCACCCGCCATCGTGACGCAACCGAAGCACGGCCGGAGGCCGATCCAGAAGATCGTTCTCCGGCCGTGTTCGTGTTGTTCACCGGCCGTCCGTCCGGGCCGCGAGGGCGGCACGGCATGGACGGCGCGCGAGCGGTCAGCGCGTCGTCACCGATCTCCCCTTCCCCGGGCGGACCCGGGGAAGGGGACGCGGCTCACTGGCCGCCGGAGAGCTTCTCCCGCAGCGCGGCGAGAGCCTCGTCGGTGGCGAGGGCGCCACCTCCGGACTCGCTCTCCCCGCCGCCGGAGTAGGAGGTCTCGCCGCCACCGCCGCCCGCGGGCGCGGTGTCGGCCTCCGCCTCGGCCTTGCGGGCCTCTTCGATCTGCTTGCGGTGGGCGTCGAAGCGGGTGCGGGCCTCGGCGTACTGCCGCTCCCAGGTCTCCCGCTGCTCGTCGAAGCCCTCCAGCCACTCGCCGGTCTCGGCGTCGAAGCCCTCGGGGTACTTGTAGTTCCCCTGCTCGTCGTACTCGGCCGGCATGCCGTACAGCGTGGGGTCGAAGTCCTCTTCCTCCATGCTGGCGGCGCCCTCGTTGGCCTGCTTCAGCGAGAGGCTGATGCGGCGCCGGTCGAGGTCGATGTCGATGATCTTCACGAAGATCTCGTCGCCGACCTGGACGACCTGCTCGGGGATCTCCACGTGGCGCTCGGCCAGCTCGGAGATGTGCACCAGGCCCTCGATGCCCTCCTCGACCCGGACGAACGCGCCGAACGGCACCAGCTTGGTGACGCGGCCCGGCACGACCTGGCCGATCTGGTGGGTGCGGGCGAACTGCTGCCACGGGTCTTCCTGGGTCGCCTTGAGCGACAGGGAGACGCGCTCGCGCTCCATGTCGACGTCCAGGACCTCGACCGTGACCTCCTGGCCGACCTCGACGACCTCGGACGGGTGGTCGATGTGCTTCCAGGACAGCTCGGAGACGTGCACCAGGCCGTCGACCCCGCCGAGGTCGACGAACGCGCCGAAGTTGACGATCGACGACACGACGCCCTTGCGGACCTGGCCCTTCTGCAGGGTGTTGAGGAAGGTCTGGCGGACCTCGCTCTGCGTCTGCTCCAGCCAGGCGCGGCGGGACAGGACCACGTTGTTGCGGTTCTTGTCCAGCTCGATGATCTTGGCCTCGAGCTCGCGGCCGACGTAGGGCTGCAGGTCGCGGACGCGGCGCATCTCGACCAGCGACGCGGGCAGGAAGCCGCGCAGGCCGATGTCGAGGATGAGGCCGCCCTTGACGACCTCGATGACCGTGCCGGTGACGATGCCGTCCTCGTCCTTGATCTTCTCGATCGTGCCCCAGGCGCGCTCGTACTGGGCGCGCTTCTTGGACAGGATCAGCCGGCCCTCCTTGTCCT
Source organism: Actinomadura geliboluensis (assembly GCF_005889745.1). GTDB lineage: Bacteria > Actinomycetota > Actinomycetes > Streptosporangiales > Streptosporangiaceae > Spirillospora > Spirillospora geliboluensis. The sequence goes on from NZ_VCKZ01000197.1 coordinate 1,529, forward strand.
CCTTCTGGAGGACGAGGGCCTCGACGTGGTCGCCGACGGTGACGACCTCGTTGGGGTCGACGTCGTGCTTGATGGACAGCTCGCGCGAGGGGATGACGCCCTCGGTCTTGTAGCCGATGTCGAGGAGGACCTCGTCACGATCGACCTTGACGACAGTGCCCTCGACAATGTCGCCGTCGTTGAAGTACTTGATGGTCTCATCGATCGCCGCGAGGAAGGCTTCCTCGGACCCGATGTCGTTGACCGCTACCTGCGGGGTGGTCGAGGTGGCCTCGGTGCTGCTCGTCATGTGTCGGCTGGCTCCGGTACGGACATGGAAGTCGTATGGGTTGTGCGCGGAGGGCCGTTATCCGCCCTGCCGAAGACCGGAATCGGACGCGGAGACCGCGTCAGTGAACCGAACCGTTGTCGCCGACCTGACCGAGCGCGAGCCTGCTCCGTCCGAAGCGCGCGCAGGCCCACAGCGCAGCGATCAGGATATGGGACCAATCTCGCGTGGTCAATCCGCCCGGGGCGGCGATGATCAGTACGTCCGCGCACGGGCCCGGTACTGCTTGGCGATCCGGTCCTCGGCGGCCTTCGGAAACGTCACGGTGTTCGGGTCGCCGTCCGAGGTGTACCGCTCGTCGGGGTGCTTGTCCAGGTACTCCAGCCACGCCGTCGAGCAGTACTTGGTGCAGTCGTTCTCCTTGATCTTGCCCTCGGACCGCACCCGGTCGATCTTCCACCGGTCGAACTCGCCGTCGAACGGCGACATCGCCGGCCGCCACCCGGCGAGGAACATGCCCTGGAAGGCGTACCTGCCGCCCTCCTTCTCCGCCCAGGTCTCCTTCTTCGGGACGGACCCGAACGGGTAGGCGAACGTCGTCGTGTGCGCGCCGGTGAGCTTGAGGATCTCGTCCTCCATCCCGCCGATCTCCTTGCGCACCCCCTTCTCCGACATCCCGGCCAGGTTCGGGTGCGTCACGGTGTGGTTGCCGAGCTCGAACCCGCGCTGCTGCAGCCACTTCAGCCCGGCGCCCGCCTGCACCGGGTCCATCCCGAACAGGTCCTTGTTCAGGTAGAACGTCGCCACGGGACGGAATCCCGGGTTCTCCCGCGCCACCTGCTCGATGATCGCGACCGCCGTGTCCGGCTTGGGGTTGCCCGCCGCGTCGAGCCCGAAGTGCCCCGGCGTGCTGTCGTCGAACGTCAGCACCACCGGGTGCTTGCCCGCCGGCACGTTGAACCGCCCGCCGACGAACTCGGCCGCCGTGATCGGGTAGTAGCCGCTCTTCGCCAGCGTCGTCAGCTCGTCGTACAGCTCCTTGGTCGACCGGTCCAGCGACAGCTCGGGCTTCTTCAGGATCCGGTGGTACATGATCACCGGCACCTGCCCCAGCTCGTTCGCCTTGGCCGCCACCGCCCCCGGCGCCGCCGCGGGAATTGGCGCGGACACCGAGACCGACGGGGACGCCGAGCCCCCCGCCGAAGGAGCCACGCTGACACCGGCGGCCTTCGCCGTGGGCGTCACCGAGGACTTCGCCCCGGCCCGCTCGGCGGTCTCCCCCTTCTCCCGTCCGCGCGTCCCTGGCAGCGTCAGCCCGAGCACGACGGCGCAGATGATCACAACCCCAGCGATCTTGTGAAGGAGCGGCACGATACCCCCGCCGGTGCGACCGAACAGGACCAGGGGGACAGCGTACGACCCCCCGGACATCTAGGACACCCACTGGCGTACCCGCATGATCCCTACAGACGCTCCACCCCCACCCAGGCTTCCCTCAAGACACGCCGGAACGCCCGTAACCCAATCCCCACGACAACCCCACGACCGCGACGCAAGGCAGGTCGAGCAAAGCAAGAACGCCTTCACCTAGCGAGCCGCAAGGCGAGCCACTCAAGACCACCGCAACCCACTACAGCGACAAGCCCGGCCGCCACCTCAGCCCCGCGACGACCCGAACCCTCGCGATTGCGTCCGAAGGCAGGTTCGAGCGAAGCGAGAACCTGATCGCGCAGCGAGCCGCAAGGCGAGCCGAAGCGATGCAGCAATCGCACGTTTTGTCCGCCGAAGGGAGGGCCCCCAGGGCCCGACCGCCAAGGACAAAACAATCAATGCGCAGCGTCCTGCCAGGTTCGGCCGGTGCCCATGGAGATGCTCAGGGGGGCGCGCAGCTCGTAGGCGCCGGCCATCTCGGTGCTGACGAGGGTCTTGAGGGTGTCGAGCTCTCCGGCGGCGACCTCGAAGACGAGTTCGTCGTGGACCTGGAGGAGCATGCGGGAGGTGAGGCCGGCGTCGCGGAGGGCGCGGTCGACGTTGAGGCTCGCGACCTTGATGATGTCGGCGGCGGAGCCCTGGATGGGGGCGTTGAGGGCCATGCGCTCGGCCATCTCGCGGCGCTGCCGGTTGTCGGAGTTGAGGTCGGGCAGGTAGCGGCGGCGGCCGAGGATGGTCTCGGTGTAGCCGTCCTGGCGGGCCTTGGCGACGATGTCGCGGAGGTAGTCGCGGACGCCGCCGAACTGCTCGAAGTACTCCTCCATGAGGCCGCGGGCCTCGTCGGGGGAGATCCGCAGCTGCTGGGAGAGGCCGTAGGCGGACAGGCCGTAGGCGAGGCCGTAGTTCATGGCCTTGATGCGGGCGCGCAGCTCGGAGTCGATCTGCTCGGGCGGGAGGCCGAAGACGCGGGACGCGGTGATGGTGTGGAAGTCGGCGCCGGAGCCGAACGCCTCCAGGAGCGCGTCGTCCTCGGAGAGGTGCGCCATGATGCGCAGCTCGATCTGGGAGTAGTCGGCGGTGAGGAGGGACTCGTAGCCCTCGCCGACGACGAACGCCTCGCGGATCTGGCGGCCCTCGGCGGTGCGGATCGGGATGTTCTGCAGGTTCGGGTCGGTGGACGACAGCCGGCCCGTCGCGGCGATCATCTGGTTGTAGGTGGTGTGGATGCGCCCGGCGTCGTCGAGCATCGGGATGAGGGAGTCGACGATGCTCTTGAGCTTGGCGACCTCGCGCCAGCGCAGGATGTGCTCCAGGACGGGGTGGCCGTCCTTCTCCAGGAGGGTCGTGAGGGCCTCGGAGTCGGTGGTGTAGCCGGTCTTGGTGCGCTTGGTCTTGGGCAGGTTCAGCTCGTCGAACAGGACCTGCTGGACCTGCTTGGGCGAGCCGAGGTTGAAGTCGTGGCCGACGGCGTTGTGGGCGAGCTGCTCCTGCTCCTTGACCTGCCCGCCGAGGGACGCCGACAGGTGCGCGAGGTGGTCGGCGTCGACGGCGATGCCCGCGCGCTCCATGTCGGCCAGGACGCCCACGAGTGGCAGTTCCACCTCGTGGAGGAGGCGGGTGGCGCCGCGCTTCTCGAGGTCCTTGTCGAGGATGTCGGCCAGCTCGGTGACGGCGCGCGCGCGGACCGCGAGGGCCTCGGCCGCCTCCTCCTCGCCGGAGCCGTCCAGGGTGAGCTGCCCCGAGTCCTCGGTTTCGCTGCGCAGCTCGCGGTGCAGGTAGCGCAGGACGAGGTCGGCGAGGTCGAACGTCCGCTGGCCGGGGAGCGCGAGGTAGGCGGCGAGCGCGGTGTCGCTGGTGACGCCGGCGAGGGACATGCCGCGCGCGGCGAGCGCCAGCATCGGGCCCTTGGCCTCGTGGACGGCCTTGGGCCGCGCCGGGTCGGCGAGGTAGGCGGCGAGGGCGCGCTCGTCGTCCTCGATCAGCTCGGCGGGGTCGAGGTGGACGGCCGGCCCCTTCTTGGACGCCAGCGCCAGCGCGGTGATCTCGCCGGTGCCGCGGCCCCAGCTGCCGGTGACGGCGACGCCGAGGCGGTCGCCGGCGTTGGCGTCCAGCCAGGCGCCGAGCGCGCCGGGTTCGAGGGCGTCCAGGTCGACCTCGAAGCCCTCGTCGGCCTCGGGCTCGGCCGCCGACAGCGACGCGTACAGGCGCTCGCGCAGGACGCGGAACTGCAGCGAGTCGAACAGGGTGTGGATCTCCTCGCGGTCCCACTGGCCCATGGACAGCTGCGGCGGCATCAGCTCCAGGCCGACGCCGGTGTCGAGCTTGTTGATCTGCTGGTTGCGCAGCACCCCGGCGAGGTGCTCGCGCAGGTTGTCGCCCGCCTTGCCCTTGATCTCGTCGACGCGGGCGACGAGGGTGTCGAGGTCGCCGTACTTGGTCAGCCACTTCGCGGCGGTCTTCGGGCCGACGCCGGGGACGCCGGGCAGGTTGTCGCTGCTCTCCCCCACCAGCGCGGCCAGCTCGCGGTAGCGCTCGGGCGGGACGCCGTACTTGGCCTCGACGGCGGCCGGGTCCATCCGGGCGAGCTCGGACACGCCGCGCACCGGGTACAGGATCGTGACGTGCTCGTTGACGAGCTGGAACGCGTCCCGGTCGCCGGTGACGACCAGGGTCTCCATGCCCGCCTCGGTGGCCTGGACGGACAGCGTGGCGATGATGTCGTCGGCCTCGAAGCCGGCGACCGACATGCGCGGGATGCGCAGGGCGTCCAGCACCTCGAAGATCAGGCTGACCTGGCTGCGGAACTCGTCGGGGGTCTTCTGCCGCCCCGCCTTGTACTCCACGTACTGCTCGTGCCGGAACGTCGGCTCCGACCGGTCGAACGCCACCGCGATGTGGGTCGGCTGCTCGTCCCGCAGGACGTTGATGAGCATCGAGGTGAAGCCGTACACGGCGTTGGTCGGCTGCCCGTCGGTGGTGGAGAAGTTCTCCACGGGCAACGCGAAGAACGCCCGGTAGGCCAGGGAGTGCCCGTCGAGCAGGAGAAGCCGGTCACGCTTGTCAGGGGTCGCTGGTGTCGTTGCCACACCAGGACTCTAGTCTGCGCGTACGACAGTTTTGTGGAGGCGTAAGTGACTGACACCGGTGGGATGTCCCCGGAGCAAGCGGCCGCGGAGATCAACTCCGGCGAGAGGTTCGACGGGCACGGCGACCTGGCCAAGGCCATGGGCGTCGAGTACCTGGAGGTCTCGGCGGAGCGCGTCGTGGGCCGGATGCCGGTCAAGGGCAACACCCAGCCGTACGGGCTGCTGCACGGCGGGGCCTCCTGCGTGCTCGCCGAGACGCTGGGCTCGACGGGGTCGGCGATCCACGCCGGTCCCGGACGCGTCGCCGTGGGCATCGAGATCAACGCCACCCACCACCGGTCCGCGACCGAGGGGTTCGTGACGGGCGTCGCGACCCGCGCGCACGGCGGCCGCACCCTCGCCACCTACGACATCGTCATCACCGACGACCAGGACCGGCGGGTCTGCACGGCGCGGCTCACGTGCATGCTGCGCGACGCGCCGCCGAGGGCCTGATCCGCCGCGCGATCCGCGCTTTCTTTGCGGGCCGCGCCCCGGGGTCGGTAGCGTGATCGGAGCGGCCCGGGGTCACCGAGTAGACAACGTACGCGCCCGGGGAAGGTTCGTACGGCCCCAAAGGTGACCCCGGGTCAACGCGTGTCCGGGTCCCCGCCGGACACTTCCCTGCCGGACGACACCGGCGTGGGTTCGTGACCGGTTGCGGTTGCGTTGCGAAACGGGATCACCGGTTCATTCCCGTCCCCGGCCGGTCGTACGTTCCGGACCATGCGCCACCACCGCACGCGCACCCGACCGGCCGCCGTCGCCGCCCTCACCGGCGCGCTCGCGCTCACCGCGGCCCTCGCGCTCACCGGCTGCTCCGGCTCCGGAGACGGCGACTCCCTCCCCACCTACAAGATCCCCGCCGAGACCGCGCGGGAGGGCGAGTCCGTGCCCGCCGGCAAGACCGCCCGCAGCGCCGACATGAGCTTCACCGTGATCGGCTTCAGCGGCGCCATGACCGACGTCATGGGAACCCACGCCGCGATGGACGCCAAGGGCGCCTTCACGCGCGTCCGCGTCCTCGCCGTCAACACCGGCCGCGACATCCAGGTCTTCGACACCTGGAAGCAGCGGCTCGTCACCGCCGACGGCAGGACGTACTCCCCCGACGTCAACGCCACCATGATCAAACGGCAGCCGGAGCGGCTGTCGGTCGGGGCGGCCATGCGCGTCGAGTTCGACCTCTGGTTCGACATCCCGCGCGGCGCCAAGACGAAGGCCATCCGCCTCTACGGCTCCCCGCCGGTCGGCGCGGTGAGCGACCCGTCCCCCGCCGAGATCACGCTCCCCTGAACGCGGCGGCGCCCGCCAGGCCCGGTCTCGTCCGGGCCTGGCGGGCGCACACAGCGTCGGATGCCCGCTAGCTCGACTCCTCGCCGTTCTCGGCGGGCTCGGCCTTCGCCGCGTCCGCCGGAGCGGCGTCCGGCTCGGCGGCGGCGTCCGCCTTCACGGCGGGGTCCGCCGTGACCGACTCGCCGGCGCCGAGGTAGGCGGCGCGGACCTGCGGGTCGTCCAGCAGATCGGCCGCCGGCGCCGACTTCACGACCCGGCCCGTCTCCAGGACGTACGCGCGGCTGGCGATCTGCAGCGCCTGCTGGGCGTTCTGCTCCACCAGCAGCACCGTCGTGCCGCGCCGGTTGATCTCCTCGATGATCGAGAAGATCTGCTGCACCAGCATCGGCGCGAGGCCCATGGACGGCTCGTCCAGCAGCAGCACCTTCGGCTTGGCCATCAGCGCCCGCCCGATCGCGAGCATCTGCTGCTCGCCGCCGGACATCGTGCCGCCCGCCTGCGACTTGCGCTCGGCGAGCCGCGGGAACAGCTCGTACGCCTCGGCCAGCTCCTTCGACGCGCTGTCCCGGCGGGCGTAGGCGCCCATCAGGAGGTTCTCCTCCACGGTCATCCCGGGGAAGATCCCGCGCCCCTCCGGCGCCTGCCCGATGCCGACCGACACCCGCTTGTGCCCGGCCATCCGGCTGATGTCCTGGCCGTCGAAGCGGATCGCGCCCGACGTCAGGCTCCGCAGCCCGGAGATCGTCTTCAGCGTGGTCGTCTTCCCGGCGCCGTTGGCGCCGATCAGCGTCACGATCTCGCCCTCGTCCACGGACACCGAGATGCCCTTGAGCGCGGCGATCTTTCCGTAGTGGACGTGGATGTCCTCGATCTCAAGAAGCATCGGCCGGAGCCCCCAGATACGCCTCGATCACCCGCGGGTCGTTCTGCACCTCGGCCGGGAGGCCGTCGGCGATCTTCTGCCCGAAGTCCAGCACCGCGACCCGGTCGCTGATCCCCATCACCAGGCTCATGTCGTGCTCGATGAGCATGACGGTGACCCCGGTGTCGCGGATCTTGCGGATCAGGTCCTGCAGCGCCACCTTCTCCGCCGGGTTCATGCCCGCCGCCGGCTCGTCCAGCAGCAGCAGCTTCGGGTTCGTGCCCAGCGCCCGCGCGATCTCCAGCCGGCGCTGGTCGCCGTACGGCAGGTTCTTCGCGGCCTCCTCGGCACGGTGCGGGATGCCCACCAGCTCCAGCAGCTCGCGGGCCCGCTCGCGGCCCTGCCGCTCCTCGCGGTGGAACCACGGCAGCCCCAGCGCCGCGCCGGCGAGCCCCGTCCGGTGGTGGGCGTCCGTGCCCACCAGGACGTTCTCCAGCGCGGTCATGTTGTGGAACAGCCGCACGTTCTGGAACGTCCGGGCGACGCCCATCTTCGTCACGACGTAGCGCTTCTTGCCGTCGATGCGCTTGCCGTCGAACACCACCGAGCCCTCGGACGGCCGGTAGACGCCGGTGGTCACGTTGAACACCGTCGTCTTGCCCGCGCCGTTCGGGCCGATCAGCGCGAAGATCTCCCCCTCGCGGATGGTGATCTCCACCTTGTTCAGCGCCACGACGCCGCCGAACCGCATCACGACATCGCGCAGCTCCAGGACCGGCCTGCGCTCGTCCGTCCCGCTCACTTGCCCACCTCCGCGGCCTCGGACTGACCCGGCCCGGCGACCTCGGCGCCCATGCTGCCCATGCCGCCGGTGCCCTCCGCCAGTTCGGCCTTGCGCCGCCGCGACGGCCACAGCCCCTCCGGACGGAAGATCATCATCAGCACCAGCGCGCCGCCGAAGATCAGCATGCGGTACTCGTCCAGGAACCGGAACCGCTCGGGCAGCCACGCCACCACGAACGCGCCCAGGATCGCGCCCGGGATGTTCCCCGAGCCGCCCAGCACGACCGCCGCCAGGATCAGCGCCGACACGATGAACTCGAAGTTCGCCGGGAGGATCGACGTCTGCTTCGCGGCGAACACGACGCCGCCGCTGCCGCCGATGGCCGCGCCGATCGCGAACGCCGCCAGCTTGAACTTGAACGTCGGGACGCCCATCAGCTCCGCCGCGTCCTCGTCCTCGCGGATCGACGCCCAGGCCCGGCCGACGCGCGAGGCGTCCAGCCGCCGGACGAAGATGATCGCGATCACGATGAACGCGAGCAGCAGGTAGTAGTACGGCCGCGTGTCCAGCAGCCCGTACTTCAGCGGCTGCACGCCGAGGATCTCGAACTCCGACAGCGACGGCGGGTGCGGGATGCCCTGCACACCGCGCGGGCCGTTCACGAACGAGCTGTTGTTCGCCGTCCGCTTGACGATCTCACCGAAGCCGAGCGTGACGATCGCCAGGTAGTCGCCCCGCAGCCGCAGCGTCGGAGCGCCCAGGATCACCCCCGCCAGCGCCGAGAACAGGATCGCCAGGACCAGCGTCTCCCAGAAGCTCCAGTGGTACCGCACCGCGAAGATCGCGATGGTGTAGCCGCCGACCGCGTAGAACGCGACGTAGCCGAGGTCCAGGAGGCCGGCCATGCCGACCACGACGTTCAGGCCCAGCGCCAGCAGCACGTAGATGGCGATCTGGTCGCTGAGCATCGACGGCCAGCTCGCGCCGCTCGGCGCCATGAAGCTGCCGATCGCCTCGCTCGGCAGGAAGACCGCGCCGACGATGAGCAGGACGTAGACCGCCCAGCGCTGCCAGCCGGGGGCGCCCGCCCACCAGTCCCGCAGCGGATCGAGGGAGAGGCCGGAACCGCGCCGGCCCGCCTTGCCGTTCTTCGTCTTCGAAAGGTTCATGCGCGCGCCTGCTGGAGAGACTCACCGAGGATGCCGGTGGGACGGAACATCAGGACCAGGATCAGCACGGTGAACGCGACCACGTCCCGCCACTGCGAACCGAACAGGCTCGAACCGTACATCTCGAGCAGCCCGAGGACGAACCCGCCCGCGAGCGCGCCGCGGATGTTGCCGATCCCGCCGAGGACCGCCGCCGTGAACGCCTTGATGCCGAGCAGGAACCCGACGAAGTAGTTCGTCTGCTCGAAGCGCAGGAAGTACAGCGCCGCCGCGACGCCCGCCATGACGCCGCCGACCACGAACGTCACCGACACGACGCGGTCGATGTTGACGCCCATCAGCACGGCCGTCTCCGGGTCCTGCGCCGTCGAGCGGATGCCGCGGCCGAGCTTCGTCCGGTTCACGAACTGGTCGAGCGCCACCATCATCAGCACCGCGCCGACGAAGATGATCAGCTTGTCGTTGCTGATCTGGATGGGGCCGAAGTCGACCACGTTCGTCAGCTGCTTGAAGTGCTCGTCGACGGGCAGCCGGCCGCCCTCCTTCGAGGTTCCGAACACCCGGTGCACGACGACCGTCGCGAACAGCTGCTGGATGAAGATCGACGCCCCGATGGCCGAGATCAGCGCGGCCAGCCGGGACGCGCCCCTTTTTCGGAGCGGCCGGTACGCCGTCACCTCCAGGAGCATTGCGCTGCCGGCCGTGACCGCGCCGGCCACCACCGCGGTCAGCGCGACGACGCCGATGAGCGCGAAACCGCCCACGGTGCCGACACCGAGCGAGCGCACCGTCCACAGGGCGGCGAAGGTACCGACCATGAAGATGTCGGCATGCGCGAAGTTGATCAGCCTCAGCACGCCGTAGACCATCGTGTAGCCCAGCGCCAGCAGCGCGTAGATCGCGCCGAGCGCCAGACCGTCGATGGTCGACGGCCAGAATTGATTGATGAAGTCGTCGAGCACCTTGGGGTCGCCTTAATCAGAGAAGGAGCGGGAGCGCTGTAGCGCTCCCGCTCCCGCGCCATCAGGGGGTCTCGTCAGGGGCGCTGGTGACGCCTAGGAGACCTTCGCTTCGTTGCTCTTGCCGAGCAGCGGCAGCTGGTTGTCCTTCACCTCGTAGACGTAGATGTCCTGGGTCGCGAGCTCGCCGTTCTCAGCGAACTTGATCTGCTTGCCGACGCCGGGGACGTCCACGCTCTTGAGGAAGTCGTTGATCTCCTCGGGCTTGGTCTTGCCGCCCTTGACCGCCTCGATGAGCGCCGTCGCGGCGTCGAAGCCCTCGGTCGAGTAGATCGCGACCTCCGAGCCGAACTTCGCCTTGTAGTCGTCGGCGAACTTCTTGGCCTTCGGGTTGGTCTTGCCGGTCGGGTCGATGAGGCAGCCGCAGCTGATCAGCGTGCCCTGGGCGTTCTTCTGCCCGGTGCCCTCGATCAGGCCGGTGGCGAGCGAGCCGTCGCCCGACATCATCTTGCCGGTGTAGCCGCCCTCGCGCAGCTGCTTGAACAGCCGGCCCGCGACCGCGTAGTAGCCGCCGAAGTACACGAAGTCGGGCTTGAACTCGTTGATCTTGTTGACCGTCGAGGAGTAGTCGGTGCCCTTGTCGTCGACCGCGTCGTTCTGGGTCTGGGCGCCCTTGGCCTTCACGGCCTTCTCGATGGCGTCCGCGAGGCCCTTGCCGTAGTCCTGGTTGTCCGACACCAGGAAGACCTTCTTGGCGCCGGAGTTCATCACGAAGTCGGCGACGCCGGTGCTCTGCGCCGCGTCGTCGGCCACCACGCGGTGCCAGAACTTCCAGCCCTTCTCCGCGAGCGTGATGTTCGTCGCCGACGGCGACACGCTCGGGATCTTGGCCTCCTCCAGGATCGGGCCGACGCTCTGCGACTCGCCGGAGAACGCCGGGCCGATCAGGCCGGCGATCTTGTCGTTCTTGACCGCGGCCAGCGCCAGCGAGGTCGCCTGCTCCGGCTTGCCCTGGCTGTCATAGGTCTTGAGCTTGATCTTGACCTTGGGGTTCGTGGCGTTGTACTGCTCGATGGCCAGCTGCGCGCCCTGCTTGGGCGGGATCACCAGGCCCGAGTTCTCACCGGTCAGGTCGCCCATGAACCCGATCGTGACCTCGTTGCCGCTGCCACCGGAGTCGCCGTCGTCACTGCAGGCCACGGCGCTGAGCGCGAGCGCCGCGCTCACCGCCACCGCGCCGGTGATCCTCATCTTGTTGCGCCGCAAGGTGCCCAACCTTTCCATCCGGATCCGGGAGGGGATCGGGTACGAGTCATGTCCCGACGCCGAACCTAGGGAAAGGAAAACGGTCAGTCAGGGACCAGCTATGTCGTACACCGTCGAGCCACCCCGAAACAGGACCCCCGGATCGAAGGGTTACTTGTTCGTTACTCCCCTGTGCCCATCCGATACCCGCAATTGCCTGGGATGATTACGGAGAGTAACGAGCATGGGGCAGTCCACGGCCCGTGGTTGGACCTTGACAACGCGCCGATCGGCGGTGACGCGGGGTCACTCGGCGGCGGACTCGTCCCTCTCGCCGGACGCGCCCGCGACGACGGCCTCCGCGACGGCCCGCATCGTGAGCCGGCGATCCATCGAGGTCTTCTGGATCCAGCGGAAGGCCTCCGGCTCGGACCACCCGTGCGCCTGCTGCAGCAGCCCCTTCGCGCGGTCGACCACCTTGCGCGTCTCCAGCCGCTCCTGCAGCCCCGCGACCTCGGCCTCCAGCGCCCGCAGCTCGGTGTAGCGGCTCACCGCCATCTCGATCGCCGGCGCGAGGTCGGTCTTGGAGAACGGCTTGACGAGGTAGGCCATCGCCCCGGCGTCGGTCGCCCGCTGGACGAGCTCGCGCTGGGAGAACGCGGTGAGGATCACCACCGGCGCGATCCGGTCCGCGGAGATCCGCTCGGCCGCCGAGATCCCGTCCAGCACCGGCATCTTCACGTCCAGGATCACGAGATCGGGCTTGAGCTCCCCGGCCAGCCGCACGGCGGCCTCGCCGTCCCCCGCCTCCCCGACGACCTCGTAGCCGTCCTCCTGAAGCATCTCCTTGAGGTCCAGCCGGATCAGGGCCTCATCTTCCGCGATCACAACTCGCCGAGCGCTCTCCACGCGCACGAGCCTACCGAAACCCGCTACCCTGGTCCCCGCGAGGGTTCCCCGGCGCGCCCCGTTCCCTCCGCCGCCTAGCTGTCCGGATTATCCGGATAAATGCCCCGATAGCCCAATGGCAGAGGCAATGTGCTCAAACCACATCAAGTGTGGGTTCGAATCCCACTCGGGGCACCGCTGACGAACCGCCGTCCGACCGGACGGCGGTTTTTTCGTCCCGCCGGAGCCGCGTCTCGGCCGTCCGGTTGGCCGGAGCGTCGTGGAAATGAGATCGGGTGGTGATGCAAGGGGCCGGGCACCGCGCGGGGTGCGGGTCGCGCGGTGCCCGGCGGGGCGGATGGCTCAGTGCTGGACGGCGATGGCGTCGCCCAGGGTGTGGACGCGGAGGGCGTTGGTGGAGCCCGGCGTGCCGGGCGGTGAGCCGGCGACGACGACGACCTTGTCGCCCTTCTGGCAGCGGCCGAGTTCGAGGAGGGCCTGCTCCACCTGGCCGAACATCGCGTCGGTGTGGTCGACCTGCGGGACGATGAAGGTCTCGACGCCCCAGACGTGCGCGAGGCGGCCGCGGACGGCGGGGACCGAGGTGAAGGCCAGCAGCGGGATCGGGGAGCGGTAGCGCGACAGGCGGCGGGCCGTCTCGCCGGACATCGTGAACGCGGCGAGGGCCTCGGCGCCGACGATGGCGCCGACCTCGGCGGCGGCGCGGGCGATGGCGCCGCCGACGGTCTCGGGCATGCGCTCCAGGGTGTGGGTGGCGTGCAGGACGGCCTGCTCGGCGGTCTGCACGATGCGGCTCATCGTCAGGACGGACTCGATGGGGTACTGGCCGACGCTGGTCTCGCCGGACAGCATGACGGCGTCGGCGCCCTCGAAGACCGCGTTGGCGACGTCGGAGGTCTCGGCGCGGGTGGGGCGGGGCGCGGAGATCATCGATTCGAGCATCTGGGTGGCGACGATGACCGGGCGGGCCTTCTCGCGGCACAGCTCGATGGCGCGCTTCTGCACGATCGGGACCTGTTCGAGCGGGAGCTCGACGCCGAGGTCGCCGCGGGCGACCATGATGCCGTCGAAGGCGGCGACGATCTCGGGCAGGCGCTCGACGGCCTGCGGCTTCTCGATCTTGCCGATGAGGGGGACGCGGACGCCCTCCTCCTCCATGATCTGGTAGCAGATGTCGGCGTCGGCGGGGGTCCGCACGAAGGACAGGGCGACGAGGTCGACGCCGAGGCGCAGGGCCCAGCGCAGGTCGGTCTCGTCCTTCTCGGTGAGGGCGGGGACGCTGACCGGGACGCCGGGCAGGTTGAGGCCCTTGTTGTCGGAGACCATGCCGCCGACGGTGACGGTGGTGCGGACGCGCGTGCCGTCGACGTCGACGACCTTGAGGGCGACGCGGCCGTCGTCGATGAGGACGGTGTCGCCGGGGCTGACGTCGCCCGGCAGGCCCTGGTAGGTGGTGGACACCTCGCGGCGGGTGCCGGGGACGTCGTCGGTGGTGATGGTGAACTCGTCGCCGAGCGTGAGCCGTACCGGCCCGTCGGGGAAGCGGCCGATGCGGATCTTGGGGCCCTGCAGGTCCGCCAGGATGCCGACGCCGCGGCCGGTGGCGTCGGCGGCCGCCCTGATCCGGTGGAAGACCTCCTCGTGGACGGCGTGGTCGCCGTGGCTCATGTTGAGGCGCGCGACGTCGATACCGGCCTCGACGAGGGCGTTGATCTGCTCGGTGCTGGAGCAGGCGGGACCGATGGTGCTGACAATCTTCGCTCGACGGGTCACGTGCACAACCGTACTTAGTTACTTGTCGGTACGGATATTCGTGCAGGATATGGTCGCCCGCGGTTCACCGATTGGTCTAGGTCAGAGGTCTAGACCACATGTGGCCCCGGTCAGCGCTTGAACGCCTCGACGGCCGCCTGGCAGAACGCCTTGAGATCGTCGGGCTTGCGGCTGCTGACGAGGGTGTTGGGCCCGTCCTCGCAGATCTGTACCTCCTCGTCCACCCAGTCGGCACCCGCGTTGCGCAGATCGGTCTGGAGACTGGGCCAGGACGTCATGGTGCGGCCGCGCACGACGTCCGCCTCCACGAGGGTCCACGGCCCGTGGCAGATGACGGCGACGGGCTTGCCGGCGTCGAAGAAGGACTTGGCGAACGCGACGGCCTTGGGGTCGGTGCGCAGGAAGTCGGGGTTGGCGACGCCGCCCGGCAGGACGAGCGCGTCGAACTCGGTGTGGTCGGACACGTCGACGGTGGTGTCGACGGGGAAGGTGTCGCCCTTGTCCAGGTGGTTGAACGCCTGGAGGCGGCCGGACTGGGTGGATACCAGGCGCGGGGTGCCCCCGGCCTGCTCCACGGCCGTCCAGGGCTCGGTCAACTCGACCTGCTCGGTGCCCTCGGGGGCGCAGAGGAAGGCGACGGTGCTGCCCTGAAGATCGTTCGACATGGTTTCTCCTGAAATGGCGGGTTTCTCTGGCCCCTGCCCGAAGGAGCGGGTGGTATGCAGGAGGAATGGGTCACACCCTCCCCCGGCCCCCGCCGGCGAGCTCCGCCCGGCCGGACTACCGCGAGTACCCGGTGCCGGGGCTGGCCTGCGCGTGGACGTCGGCGCTGCCGCCGGACGCGGAGCCGTTCGTCCAGCGCGTGGTGCCGGACGGCTGCGTCGACCTCATGTGGTCGGAGGCCGGGATCCTCGTGGCGGGCCCGGACACCGGGCCGATCCCCGCGGCGATGCGGCCGGGCGCGGCGGTGGTGGCGGTGCGGTTCCGGCCGGGGACGGCGCCGCCGGTGCTGGGCGTCCCTGCGGACGCGGTCCGGGACGCGCGGGTCCCGCTGCGGGAGCTGTGGGGCGCGGAGGCCGACCGGCTGGCCGCGGACGTCGCGGCGGCGGGCGACCGGCGGGCGGCGCTCGTCGCGGCGGTGCGGGAGAGGCTGGGGCCGCCCGATC
>NZ_VCKZ01000019.1 GCF_005889745.1 Actinomadura geliboluensis
CCCTTTGTGGGGTTCCCCCTACACCCCTCGTGGGGTTCGGCCTACGGCCCCCTTGTGGGGGCTTTTTGTGTTCTCGGCTTGTGGCGGTTGGGCGGTCCCTTTTGCTAGCGGTCTGTTCTGGGGACCGGGTCGAATGCGCTGTTGCAGGCCGCCACTAGGGCGCGGCGGACGGCGCTGTCCAGGAGGCGCAGGGCCTCGCCTCTGCGGCTCATCTGGTCGGCGCTGAGGCCGCGGTCGTCCATCTGGCGGGCCAGGTCCACTACTAGGGAGAGCCGGCCGGCCAGCGCGGCTACGCGGTGTGCGCGTTGCGGGTAGCCGGGGGCCAGCGGGTGGTCGCCGCGGTCGGGGTCGCGCAGGTCGACCAGCGCGTCCGCGATCTCCGGCGGGACGCCGGCGAAGTCGTCCACCGTCAGCAGCGCCTCCGTGGCGTCCCGCATCGCGAGCGTGAGGCTCCGGTCGGCCTCGGCCAGGGACGGGACGTCCGGCAGCGCCGCCGACGCCTCGTGGGGCGTCCAGCGGACGCCGACGTAGGACGAGCCGCGCCGGTCCTCGGTGGGGACCAGGCCCATCGCCCGGCCGTCCAGGACGGCGACTACGGCGGCGCCCGCCTCGATCGCCGCGGTGTTGAACGCGGGCGGGCCGGTCAGCCCGAGCGGGTCGCCGGGCTCGGGCAGCGCGAGCCGCAGCGCCGACAGCCCGCCGACGCGCAGGTCGCCGAGGCCGCGGCGCAGCGTCACCTCGGCGGGCTCGCCGCCGAGGATCTGCGGGCCGGCGTTCTTCTCGACCGCGTCGACCGCCTCGTCCAGCCCGACGTGCCCCGTCAGCCAGGCGTTGCCCCAGGCGACCAGCGCGGTGGCGACGGCCCCGCTCATGCGTTCGGGCTCATTCCCAGACAGTTCGCAATGGGCATGCGATCCACGATAAGCGCTCGGATCGCCGGTTCCACCGGACGTAAGGGACCTATCGCGGCGGAGGAGCACCGTGGGGCCGCCGTTTCCGCCGGGGATCCGGCGGCCCACCGCCAGCCCGGATCGCATAGGTTCTTTCCTGAGAGAGAGATCACGGGCTACCGGATGGGAGACGAAGGCGCGCGATGGCCGGCGAGGTGCTTCAGCTCCGCGGAGTCGGGGTCAGGCGCGGCGGGGCGTCCCTGCTGCGCGATGTCAACTGGACGGTGGACGAGGGCGACCGGTGGGTGATCCTGGGGCCGAACGGGGCCGGCAAGACGACGTTGCTCCAGGTCGCCGCCGCGATGCTGCACCCCACTGAGGGCGGTGTCGAGATCCTGGAGGAGGAGCTCGGCCGCACCGACGTGTTCGAGCTGCGGCCCCGCATCGGCATCGCCAGCTCGTCCGTCGCGGAGAAGGTCCCGGCCGGTGAGACGGTCATCGACCTGGTGCTGACCGCCTCGTACGCGATCATCGGCCGGTGGCGGGAGGAGTACGACACGACGGACGTCGGCCGCGCCGTCGCGCTGCTGGAGGCGCTCGGCTGCGCCGACCTGGTCCGGCGGACGTTCAGCACGCTGTCGGAGGGCGAGCGCAAGCGCGTGCAGATCGCCCGCGCCCTCATGCCCGACCCCGAGCTGCTGCTGCTGGACGAGCCCGCCGCGGGCCTCGACCTCGGCGGCCGGGAGGACCTCGTCGCCCGCCTCGCCGCGCTGGCCGGCGACCCGGCCGCCCCCACGATGGCGATGGTCACGCACCACGTGGAGGAGGTCCCGGAGGGCTTCACGCACGCGCTGCTGCTGCGCGGCGGCCAGATCGTCGCGCAGGGCAAGGTGGACGAGGTGTTCACCCCCGAGCACCTCTCGGACACCTTCGGGCTGCCGCTGACGGTCGACCGCCAGAACGGCCGCTGGTACGCCCGCTCGCTCCGCTGATATCGGGCGGAACCCGTCCGAACCACCCCCCGATCGGCGGTGCCCGGCACCGGTGTCCCTACGATGTGCGCACCGCCGTGAACTCGCAGCGCTGAGATGGGACGCACGTGAACCTGCTGGACGCGGCCGCCATTTTCGCGGCCGGGGTGGCCGCCGGAAGCATCAACACGGTCGTCGGGTCCGGCTCCCTCATCACCTTCCCCACGATGCTGGCGCTCGGCTACCCGCCCGTCGTGGCGAACATCTCCAACAACATCGGGCTGGTCCCCGGCGGCGTGACCGGCGCCTACGGATACCGCGAGGAGCTGAAGGGCCAGCGGAGCCGGCTGGTGCGGCTGGCCAGCGCGTCCTTCCTCGGCGCGGTGATCGGCGGCCTGCTGCTGCTCGGGCTGCCCGCCGAGGCGTTCAACGTCATCGTCATCGCGCTGATCATCATCGCCCTGGTCCTGGTCGTCGTGCAGCCGCGGCTCCAGCGGTGGATGATGCGGCGCCGCGAGGGCGAGCACCATCCGCACGGCGGCCCGGTGCTGTGGGCGGGCGTGCTGTTCGCGGGCATGTACGGCGGCTACTTCGGCGCCGCGCAGGGCATCATCCTCATCGCCCTGCTCGGCATCATGCTGGACGACGACCTGCAGCGCATCAACGCGGGCAAGAACGTCCTGTCGGCGGTCGTGAACGGCACCGCCGCGCTGCTGTTCACGCTCATGTGGCTGTTCGCCGACACGAAGGTCAGCTGGCTCGCGGTGCTGATGATCGCGGCGGGCTCGACCTGCGGCGGCCTGATCGGCGCGCGGGTCGGCCGGCGCATCCCGCCGCTGGTGCTGCGCGGCGTGATCGTCGCCGTCGGCGTGGCCGCGATCGTGAACCTGCTGCTGGCCTGACCAGCGTTTTCGGGGGCCGTGCCGGGATTCGCGGGCCGGTATTTCGGGTATATCTCGAATATACGTTCGACTACCGGAGGTTCGCGCGGATGAAGGGCGACAGGGTCGAGATCGTGGTCGACGCCGGGGGCGACGGAACGCGGACGTACGAGGTCGCGGCCAGCCGCGCCGGCCGCCGCGTGGAGATCGCGACCAGGCGCGGCGTCGTGGAGGTCACCGAGGTCACCCGGACGGGCACCCCCGTCCGGACGGCGCGCTTCATGTCCAGCCGGGTGCTGGCCCTGGTGGAGCATCCCGTCGGCACCGAGCCCGCCGAGCCCGCTTAGGCGGGCCGTGCGTCAGACGGGCCGCACCTGGAGCATGCCCTCTTCGGTGACGCGGGTCTCGAAGGCGGGCTGGCGGGCCGTGGCGGGGCCGTGCACGACCGAGCCGTCCGCGACGCGGAACGTGCTGCCGTGCCAGGGGCAGACGACGCAGATGTCGGCCTCGTCGTCGGTGACGATGCGGCCCTGGTGGAGCGGCCCGGCGAGGTGGCTGCAGCGGTCGGCGAGGACGTGGACGTCGTCGCCGGTCCGCAGCACGAACAGCCGGATGTAGCCGAGCCTGCGGGTGACGGGCCAGCCGTCCGGGAGCTCCTCGGCGGCGCACAGGTCGTGCCAGCCGAGCGGGACGAGGTGGGCGACCTGGTCGGCGTGGCTGGCGCCGGCGGCCTGCCGGAACGCCAGGTGCCCGCCGAGGTAGGCGCCCGCGACGAGCGTGGACAGCCCGGCGAAGCCGAGCGCCCGGCCGGCGCCATCGCGGCCCTGGTGGCGGGCGATGAGCGACGCCGAGTACAGCAGGCTCGTCGTGGCCATCCCGGCGGCGTGGACGAGCCCGACGCGCTGCTGCTCGCGGTGCAGCGAGCCCCAGTCGGCGATGCCGGTGAGCACGGTCGGGACGGCTCCGGCGAGGCCGGCGGCGACGAGGGCCTGCGCGGCGCGGCGCGTCCCCGGCATGAGGTCGAGGACGGCGGCGGAGACCCACAGGCCGACGGGCACGTCGGTGAGCGGCGGATGGGCGGGCTGGCCGAGCGGGACGCCGTGCAGGGCGTCCTTGGCCGGGCCGGGCCGCAGCGTCCGCCGCACGGCCGTGGACAGCACGCGGATGGTACGGTCCAATCCGCTCGCCTGCTCCAGTGCCTCGGTGGCGTCCGCGATCCCCGGGGACGCCTGCGGCCGGGACCCGCGCCGGAATATGTTCACCCGTCGGTGCATGTCCCTCCTCCGCGGCTATGAGACGCCTGATGCGACATTAGTCTTCCGCGTTCTCCTGCGGCCAGTCATACCTACCTGCGGCCGGGAGGGGCTAAACAACGGGGTCAGGACACCGGCGCGGGCGATACCGCCTCCAGCGTGACGGGGACGCCGTTGAACACCGCGTTGCCCGACAGGGGGTCGATCTCCTGCTCGTCGGTGACGGCGTTGACGTTGACGCCGGCGTGCTCGCGCGCGACGGCGGTACGCGTCCCAGGGCGGTCGTGACCCCATCCGTGCGGCAGGCTGACGACGCCTGGCATGACGGTGTCGGTGGGTTCTGCAACGGCCTCCACGGTGCCCGTGCGGGACGTGACGCGGACGGTGTCGCCCGCAGCGACGCCTATACGTTCGGCATCAGCGGGGTTGAGCTGGAGAGTGCACGTGTTGGAGCCGCGCACCAGTTCGGGGACGTTGTGCAGCCAACTGTTGTTGGAGCGCAGATGGCGGCGGCCGATCAGTACCGTGCCGTCGTTCTGCGGGGCGCCCAGGGCCGCGTGCAGCCGGTCGACGTCTGCGGCGAACGTGGACGGGCACAACTCGACCCGTCCGGACGTCGTGCAGAGCACCTCGTCCAGGCGCGGCTTGAGGGCGCCAAGGTCGAGGCCGTGCGGGTGCTCGGTGCGCAGCCGCGTGAGGGTGAGGCCGGACGGGTCGGCGCCGAACCCGTCGCCGTAGGGGCCGAGGCGCAGCATCATGTCGAGCCGCTGCTCGGTGGACGTGCCGCTGTCGAGCATCTTGCGCAGTTCGTCCGGCTCCCGGCCGTGCACCGGGGAGCCCGCGAGCGCGGTGGCCTTCGCCAGCGTCGAGGTGATGATCACCTCGTCGAGGGCGGCGGGGTCGCCGTCCGCGCCGGTCGCGGCCATCGCGAGCCGCGCGAGGAGCATGGCCTCGCTGGGACGCCCGTCCGGCAGCGGGACGACGGGCGGCGAGTAGCGGGCGTAGTCGCGGACGGCGAGCCCCGTCAGCGCGATGTCGTAGTGCGGCGTCTGCGCCGGGCGCGGCGGCGGCAGCACCACGTGCGCGTGCCGGGTCGTCTCGTTCAGGTAGGGGTCGACGCTGACCATGAACTCCAGCCCGGCGAGCGCCCGGTCCAGCCGGGCGGCGTTCGGGGACGACAGCGCCGGGTTGCCGCCGATCGTGACGAGCGCCCTGACCTGGCCCTCGCCGGGGGTCTCCAGCTCGTCCGCGAGCGTGGCGACCGGCAGCTCCCCGTTGACCTCGGGCAGGCCGCGGACGCGGCTGCGCCACCGCCCGGTCGTGAACGGCTTCTTGCGGCGGTACACGGGCATGTGGGCGGGCCGCGGGAACATCGCGCCGCCCTCCCGGTCGAGGTTCCCGGTGAGGACGTTCAGGGCGTCCACGAGCCAGCTGTTGAGCGTCCCGTACGCCTGGGTGCAGGTCCCGATGCGGCCGTAGACGGCGGCGCGGCCGGCTCCGGCCAGCTCGCGGGCGGTCCGCCGGATCACGTCCGCCGGGATGCCGGTGACGGGCGTGACGCGCTCGGGCGCGAAGTCGACGGCGATGGCGCGCAGGTCGTCCAGGCCGTTGACGCGTCCGGCCAGGTGCTCGGGGGACGCGACGAGGTCCTCGGCGAACAGGGTGTGGACGAGTGCCATGAGGAAGAACGCGTCCGTCCCCGGGCGGATGAACAGGTGCTCGTCGGCGAGCGCGGCCGTCCGCGTGCGGCGCGGGTCGACGACGGTGACCTTGCCCCCGCGCGCCTGGATCGCCTTGAGCCGTCCGGGGAAGTCGGGGGCCGAGGCCAGGCTCCCGTTCGACTCCAGCGGGTTCGCGCCCAGCATGAGCAGGTGGTCGGTGCGGTCGAGGTCCGGGACGGGGATCGCCAGGGGGTCGCCGAACATGTGCCCGCACGCGACGTGCTTCGGCATCTGGTCGGCGGTACTGGCGGTGAACAGGTTCCTGGTGCCGAGCGCCTTCACGATGGCGGCGACGTACAGCGGCCCGGCGATCGAGTGCGCGGTCGGGTTGCCGATGTAGACGGCGACGGCGTCGCGCCCGTGCCGCTCGATGACGCTGGCCAGACCTTGCCGGACGGCTTCGAACGCCTCGTCCCATCCGGTCGCTTCGCCGTTGACCAGGGGTTCCGCCAGGCGGTCGGGGTCACCGTCCAGACTGCCGAGGGTCGCGCCCTTGGGGCAGATGAAGCCTTTGCTGAACGGGTCCTTAACGTCGCCGCGTACGCGGGTTACCGCTCCCGTGTCGTCCAGGGTCAGTTCCAGCCCGCACAGGGCTTCGCAAAGGGGACAGGTGCGGAACGCCGTGCGGTCGCCCATCGGGACACTCCTTGTCAAACGGGACCGTTGTCCCATGATGACCGGTGCGTCCATACCGCGCCATGGCCGCCCCCGAGGCATGGCCGAAGCGCGGTTTTGAGAGTTACTTTTAATACGAGGACTTTCGGCAGCCGCTAGGGAGCTGCTATGGAGCCGTGGGTCGCCTGGTTGCTGGTCGCCGCGCTGCTCGGAATCGCCGAGCTGCTCAGCCTCACGCTGGCCCTCGGCATCCTCGCCGTCGCCGCGCTCGCCGCCGGGCTGACCGGGGCGCTGGGCCTGCCGCTCGCCGCGCAGGCCGCCGTGTTCGGCGTGGGGGCGGTCGCGGGCCTCGCGTTCGTCCGGCCCTTCGCGACCCGGCACATCAGGCAGCCGCCGCCGCTGCGCTCCGGCACCGCCGCGCTGGTCGGCCGCGAGGCGTACACGCTCACCGAGGTGAACCGGCACGGCGGCCGCGCCCGCATCGGCGGCGAGGAGTGGACGGCCCGCCCCTACGACCCCGACCTCGTCATCCCGGCCGGCGCGACCGCCGACGTCCTCGCCATCGAAGGGGCCACGGCCCTGCTGTATCCGGTCTCGGCCGAGGAGCCACCATGACCGATGTCGCCATCGCCCTGCTCGTCGTCGTGCTCGCCGGGGTGTTCGTCCTGGCCACCGCCGTGATGCGGGCGGTCTGGATCATCCCGCAGGCCCGCGCCCGCAACGTCGAGCGCCTCGGCCGCTACCACCGCACCCTCGAACCCGGCATCAGCTTCGTCGTCCCGTTCGTCGACCGGGTGAAGCCCCTCCTCGACCTGCGCGAGCAGGTGGTCTCGTTCAAGGCGCAGCCCGTCATCACCGAGGACAACGTCGTCGTCCACATCGACACGGTGCTGTTCTTCCAGGTCACCGACCCGCGCGCCGCCGACTACGAGATCGTGAACTACATCAAGGCGATCGAGCAGCTCACCGCGACGACCCTCCGCAACGTCATCGGCACCCTCGACCTGGAGGCCACGCTGACGTCCCGCGACCGGATCAACACGGCGCTGCGCGGCGTGCTGGACGACGCGTCCGGCAAGTGGGGCATCCGGGTGACCCGCGTGGAGATCAAGGCGATCGAGCCGCCGCCGTCCATCAAGGACGCGATGGAGAAGCAGATGCGCGCCGAGCGGGAGAAGCGCGCCGCGATCCTCACCGCCGAGGGCGCCCGCGCGTCCGCGATCCTCACCGCGGAGGGCGAGCGGCAGTCGACGATCCTGAAGGCGGAGGGCGCCCGGCAGGCCGCGATCCTGGAGGCCGAGGGCCAGTCGGCGGCGATCGAGCAGGTCTTCAACTCGATCCACAACGCCGACCCTGACCCGAAGCTCCTCGCCTACCAGTACCTCCAGACCCTCCCGAAGCTGGCCGAGGGCCAGGGCAGCACCTTCTGGGTCATCCCCAGCGAGGTGACGTCCGCGCTACAGGCGGTCAGCCGGGCCTTCAACGGTGCTCTGGACGAGGCCAAGGGGGCACCCGAAGAGCGCGACTGACGTTCGGGGCAGACGTGGCGAAGCGGCCGGGCGGGGGAGGCCACCCGGCCGCTTCAGGGGGTGAGAGGCGGCTCGAGGCCGTGCCGTCCCTCTGGAGGTGGGCTGCGGGACCGCGTCGCGGTCGGCTCAATCTAACGTCATAGACACGACCAGTTCAAGATAATGATCGGTTTGCCTTTAGTGGGCCTGGTCGCCCGCTCGTGGCATGCTTGGCCGACCCAGCAGGTCCACTGGGCCGGACGGAGGCGAAGCGATGAGCAGGCGGGGGAAGGCGGCCGTGGCGGCGGTCCTGGTCGGGACGGCCATGACGGCGGCGGCGTGCGGCGGCTCGGGCGACTCCGAGGCGGAGGGCGCGGGACCGCCGTCCGCGACGTCCGGCGCCGCGGGGGGCGGCGGGGCCACGAAGCCCCCGGCGCCCGCGAAGGAGCCGATCATCATCGCGTTCGGCGGCGACACCCACTTCGAGGGGCAGCTCCGCGCCCGGCTCGGCAACCCGTCCACGGCGCTCGGCCCGGTGGCCCGGCAGCTGCGCGCCGCCGACTTCACCATGCTGAACCTGGAGACGGCCATCACGACCGGCGGTACGCCCGCGCCCGGCAAGCAGTACGCCTTCCGGGCCCCGGCGACCGCGTTCAAGGCGCTGAAGGCCGCCGGGGTCGACGTCGTCTCCATGGCCAACAACCACGGCATGGACTTCATGGACGGCGGCCTGCGCGACTCCCTGGCCGCCATCAAGCGGACGGGGTTCCCGGTCGTCGGCATCGGCAAGGACGAGGACGACGCCTTCAAGCCGTACCGCGTCACGGTGAAGGGCAACAAGCTCGCCGTCGTCGGCGCTACGCAGGTGCTGGACGACAACCTGATCCAGGCGTGGACGGCCACCGACACCAAGGGCGGTCTTGCCTCGGCCAAGAACGTCCCCAGGATGGTGCAGGCGGTGAAGGAGGCGCGCAAGGGGTCGGACGTCGTCATCGTCCACCTGCATTGGGGGGCCGAACTCCAGCCGTGCCCGCTGCCGCGCCAGAAGGAACTCGCCCAGCAGCTCGTCGAGGCCGGTGCCGACATCATCGTGGGGGGCCACGCGCACATTCCGCTGGGCGGCGGGTACATGGACAACGCGTACGTCCACTACGGCATGGGCAACTTCGTGTTCTACTCCGCCAACGGCCAGACGGCGAAGTCCGGTGTGCTGTTCCTGAAGGTGCAGGACGGCAAGGTCACCAAGGACAAGTGGAGCCCGGCCCTCATCAGCGGCGGCGTCCCCATCCCGATGAAGGGCGCCGCGGCGAAGGCGGAGCTCAAGCGGTGGAACGGGCTGCGCGGCTGCACGGGGCTCTCGGCCAGTCCGGAGTCCTGACGTCCGGCGTCCTGAAACGCCCCTGAACGTCCTGAGGGCGGCTCAGCCGATGCGCTTGAGGGTGTGCGTCGGGGTCTCGCCGAAGCGCTGCCTGTAGTGGGCGGCGAACCGGCTCATGTGGAAGTACCCGGCGGCCTTGGCGACGTCCGTGACGGTGCCGGGGCCGCGCTGCGCCACGCTGAGCGCCGCGCGCGCGTGGTCGAGCCTGACCCCGCGCAACAGCTGCGTGGGGGTGAGGCCCCACTCGTCCTGGCAGATCGCCTGGAGTTGGCGGACGCTGATGCCCACCGCCGCCGCGATGTCGGTGACGCCGATGGGGCGGTGGTGGTGGTGCTCCACCCACTCGCGGATGGTGCCGGCGAGATGGTGCGGTGACCGCGCGGGCGGCTCGGCGAGGCATTCGGTGGCCGTGTGCGGCAGGCCGAGCAGGAGGGCGGTGAGCAGCGACTCCTCCAGCGTGCGCGCCGCCAGCGGGTGCAGCCCGCCCCGGCCCGTCGCGTGGTCGAGGACGTCGCACACGTGCCGCCAGGTGCGCTCCACGATCGAGGCGGGCGCGATCGCGGGCCTGCCGGCCCGGTGGAAGCGCAGCGGCGCGGTGTAGTCGCGCCCGAGGTGGCAGGCGAGGTGGTCGGCGAGCCGCCCGGTGCTCGTGGCGATGACCAGGCAGCCCAGCGTCGGATGCGGCGTCATCCGCATCGCCTCGTCGTGCGACAGCACCAGACTGCCGCCCGCGACGTCGTTGTTGTGCGTGGACCGGTACTCGACGCCCATGGGCGCCATGGGCGCGCACATGGCGAAGTGCCCCTCCGTCGGAGGCGTGTCGACGACGACCCCGCCGCCCCCGTACCGCACCCAGACCAGGTTGACCGCGCCCAGGGCGAGGGCGTTGACGGCACCGTCGAGAGGGGCGCCGGGGTCGCGGGCCTGGAGGTCGTGGCCCACGGCGAAGGGTTCGACCGAGTCGTGCAGGACGTCGATGTCCGCGCTGACGACCCGCTGGTACGCCGACAGCGGCGGCGAGGCATCGGTGAGAGTCATGGCCGGATGAAAATCATGGTCGGGTGGGAGTCATGGTCGGGCGGACGGAGCCGGTTCGGGACGGTCGATGGACAGGACACCCCGGGCCCGCAGCCGAGGCATGACCTCGGCGGCGAAGTGGCCCAGTTCATCAGCGTAATTGAGGAACGACAGAGCGATACCGTCAAAGCCCGCACGCGCGAACTCCGCGATGCCGTCCGCCACGTCGTCGGGGTCGCCGACCAGCGGGCAGCTGCCGTGGCCGGCGGCGAACCTGTCCCGGTAGATCTGGAGCATCTCCGGCGTGAACGACTGCGCGTGCAGCCCCTGCAGCCGCATCACCTCGTCGACGGCGGGCCAGTCGGCCTGCTCGTCGGCGTAGTAGCGCAGGAAGTCCTCCGCCTCGCTCCTGGTCGGCCGGCACACGACGTGCCCGAGCGTGAAGACGCCGACCGTCCGGCCGTGGGACGCGGCCTCCGCGCGGATGGCCTTCACGATCTCCGCGCCGTCCTCGGGACCGGCGACGACGGTGAAGGCCCGGTCGGCGTTGCGCGCGGCGAACGAGCGCCCCTGCCTGGACGACCCCGCGTTGATGACCGGCAGGCTGTGCCCGTTGAACGGCTTGGGGCGCCCCACGACGTGCTGGAGCTTGAAGAACCGCCCGTCGTGGTCGAACGGCTCGTCGGTCGACCAGATGCGCTTGACGACGTCCCACCACTCCTGCGCGAGCGAGTACCGGGTGTCGTGGTCGTCGGGCAGCGTGAGGCCGAACATCTCGTACTCGGGCGCGTGCCAGCCCGCGACGATGTTCAGCCCGACCCGCCCCTGGCTGAGGTGGTCGGCGGTCGCGAGCTGCTTGGCGGCGACGACGGGGTGGTGGAACGCGGTGTGGACGGTGCTGAACACCCGCAGCCGCTTGGTGCTGGCGAGGAGCCCGGACGCCCAGACGAGCGGGTCGAGGGCGCTGCGGTGGAAGTCGGTGTCGGGGCCCCAGTCGGTCCAGCGGGCGACGGGCAGCAGGAAGTCGATGCCGCTCTCGTCCGCGATCCTGGCGAGCCGGAGATTGTTCTCCCAGGTCGCGTGCCACCTTTCCGGGGCCTTCGTGATCGCCAGTCCCGATTCGGTGTTGGGGGAGAACAAGCCAAGCTGGAATCCCATGCCGACCTCTTTCCGTCCGGCGGCGTTCGGCATTGCCCGCCCAGTATCGGAAGCCGGGGGACGATCGGCAACGGCCGGCGGCGGCCGGGTGCTCACACCGGGATGGTGCCGAGCGCGAGCCGGTCGAATGGACCGGGCCCTTTCGTCCGCCGGCGCTCTCCCGTGGCGTACACGACGACGCGCGCCGGCCGTTTGCGCCGCTCGCGGGCGCGCAGCGCCAATTCCTGCACGACTTCGGCGAGATGGGCGCCGCAGGAATCGCGTCCGGTCTCCGTCCGGGCGGCCGCCTCCAGCCGCACATGGAAGCACGACGGGCGACCACAACGCGGCATCGAGCAGGATTGTTCGCCATGGAGGGGATCGCTGTGCATCAAGGGGCACTTTCGATGTCGCGGGGTCGGGTGGCAGATGTTCGGCAGCCTCCATCATGGACCACCGGGTGCCGGGCTTCAACGCGAATGGGATAGTCCAGCGCGGCATCCGGCTAACGACAAATAACGCAAAAGGCGCATTTCCCCGAACAAAGCGCCCCACGGCCAGAGCGCGGGCGGCCGGGGGGCCGGCGACGTAGGGTGGCGGCATGGCGATGCGGGACGACGCGCGGCGAATCGGCGTTCTCACCTTCAACACGCTGTTCCGGGGCCGCGTCCGGGCCCGCATGGACGCACTGGCCCGGCTCGTCGACGAATCGGACTACGACATCGTCTGCCTGCAGGAAGTGGTATCGCCGCCGGTCCTCGCACGGTTCCGCCGGGCGACGGCGTCCTTCCCGTTCATGGCGCGGGCCGGGGGATTTCCGATCGTCCGCGGCGGCCTGGTCACGCTCTCCCGGTGGCCGATCGCCAGAACCCACTTCCAGCCGTACGCGCTCGCCCGCCCCGTCCGGCCGGAATGGCTGCTGAACAAAGGCGCGCTGTTCACCCGCATACGGCTGCCGGGCGGCTGCCTGACGGTGGTGAACACGCACCTTTCCGCGAACATGGACATGGACTGGTCCCCGTCCAATGCCTATACCAAGGTGGAGCAGTCCGAACTGGGGCAGCTCGCTAGCGCGATCAAAAGGATCGACCCGGCGGAACCGCTGATCGCCATGGGCGACTTCAACGTGCCCCGCGACTCGCGCTATTTCGCGGATTTCGCGGCCGCCGCCGGCCTTCGGGACGCCCTCGCCGGCCGCACGGAGCCCACCTTCCGCCCCGAGTACGCCGATATCGGGGCGATCGACCAGTTCCTCTACAGGCCGGGTCTGGAGGCGGAGCCCCGGCTGGTGTTCACCGACGAGATCCGCCTCCCCGACGGCACCACCGCCCCCCTCTCCGACCACTTCGGCATCGCGGCCACGGTGAGGCTCTAGCCCCGGATCAATTCAGCGGGTGGCCCGTGGTGGCGTCCACCGAGGAGGGCACGGCCTCATGGCGGTCGCCCACGCTCAGGGTGCCGGTCGGCTCGAACAGCAGGATCTCTGCGCCGCCGGGCGCGGACGGCTTGTGCTCCACGCCTCGCGGGACGACGAACACCGCTCCCTTGGGAAGGGTGACCGTCCGTTCGCCGCCGCCGGGCGCGTCGCGCAGGGCGATGGCGAGTTCGCCGTCGAGGACGAGGAAGAACTCGTCGGTGTCGTCATGGGCGTGCCAGACATGGTCGCCCTCGACCTTGGCGACACGGACGTCGTAGTCGTTCACGCTGGCGACGATGCGCGGGCTCCACAGGTCGCTGAAGGAGGCCAGCGCCGCCGCGAGTTCGATGGGTTCGCTGTTCACCCCACCACCCTGCCGGGACGCCGCACCCCGCCGTGAGTGCTAGAAATCGCGTATGCCGCAAGGATCCTCGCACCGCGTGGTGATGATCGTCGACACCGGCTCCAACCCGTTCGAGATGGGCGTCGCCACCGAGCTGTTCGGCCTGCGCCGCCCCGAGCTGGGCCGCCCCTGGTACGACTTCGCGCTGTGCGCCGCGGGCGGCGAGGCCGTCATGCACGCGGGGCTGTTCACCATGTCGGGCATCGCGGACCTGTCCGCCGCCGAACGCGCGGACACGGTGATCGTGCCGAACCGTCCGGACCCGGACGAGGACCCCGCGCCCGAGGTCCTGGCCGCCGTTCGGGCCGCCGCCTCGCGCGGTGCCCGGCTGGTCGGCCTGTGCACCGGCGCGTTCACGCTGGCGGCGGCGGGCGTCCTCGACGGGCGCCGCGCGACCATGCACTGGCGCTGGGCGGAGGCGTTCCGGGCGCGCTTCCCCCGCGTCCACCTCGAACCGGACGTGCTGTTCGTCGACGACGGCGACGTCCTGACCTCCGCCGGGAGCGCCGCCGCACTCGACCTCGGGCTGCACCTCGTCCGCCGCGACCACGGCGCGGAGATCGCGAACGCGGTGAGCCGCCGGCTGGTGTTCGCCGTGCACCGCGACGGCGGCCAGCGGCAGTTCATCGAGCGCCCGATGCCGGACATCCCGGACGGCTCGCTCGCGGCCCTGCTCGACTGGGCGCGGGAGCGGCTGGACGAGCCGCTGACCGTGCCCGCCCTGGCGGCCCGCGCGGCCGTCAGCCCGGCCACGCTGCACCGCCGCTTCCAGGCCGAACTCGGCACCACCCCGCTCGCCTGGCTCACCGCCGAGCGCGTCGAGCTGGCCTGCCGGATCATCGAGCGCGGCGAGGCCCGGCTGGACGCGGTGGCGCGCGCCAGCGGCCTCGGCACCCCCGCCAACCTGCGCGCCCAGCTGCGCCGCCGTACCGGCCTCAGCCCGTCCGCCTACCGGCGGCGCTTCGCGGCCGCGGAGAGCGCGGCGGAGTGCCGCGGTTAGGCTTGCGATCATGTGCGAGACAGGCGGCGGGCAAGCGGAGGCGCCGGCGTCCATGCCGCGTCCGGCGACGGGCGCGGCGGTCGATCCGATCGCGCTGGAGCCGGTCGACGAGGTCGAGATCGTCACCCTGGTGGACAACGTCTACGACGCCCTGCTCACCGACGGCGAACGCACCCGGCGCGCCGGTGCCGGCAAGGGCGCGGTGACGGCGCCGCAGTTCGAGGAGGGCCGGACCTTCGCCGGCATGGTCGCCGAGCACGGCTTCTCCGCGCTGGTCACGGTGCGCCGGGGCGACCGCTCCACCACCCTGCTGTTCGACACCGGCCTGTCCCCGGACGCGATGGTCACCAACGCCGACCGGCTCGGCCTCGACCTCGGCGGCGTCCAGGCCGTCGTGCTCAGCCACGGCCATTTCGACCACGCGGGCGGGCTCGCCGGGCTGGCGGGCAGGCGCGGCGTCCGGTCGCTGCCGATGGTGGTGCACCCGCTCGCCTGGACGCGGCGGCGCCTCGCGGTGCCCGGCCGCGAGCCGGAGGAACTGCCGACCCTGAGCCCCCGCGCCCTGGCCGGGGAGGGCTTCGAGGTCATCGAGCGCCGCGAGCCGTCGCTGCTGCTGGACGGCAGCGTGCTGATCACCGGCGAGGTCGACCGCACCACCGAGTTCGAGCGCGGCATGCCGCCGCCGCACCAGGCGTGGACCGGCTCCGGCTGGGTGCACGACCCGCTGGTGGCCGACGACCAGGCGCTCGTCGTGCACGTCCGCGACCGGGGCCTGGTCGTGCTGACGGGCTGCGGGCACGCGGGCGCGGTCAACATCGTCCGGCACGCGCGCCGGCTCACCGGCGTGGACCGGCTGCACGCGCTCGTCGGCGGCCTGCATCTCGGCGGCCCGGCCTTCGAACCGGTCATCCCGCCGACCGTCGCCGCGCTGACCGACCTCGCGCCGAGCCTCCTCGTCCCGGGGCACTGCACGGGCTGGCGCGCCCAGCACGCCCTGGCCGCCGCGCTGCCCGACGCCTGGGTGCAGAGCAGCAGCGGCACGACGTACCGCCTGTCGGCCTGACCCTTTCAGCCGGCCGGCAGGTTTCAGCCGGCCGGCAGGGACTCGATCGCCTTGTTCAGGCGGGCCGTGCGGCCGGCCGGGGTGCGGGCCTTGAGGAGCGGGAGGATGAGCAGGTAGCGGTCGGTCTTGCCCAGCTTCTCGAAGCGGGCGGCGGCCTCCGGACGGGCGGCGAGCGCGGCGGCCAGGTCGGGCGGGACGGCGGCGTCGCGCTGCCGGACGTAGGCCGCCGTCCAGCGGCCGTCCGCGCGGGCGGCGTCGATCTCCGCATGGCCCGCCGGGCGCATCCGCCCGGCCGCGATCAGGGCCTCCGCCCGCTCCACGTTGACCCGCGACCACGGGCTGCCCTTGCGGCGCCGCGAGTAGCGCTGCAGGTAGAAGTGCTCGTCGAGGCCCTTGCGCTGGCTGTCGATCCAGCCGTGGCACAGCGCGACGTCCAGCGCGTCGCCGATCCTGAGCGAGTCGACGGGCGCGCCCTTCTTCGCGATCTTCAGCCAGACGCCGTCCTCGGAGTCGTGGTGCGCGGCCAGCCACGCCTCCCATGCGGCGGCGTCCTGGAAGTGCATCATGAGCGGCCCCCATGCTCGGCGTGACCAGCGGGATTAGAGAATCGCACGGCCCTCCGACAGACCGCCGGGCGGGTCAGCCGGGCTTGCGCGCCTCGATGAGGACGCGGGACGAGTGGGCGATGAAGGGCCCCTCGCGGCGGATCCGGTCGTGCAGGGCGCGGAGGCGGTCGCGGTGCTCGGCGACGGTGAAGCCGGGGACGATCCAGATGACCTTGCGCAGGAAGTGGACGACCGCGCCGATGTCGGAGAACTCCATGCGGAGGCGCTCGTGGCGCAGGTCGGCGATGTCGAGCCCGGCGGCGCGGGCGTCGGCGCTCTCGACGTCGGGATGGCGGGCGCCGCGCGCCTCCGGCTGCGGGCCGAGGAAGTACTCCGTGAGCTCGAAGACGCTCGCGGGGCCCACGTGCTGCGCGAAGTACGTCCCGCCGGGGGCGAGGACGCGGGCGATCTCCGCCCACCGGACGGTGGCGGGATGGCGGCTCACGACGAGGTCGAACGCCTCGTCGGCGAACGGCAGGACGCCGGTGTCGGCGACCACGACCACGCCCCGGGGGTGCAGGAGGCGGGTGGCCTTGGCGAGGTTCGGCGGCCAGGACTCGGTGGCGGCCATGGTCGGCGGGAAGGTCCCGGCACCGGCCAGGACCTCCCCGCCGCCCGTCTCGATGTCGAGCGCCGCGGTGGCGCGGGCCAGGCGGTCGCTCATGAGCCGCTGGTAGCCCCAGGAGGGGCGCTGCTCGGTGGCGCGGCCGTCGAACCAGGAGAAGTCCCAGCCTTCGACGGGCGCCGATTCGGCCTCGTCCAGCAGTTCCTCGAAGGTGCGGTCGATCGGCGGGTTCATCGGTCGGAGACTCCGAACATGGGGAGGCACGGGGCGAGGCCCTCGACGGTGACGGGAACGGCGGCGTGCTTCTCCCAGTCCGCGCGGGTGAGGCGCACGTGGTGCTCGGTGGTCGCCGCGCCGCGGATGACCTGGCGTCCGATGCCGTTGTCGGTGTAGCCGAGCTTGCGCGACACCGCGCGGGACGCGTGGCTGTCGGCGAAGGCGCTGGACAGGGCCTCGTCGGCGCCGAGCCCGGCGAAGGCCAGGTGCAGGACGGCGGCTCTCATCTCGGTGCCGATCCCCTGCCCGTGGTGGCGCATGCCGAGCCACGAGCCGCTGTGCACCTGGCGCAGGACGGCGAGGTCGCGGGCCCTGAGGTCCTGCTGGCCGACGATCTCGCCGGCGTGGAAGACGCTGAGGTTGAGCTGCCAGTTCTCGGGCGTCCAGCGTCCGAGCGTCTCCCAGTGGTGCTGGACGACGCCCCGGGCGATCTCGGCGGGCGGCCGGTCCGTCCACGGGACCATGAACGGCATCGTGTCCGGCGCGTGGACGCCCTCGGCCGCGACGTCCGCCAGCGCGCCGAGTTCTTCCGGGGACGGCAGCCGCAGTTCGAGGCGCGGTGTTCTCAGCCGGAGCCCCAGCACGGGGAAGTGGTCGACCAGCATTCCCTCACGATGCCGGGTCGGCGCGCCCGGCCGCATCCCGTTTTCGCGGCGCGTCAGTGGCCGAGGAGCAGGAAGACGATGCCGCCGACGAGGTGGGCGACCACGGTGATGATCAGGACGGCGACGAAGACGTTCTTCGCCGTCGGGTGGTCGAACTGGGAGCCGGGGCGGCCGCGGTGCTCCGAACGCGCCTCGGCCTGCCGTTCGAGGTCGTCCAGCGACGGCAGGAAGGACGGTCGCTTCAGGGCCATCGGTCAATGTCCTTCCTGGTCAGGGAGCGATGCTCGCTCTTCTTTCCAACGCTCGGGCAACCCTGTTCTAATCCGTCCGCGATGGGGCCGGGGGCCGCTCCTTGGGTAGCTTGGACGGCATGTCCTCCTCTCTCCTGTCGGGTGTCACCGGCCCCGCGCGGCGGGTGCCGCAGCCGACGCGGCGGCGCAACGCCGGTGCCGTGCTGCGGGAGGTGCACCGGGACGGGGCGGTGTCGCGCACCGAACTGGCCGAGCGGATGGGCGTCAACCGGAGCACGATCCTCACGCTGATCGCGAAGCTGGCCGCCACCGGGCTGGTGCGGGAGGAGCCGGCCGCCGCGACGGGCCGCGCGGGCCGGCCGTCGCTGGTCGTCCGCGCGGAGAGCGCGCGGGCGTACGTGCTGGCCTTCGACGTCGCCGTGGACCGGCTCGTCGCCGCCAGGGTCGGCCTCGGCGGGACGGTGCTGGAGCGCCGGGAGGCGCCGCGCCGCCGCGGCGAGGACGACCTCGACGAGGTGGTCGGCGCCCTCGCCGGGTTCGGCGGCGCGCTCGTGGCCGCCGCGCCCGACGGAGCGGAGTGCGTCGGCGTCGGGGTGTCGTACTGCGGCATGATCAGGGCCGTCGACGGCAAGGTGCGGCTGGCGCCCACCATGGGCTGGACGGACCTCGACGTCGGCCCGGAACTCGGCCGGCGGCTGGGGCTCGGGCTGCCGGTGGCGGTCGGCAACGAGGCCCACCTGGGCGCGCTGGCCGAGTACGTGCGCGGCGCGGGCGTCGGCAGCCGCAACCTCGTCTACCTGCACGGGGACGTCGGGGTGGGCGGCGGCATCATCGTCGGCGGCCGGCTGCTGGACGGCGACGAGGGCTACGCCGCCGAACTCGGCCACATGATCGTGAACCCGTACGACGGGCGGCCCTGCAACTGCGGTTCGCGCGGCTGCCTGGAGGCGGAGGTCGGCGAACCGGCGCTGCTGGAGGCCGCCGGACGCGCCGGCGGGCCGGTCGGCCGGGACGGTGTGCGCGCGGTCGTCGCGGCGGCCGAGCGGGGCGACCCGGCGGCCCGGGACGCCCTGGACCGGGTCGGCGGCTGGCTCGGCATCGGCGTCGTCAACCTGATCAACCTGTTCAATCCCGGCGTCGTCGTCTTCGGCGGCATGCTGAGCGAGATCTACCGGGGCGCGGCGCCGCAGGTCCGGGCCCGCGTCCGGACGAGCGGCCTGCCGGTGTCGCGGGAGCGGGTCGCGCTCCGCACCGCCGCCCTCGGCTACGACGCGACGCTGGCGGGCGCCGCCGAGCTGGGCTTCGCCGCGCTGCTGGCCGACCCGCTGGGCGTCCTCGGCGCCGAGCGCGCGAACGCCTAGGGCCGGACGGCCCGTTTCCCTCCGGCGGGGGATGGTCACGGCTCTCGCGGGTGACGTGGCGGAGGGGCCGCGCCGATGAGCATGAAGTCCATGACCACCATCGCCCGTCCGGTGCCCGTGTGGGCCGACCGCGTCGCCCACCTCGTCCCGCTGACCGTCCTGCCGTCCGGCCTGTGGCGGATCGCCCTCGGCCTCGGCGTGCCGATGGGGTTCGCGGAGGGCGGCGAGATGGCCGACTTCCCGCATCCGATCGGCACCCCGTACGTCTTCGCGCTGAGCGTCGTCTGCGAGCTCTTCGCGCTGCTCGCGTTCGGGCTGGTCCGGCCGTGGGGCGAGGTGTTCCCGCGCTGGTTCCCGCTCGTCGGCGGGCGCCGCGTGCCCGTGCCGTTCGCCGTCGGCGCGGCGACGCTGGGGGCGGCGGCCGTCACGGCCCTGGGCCTGGTGGGCGCTTCCGGCTGGACGGACGCGATGGCCGACAGCGACAGCCCGCACGGCTTCGCCGGGGCCGTGATGACGGCCGCCTACGCGCCGTTCCTCGCCTGGGGGCCGCTGCTGGCGGTGCTGACCGTCCACTACTACCGCCGCCGGACGGTGCCGGCCGCGGGGCGGCTCTCGGGTCAGCTCGGGCGCTGAGCGGCGTGCTCCGCCAGCTCCAGGTCGATGAACGCGGCGATCATCGCCCGCCAGACGGCCTCCGCGACCTCGGGCGCGAGGCCCGCGTCCGCCGCCCGCCGCCGCGCCAGCGCGACGACCCGCTCCACCCGGTCCGGGGCGCGGACCGCCTGCTCGTCGGTCTTGAAGGCGGCGGCGGCGCGCACCAGGCCCTGCCGCTCCGCCAGCAGGCGGACGAGCTCGCCGTCGATGCCGTCGATCCGGGCCCGCACCTCGTCCAGCGAATCCATGGGGCGATCATTCCAGCTCGCCCGGAGTCAGCCGTTGCCGCCCCAGCGCGGGCCGCTGTAGCGCATGAGGACGCCTTCGAGCTCCTGCCGGGAACCCTTGATCCGGTGGACGGGCATGACGACGATCCAGCCCGTCTTCCTCTCCAGGTAGCACAGCGGGGTGCGCGGCCCTCTCGTCGGTGGATGACCGGTGCCGGCGGCAGGGGATACGCACAGCGACCATCCGGCGGGTGAGTCCGCGCGGCGGACCACCACGCGGCCGATCCCCTGCCACGGGTAGCGGACGAGCCGGCCGCCGAACCGGACCTGGATGCCGTTGTGGCTGATTTCCAGGTCGCACGGGCTCAGCAGTTCCCTGATGAGCGGGACGAGCCAGGCCACGGGAACGCGGACGAGCGCGATGGCCATCACGAAGAGCACCGCGAGGATCAGCACGAGCAAGGGCTCGCCCCCGGAATCCGCCATGCCGACCACGCTCTTCAAGGTGAAGAGGCCGAGGACGAGGCCGAGCAGAAAGCGGAGCGAATGCCCGACGAGCGCCAGCGCGACGGGAAGTCTGTTGCCTTTGAAGAGCACGGGCGGAAGCTGCGTGGCCGCATGGGTTTCCGGGGCGACGAGCGTCCACCCGGTGGCCTCGCCCGCGGCTCCTTGCCCGGCTCCGGCTCCTTGCCCGGCTCCAACCTGGGGGCCGGTCCCGAAGGCGGGATCGGTGCCGGGGGCGGGATAGCGGGTCAGCATTTCCTGGACGGGCTGCGGAAGCCACGCCCCGCTGCCGCCGGCCGGGCGCAGCGCGTCCAGCAGTTCCGGCGGCTTCGGTCGCGCCGCCGGGTCCTTGGCGAGGCAGCTCGCGACGATGTCACGGATGGGGACGGGCAGGGCGTCCAGGTTGGGTTCCTTGTGGACGACCCGGTAGACCAGGGCCTCCGACGGCCCTTCGCCGAAGGGCCGCATCCCCATGACATGCGCGAGGACGGCGCCGAGGGCGAAGACGTCGCAGGCGGGCGTGACGGTCCCCTCGGACAGCAGTTCGGGCGCCATGAATCCGGGCGTCCCGGCGTGCGCGGTGACACCGGACGCGTCCACGGCGCGGGCGATGCCGAAATCGATGACGCGCGGGCCGTCCGCCGCGAGCAGCACGTTCGAGGGCTTGAGGTCGCGGTGCACGACGCCGGCGAGGTGGATGGCCTCCAGGGCCTCCGCTAACCCGGCGCCCAGCACGAGGGCCGACTCGAGCGGGAACGGGCCGTGCTCGGCGACGGCGGCGGCGAGCGACGGCCCGGGGACGTAGGCCGTGACCAGCCACGGGACGGGGGCGTCGAGATCCGCGTCCACGACCGGGGCGGTGTGGAAGCCGCCGACCTGGCGCGCCGCTTCGACCTCGCGTTTGAAACGCCGCCGGAACTCGGCGTCGGAGGCCAGCCCCGGATGGACGAGTTTGACCGCCACCGGGCGCCCGCCCGGGGACGAGCCGAGGAATACCTGCCCCATTCCGCCCGCGCCCAGCCGGGCCGAGAGCGCATATCGGCCGACCGCGCGAGGGTCTCCAGGTCGCAGGTCCTCCACCGCGGCTCCCCGTGCTCCGATGTTCAGGTTTCCGCTCGCCGGGGCGAGTCGACCGCCATTAAAGCGGACCGGTACGGCGGGGTGTAGGTCAGGAGACGCAGAAGCGGCGAATACGGGAAGGGATGGCAATCGGGCGCTATGCCGCCGAGGTGGTGAACTCGGTGATCGTGACCTTCTGCTTGGGCCGGCCGTCGTCGCCGCTCTCCGTGCCCTTCCCGGCGACCCGGTCGATGACGTTCAGGCCGGAGGTGACCTGCCCGAAGACCGAATAGGAGTGGTCGATGGCCGGTGCGTCCCCGTAGAGGATGAAGAACTGGCTGCTGTTGGTGCCGGGGCCCGCGTTGGCCATGGCCACGGTGCCCCTGTTGTAGGGCGCGGACGTGTTCTCGTTGGCGAACACGTAGGACGCGCCTCCGGCTCCGGTTCCGGTCGGGTCACCGCATTGGAGGACCTTCAGGCTCGGGTTCGTGGTCAGGCGGTGGCATGACGTGCCGTTATAGAAGTTCTTCTTGACGAGGAATGCGAGCGAGTTCACCGTGCATGGCGCCGCCGGGTCCAGTTTCAGTTCCAGGACGCCGACGTTGGTCTTGATGGTGGCCTTGGTGGGCAGTTGGGGCGGGCTGACCGGCGGCGTCCCGACGAACTTCACCTGATTGCTGGACGAGGGCGGGTAGGTGCATTTGGCTCCGGCGTGCGTCGTCTGCGCGACCGGCTTGCCGCTGTTCGGATCGTCCGTCTTCTTCGTGCCGGGCTCGTCGCCGCCGTTCAGCAGGATCGCGGTGGTGAGCCCGCCCACCACCAGCAGCACACCGGCCGCCGCCGCACCGGCGACGAGCAGCGGACGCTTGCTCCGCCCCTTCGCCGGGCGCGTGCTCGCGGCGGCGGGGAAACCCGGCGGCAGCCCGACCGGGCTGGCGCCGGGAGCGGTGCCCCCGCCGAACGAAGGCCCGGCGTTGGGCGGAGCGGGGGCGGCGGCCGGCGGCGTCCACGGGCCGGCCGGAGGCGGGGGTGCGATCGGCGCGGCATGCGCGGTACCGGCGGGACGGGTGGCGGCGGAGGTGCCCTCGGCGAGGAGGTTGGCGTCCGGCCCGATGCCGAGGAGCCGCTGGAGCACCTGCGTGGCGGTGAGCCGGTCCGCCGGGTCCTTGGCCAGGCAGGACGCCGCGAGATCGCGGAGCCGGTCGGTGAGCGCGCCGAGGTCCGGCTCCCCGTACAGGATGCGCTGCATGATCGCCGGGACCGAGTCGCCGCCGAACGGCGGCACCCCGTTGGCGGCGAACGCCATCGTGCAGGCCCACGCGAACATGTCCACGGGCGCGCCGCCGGACGAGCCCGACACCTGCTCGGGCGCCATGTAGGCGGGCGTGCCGACGGCGCCGGTCATGGTGGCGGACGTGGCGTCGAGCGGCCGCGCGATGCCGAAGTCGATGACCTTCGGGCCGTCCGGGCCGAGCAGCACGTTGGCCGGCTTGAAGTCGCGGTGGACGACGCCCGCCTCGTGGATCGCGGCCAGCGCGGTCGCGGTGCCGATCGCCAGCCGGACCTGCTCGTCGGGGGACGCGGTGCCGCGCTCGGCGATCAGGTCCTTCAGCGACGGGCCGTCGACGTACTCGGTGATGATGTGCGGGAGGTCGTCGTCGGCGGTGGCGGCGAGGACGCGGGCGGTGCAGAACGGGGCGACGCGCCGGGCCGCGGCGAGCTCCCGCTCGAACGCGGTGCGGGCCCGCGGGTCCCGGCCGAAGTCGGCGTGCAGCAGCTTCACGGCGACGCGCTGCCCGGTCTCGTCCGACTCGCCCAGGTAGACGGTGCCCTGGGCGCCCTCGCCGATCCGGGCCGTCAGCCGGAATCCGCCCACCTCGCGCGGATCGTTGCTGCGCAACGGACGACTTTCCGGCATCCACTACCTCCCCGGCGAAATCGGAGAGAGCAGACTATCCGGGAGGTCCGCCGCGGCGCGCGGGTCAGTCCGTCCGGCCGATGCGCAGGAGCAGGTCGAGGAGGGCGGCCCGCTGGTCCTCCGCCAGCGGGGCGAAGAGTTCGGCGAGGGCCTCGTCGGCGACGGCGTGCCCGGCCGCCAGGGTCTTCTCGCCGGCGGGCGTGAGGTGGTGCTCGATGCTCCGGCCCGCGCCCGGGCGCCGGTCGATGAGCCCCTGCGCGGTGAGGCGCCCGGCGAGCGTCCCGAACGCCTGC
This sequence comes from Actinomadura geliboluensis, assembly GCF_005889745.1. Classification (GTDB taxonomy): domain Bacteria; phylum Actinomycetota; class Actinomycetes; order Streptosporangiales; family Streptosporangiaceae; genus Spirillospora; species Spirillospora geliboluensis. Next base: position 23,573 of record NZ_VCKZ01000019.1, read on the forward strand.
TCGCTCTGGAACGTCTCGGCGGCGAGCGCCCGGGCGGACGCGCCCGGGGAGCGGCTGATCGCCCGGAGCGCGTCCCACTGCGCCAGCGTGGTGCCGACGCCGGCGAGCCTGCCGTCAAGGGCCCGGTGGTGCCGGTACTGGGCCTGCCTGAGGGCTCTACCGAGGACTTGTCCTTCGACGGGCATACTCCCAGCGTAAAACCGGTTACGGCGACGCTATGAGATCCCTGTACCAGCCGTAGGACTTCTTTGGGGTGCGCTTCTGCGTCGTGTAGTCGACGTGGACGAGGCCGAAGCGCGGGTGGTAGCCCTCGGACCATTCGAAGTTGTCCAGCAGCGACCACGCGAAGTAGCCGCGGACGTCGATGCCCTCGTCGACGGCGGTGCGCATGGCCTTGATGTGGGCGTCCATGAACGCGATGCGGGACGAGTCGTCCACCGTGCCGTCCGCGCCGATCTCGTCGGGGAACGAGCACCCGTTCTCCGTTATATAGAGGGGCGGCAGGTCGTAGCGGGTGTCGAGCGTGCGGAGCAGTGACAGGAAGGCGTCCGGGACGATCGGCCAGCCCATGCCGGTCGTGGGGTACTCGGTGATCTCCGTGATCTCGAACGGCAGCGGCCCTTCGGCCGGCGTCGTCAGCCGCGTCGGCTGGTAGTAGTTCACGCCGAGGAAGTCGATGGGCGAGGCGATGACCGACATGTCCGCCGACCGGATGTAGGGCGCGTCCCCCATCAGGTCGGGGTAGCGGCCGAGCAGCACGGGGTCGGTGAACAGCCGGTTCATGAACGTGTCGAACGCGTCGGCGGCGGGCTGGTCGGCGGGGGACGCGGCCCACGCCGGCGAGTAGTGGTTCGTCAGCCCGACGGCGCGGGCGTTGCGGCTGCGCAGCGCGGTGACGGCGAGGCCGTGCGCGAGGAGCTGGTGGTGCGCGGTGGGGAGCGCGTCCAGCATCAGCGCCCGGCCGGGCGCGTAGACGCCGAACGCGTAGCCGTAGGCCATGACGACCACGGGCTCGTTCAGGGTTATCCACATGTCCACGCGGTCCGCGAGCCGCTCGGCCGCCAGGTAGGAGAATTCGGCGAACCGGTAGGCGGTGTCACGTTCCAGCCACCCGCCGGCGTCTTCGAGCGGCTGCGGGAGGTCCCAGTGGTAGAGGGTGGCGGCGGGGGAGATGCCGGCGGCGAGCAGGCCGTCCACGAGCCGGTCGTAGAAGTCGAGGCCCTTGGCGTTGACGGGCCCGCTCCCCGACGGCTGGACGCGCGGCCACGCGATCGAGAACCGGTAGGCGTCGACGCCGAGGCCCCCCATCAGCGCGACGTCCTCCGGCCACCGGTGGTAGTGGTCGCAGGCGACGTCGCCGGTGTGGCCGTCCCGGACGCGTCCCGGCGTGCGCGCGAAGGTGTCCCAGGTGGACGGGCCCCTCCCGTCCTCGTCCACCGCGCCCTCGATCTGGTAGGCGGCGGTGGCGACGCCCCAGCGGAAGCCTTCCGGAAGCCCCATCGCGATCCCCTCCCGAAAATGCGAATAGCCTTCGGATATTAGTGGCGGGGTGGTGCGGGCGGAAGACTCCGGTGGCCCCGGGGTGGGTAACGGCTAGGCGGTCCATGCGGGGCACCCCCGCGGTCGGGGACAATGACCTGGTGACCGAGATCCGGACCCCGCTCCGCCGCCGTCCCGCCCAGCGCCGCAGCGCCGAACGCGTCCAGCGGATGCTCGACGCCTGCGCGGACATCCTCGACGAGGACGGCTACGACGGCCTCACCACGACGCGCATCGCCCAGCGCGCCGAAGTGGCGATCGGCTCGGTGTACCAGTTCTTCCCCGACAAGCGCGCCGTCGCGCAGGCCCTCGCCCTGCGCAACCTGGAGGAGTTCGGCGACCGCATCTCCGCGCGGCTGGCCGCGGGCGGGTTCGGCGACTGGTCCGACACGGTCGGCGCCATCATCGAGATCTTCGTCGAGATGCACCGCACCGTCCCCGGCTTCCGCGTGCTGCGCTTCGGCGACGTCGCCGACGTCAACCTGCTCGACTCCGACGCCGACAACAACGCCGTCGTCGCCGACCGGCTGCGCCGCATGATCGTGGGCACGTTCGACGTCCAGGACACCCCCGGCCTCGCCACCGCCCTCGCCATCGCGGTCGAGGCCGGCGACGCCGTGCTGAAGATGGCCTTCCGCCGCAGCCCCGAGGGCGACCCCGAGATCGTCGCCGAGGCCGAGCGCATGATCCACGCCTACCTCGCCTCCCACATCCAGCACTCCTGATCAGCGCCCTCCCCCCATCGCCCAAAGGCGTCGGGGTCCCCCACTCCCGGAAAAACCGGGATGTCGGGGACGCGCTGTGGCAGACTCCCACCGCACAATGCGACAGAACGGGTGAGTCCGCTGGACGAAGAGAGACTGCAGGCGCAGAACAGGCTGCTGATCCGGCAGCGGGTGCGCCTGATGGTGAACCAGTACGAGGTGCACGCCGAGGCCCCCGGCGGCGGGGAGGGCGAGCTGCTCGCCTTCGCGCAGCAGAAGCGGTTGGCGTTCAAGGAGCAGGTCACCCTGTACTCGGACGACACCAAGACGCGTCCGATCCTCGGCTTCAAGGCGCGCAAGCGGATCGACCTCGCGTCCGCCTACGACATCACCGACGCGCACGGGCAGCCGATCGGCGTCTTCCGCAAGGACTTCAAGAAGTCGCTGCTGGCCTCCACCTGGCACATGGAGCAGCCGGGCCTCGGCGTGACCACGGGCAGCGAGCGCAACAAGTTCGTGGCCGTGCTGCGGCGCGTCTGGCAGATCATCCCGTACGTGGACAGCCTGCCGTTCGCCTGGCCGTACCACTTCGACTTCTACGCGGGCGACCAGGTCGTCTTCTCGGTGGAGAAGAAGTTCGGGTTCCGCGACCGCTACACCGTCGACATCAAGGACCCGCGCCTCGACCGCCGGCTCGTCATCGCGCAGGCCGTCGGCCTGGACGCCCTCCAGTCCCGCTGACCCGGCGCCCGTCCGCGCACCGGCCCGCTCGTCCCCTCGCCCGCGTCTCCCCCCGGGGAGGTGCGGGCGACGGCTTTGGGACGTTCCCGCGAGGGCCCTGGTTTCCCCGGGCTTTACATGTTACGAAGGTATGTAAAGCCGTGGGCGGTGCAGACCGGCGTCGCGAGGGCGCGGCGCAACGCCTGGAGGAGGATCCCCCCGTGAGTTCCTTTGACCTCTACTCCACCCCGGTCCCGACCGAGACGTGGAACGTCCCCATGGCGGGAGAGACCCGCTTCACCTGGGAGTACGACGACGGACGCGACCGGCTGCTGAACCTGTACCAGAAGGGCAAGGACAAGCAGTGGGACGCGCAGAAGCGCATCGACTGGGACCTTGAGGTGGACCCCCTCAACGTCGCCGGGCTGCCGGAGAACTTCAACCCCCTCTTCGGGTCCGACATCTGGGAGAAGATGTCGCAGAAGGAGCGGGACGAGTTCGGCCGGCACCAGGGATCGTGGCTGTTCAGCCAGTTCCTGCACGGCGAGCAGGGGGCGCTGAACGTGTCGGCGCGGATCGTCCAGTCCGTCCCCGACCTGGACTCGAAGTTCTACGCGGCGACCCAGACGATGGACGAGGCGCGGCACGTCGAGCTGTACACGAAGTTCCTGCACGAGAAGATCGGGATGTACTACCCGATCAACCAGGACCTGGCGAAGCTGCTCGCCGAGTCGCTGGAGGACAGCCGCTGGGACCTGCCCTACCTCGGCATGCAGGTCCTCATCGAGGGCCTCGCGCTCGCCGCGTTCGGGCTGTACCGCGACATGTCGACGAACCCGCTGGTCAAGCAGCTGCTGGCGTACGTCATGCAGGACGAGGCGCGGCACGTCGCGTTCGGGCGGCTCGCGCTCAAGGACTACTACGCCGAGCTCACCGAGAAGGAGCGGGCCGAGCGCGAGGAGTTCGTCGTCGAGGGCTGCTACCTGATGCGCGACCGCTTCAAGGGGCGCGAGATCTTCGAGACGCTCGACATGCCCGTCGAGAAGTGCATGGAGTTCGTCGACAACTCCGATATGTACACCCTCTATCAGTCCCTGCTGTTCAGCCGGATCGTGCCGTGCGTCCGGGACGTCGGCCTCTGGGGCGACAAGGTGCAGGCGGCCTACCAGGACATGGGCGTTCTCGACAACGCCAAGGCCGACCTGGAGGCGCTGATGAAGCAGGACGAGGAGATCGCCGAGAAGGTCGACGAGGAGCGCTACGCGGCGGAGGTCGCGGCGCGCAAGGACGAGGTCGACGAGGCCATCTCGCTCGGCGCGGCCGAGTAACCGGGGCCGGACGGAGGCGGGGGCGCCGGGCGCGGCGCCCCCGCCTTCTCTTATGTCGGAAATTGTCATCCTTTGGCGACTCGGGCGCGGCCGAGTATCAATTCCAGGGAGATCTTTCCGCGGTTCGGCAATTGATTCCCTAATCGGCCGTACGCGCCTTCCGGTTGTACTAACGTCCCCGCTCGACGGTGCGCCGAATTCGCCGGTCCGGCGGGCGCACATCACACGTGCAGGGTCAAGCCGGAAAAACCGGGGGGAAACATGAACCGATCTGCCAGAGGTCTGCTGGGCGCCGCCGTCGTCGCTCCGTTCGCCGCCGTGCTCGCGGTCGCGTCCGCGCCCGCGAACGCCGCGCACACGCCGGCGGGGGACGTGCCGGGCCCGTCCACCGAACTGCTCTACGACACGGCCGCCGCCGCCCACCCGATCAGCGGGGCGGTCCCGGACCCCGTCCTGCGGACCGGCGGCCAGACCGCCGAGCGCGCGACGGGCGCCGTCGACGACGCGCTCCGCGGCGCTCCGGGCGCCACCGGCATCGCGCCCGTCTCCGCCCGGCGGACGGCCGCGGTGCCCGCCCCGCCGGACTCCGGCGTGGCGGACGGCGGGGAGCTCCTGAAGAAGCTCGGCGACACGGTCGGCCAGGGCGCCCTCGGCGACCTGCCGGGCGCGCGGGCCGCCGCGCCGGGCGCGCGCCGCACCGGCGCGCCGGTGAGCATGCCGGCCGACGGGCTGCAGGAGGTGCTGCCCGCGAACGTCGCGAACGTGCCGGCCACGCTCGCCGCCGCGAAGGCCGTCGGGGTGCCGGTCGGCACGATGCTCTTCCCGCCGCGCGAGCGCCGCGCCACGCCGGTGCCGGCCGACGACGTCCTCGGCCAGACCAACGGCGCCGTGAACGACGCCGGCGTGAAGCTCGACCAGACCCAGGAGGGGCTCGGCAACGTCGTGGACGTGCTGAAGGCCAAGGGCGCGACCGAGCGCCGGGCGGACGGCCCCGGCCCGCGCCCGGCGGCCGGTCCGCTGGAGGGCGGCCCGCTGGAGAACGGTCCGCTGGCGGGGCCGCTGTCCATGCTGAGCACGACCGGGCTCGGCGTGCCCGGACTCGGGTGACGCGCACCCTCTAGTCCACCGCGACGGGGCGTTCCGCGGATGCGATCGGCATCCTCGGGAACGCCCCGTCGCGTTGTCCGCGAACGGTTGTTATCTGCCCGAGATCGCCGGTCAAGGGAGAGTAAAGACGATCTACATAGGGCGTGACCGCGTGAAGTTGATCGACTCCGCAGCGCAAAGAGTCGGGTGACAAACCCCACAAACCAGGGCCCTACGTCTTGATTCACACGAGACACAACGTACGGTCAAGGACTTGTGCGGCGCTTTAGTGATCAAAAGTGAAGAAGCATTTCCCGCCGCACCTGCCGGACGCCGGACCGCGATGACGCGGACGCGCCTGAGAGCGGCGCGGAGACGGGACGGGCGAGCGCGCCCGCCGGCGGCGGAGGACTCGGGGGACGGAGAGGTCGCCTGAGCGCGCCGTGAGATGAAGCCGGGCGTCCGGGGCCCTGTCCCCTAACAAAGGACTCCTCTGTGAGCAGCCCTGTTAGACGCCTGCTTCGCGCGCGCCTGCGCACCGTCCTGATCGTCTCCGGCGCCGCCGTCGCCGTCCTCGCCGCCGGGGCGTTCGCCCTGGTCAACGGGGACGGGTCGGCGAGATCCGCGCAGGCGGCGCAGACCGCGAAGCGGCCCGCCGACCCGCTCGCCGACCGCCCGGACGCCGACGCGCCGCGGGTGAGCCGCGGCGGGACGCGCGCACCGGAGCCGTCGCCGACGGCGTCGAAGGACCCGGAGAACCAGCAGCGGCCCAAGGAGCGGGAGAAGGCGCCGAAGTCGGACGCCGCCGCCGCGCACCTGGCGAAGCCGAAGCAGAAGACCGCGAAGAAGCACAAGGTCATCGCGTCGGGATCGTGCGAGGCCTCCTACTACTGGGAGGGCCAGATGACCGCGAGCGGTGAGCGTTTCGACCCCGACGAACTGACGGCCGCGCACAAGACGCTGCCGATGGGCTCCAAGGTCCGGGTCACGAACAAGAACAACGACCGTTCGGTCGTCGTCCGCATCAACGACCGCGGCCCGTACGCGGGCGGCCGCTGCCTGGACCTGTCCAGGGCGGCGATGAAGAAGGTCGGCGGCACCGGGTCGGGTGTGATCCCCGTCCGCTACGAGGTGCTGTCGCGCGGCTGAGCCGCGTCATCTCCCGCCGGTCACGAGGGGTGGCCGGCGACCGCTCCCGGCCGCGCGGCCGGGGCGGCGCCGGCCGCGCCGTCCGCCGACCAGGCGCCGTGCCTGCCGTCCTCGGCCGGCCCGGTGTCGGCCAGATGGTCGCGGAACCAGTCGGTGAGGGCGGTGTCCACCTGGACGGCCTCGGTGATGGGCGGGCGCGGCTCGGTGCCGGGCTCGGCGGCCAGCGCGTGCCCCATCCGGAACGTGGTCGACTCGACCGCCCCGGTGCCGTGCCGGCGCAGCAGGTCGCGCAGGGCGGTGATCTCGCGGGGCGGGACGACGCGGTCCTTGGCGCCGCCGATGAGCAGCGTCGGGACGTCGCGTCCGGCGAGGCCGGGGGCGAGCGCGCCGAGGTCGAGGCGGTCGGCGCGGGCGGCGGCGTGGGGCGTCCAGTCCCGCTCGCGGCCGGACCGCTGCTCCACCGCCCGCGCGGCCCGCGCCGGGGCGGTCACGGGCGCGACGAGCGCGGCGGTGCGCACCGGCACGGTGTCGCTCAGGACGGCCAGCAGCGCGGCGGCGGCGCCCGTGCTGAACCCGGCCAGCGCGACCGGGCCGTCCGGGAGCGCGAGGTCGCGGCGGATCTCGGCGAGGGCGGTGGGCAGCCGCTCCACGGCGTCCTCGACCGCGGCGCAGTACGCCTCGATGGCCTCGGTCTCCAGGATCGCGCCCGAGCCGAGCCCGCCCGGTGAGCGGCCCGGCAGGTCGAGGAAGACCCGCCACACCGGCACGCCCGTCATCGGGACCGCCGCCGCGAGCGCCGCGGCCGTGCGGGGCGGGTCGAACCCGGGCCAGGCCACGATCAGCCGGACCGGGCCGGAGGCTTCGGCGTCGACCGCGGTCGGGGGCAGCGCGACGTAGGCGTCGCCTGCCGCGGTGCCATGGACGGGACGGTTCGTATGGTCGCCGCTCATATCGGTTCGTCACTCCTGCGATGCTCGACGGGCCGTGCCGGTCGTGCTGGGGGAGCCGCCCGTAGGGACATGCTGGCAGCGGACGCCGGGCAACACGCCGCGAATCGCCGCACCTCGGCCGCGGGAGTGATGAAGAACTCACCTCGGTTCGCGCGGAACGGCGCCAGGTGATCCGACAAGGGGAACATTTCCGGCGGGCGTCGCGTCCTAGGTAAGCGTGGGCGCCGCGGGGGCGCGCCCTCACGACCCCGTTCGGACGAGGAGTGCTCGTGAACAGCAAGCGCAGCGCGGCCGCCGCCGGCCAGGCCTGGCAGATCTACAGCGAGACCCTGAAGCCCGACGCGCCGGGGTTCTGGGAGCGGGTGCGGGCCGTCCCGCGGATGCTCAAGTCGGTCCTGCGCGGGCAGTACAAGGGCATGTCCTTCGGGACGCTCGGCCTGCTCGCCCTCGGCCTCGTGTACATCGTCTCCCCGATCGACGCCGTCCCCGACGTGATCCCGGTCGTGGGCATCGCCGACGACACCGGCCTGGCCCTGTGGCTCGCGGCCGTGCTCGTCCGCTCCGCCGGCGACTTCGTCACCTGGGAGCGCAGCGGCCGCCCGACCGTCATCGTCGGCGAGCCCGTCGACTGACGAGCGCGCGGCGCCCCCGCGTAGGGCGGGGACGCCGCGGGGCGGTCAGGGCACGTCGACCTGAACCGGAGTGCCGTAGCCGGAGAACTCGATCACGGACGTGAACCGCACCGGGTCGCGGTCGGCGATCTCGGGGTCCGCGGACCTGATGACGGTCGTCTGCTCGATCCGCCGCACCTTCCGATCGGCCACGGTGACCGTCCCGTCGACGCGGTCGCCCGTTGGGGGGCCACCGGTCTTGAGGGGCGCGTACGTGAACGTGTACGTCCCCTCGCCGGCGGGCGTCACCTTGCCGAGCGTCTGCAGGCGCCGCAGCAGGGACGCCGGGTCCGCCGCGAGCGACGCCGGGGCCAGCGTGCCCCGGGACAGCATGCCGAAGCCGCCCTCGATCTCCTTCCAGGTCCCGCGGTAGACGTATGTCCGGTCGTCGACGAACCGCAGTTCCGGTGCCGTCCGCGCGGACAGCGGCCCGCGCAGGTAGCCGCGGTGCTTCGCGGCGTCGAAGGCCCCCCGGTACCGCTCGACGTGCGGGCGCCGGTCCCCCTGCCGCATCGTGTTGGTCATCTCGACGGTGAAGCTCGTCGCGGAGGTCGCCTCCACGGCGGCGACCAGCGTCGTCCGTCCGTCCGCCTTGCCGGGCGGTTGCACGGGAGCCGTCCCGGAGGCCGTCCCGGCCGCGAGCGCGACCGCCAGCGCGCCGGCCGCGACGGCGGTGGTGGATCCGCCGAGCACCGCCGCCCGCCGGGTCCGCTTCGCTCGCCTGCCGCGCCGCAGCACCTCGTCCACCGGGGCGGGGGACGGCGTGCCGCCGGACAGGGAGCCGAGCGCGTCCGTGAGTCGCTGCTCCTGAACGTTCACAGGGAGACCTCCTCCTTCGCGCCGAGCAGGCCGCGCAGCCGCGCCATCGCCCGGGAATGCTGCTTCTTGACGGTCCCGACGGAGCACCCCAGTGCCGCCGCGACCGACTTCTCCGTCATGTCCTCGTAGTGGCGCAGGAAGACGATGGCGCGCTGGCGCTGCGGCAGGGCCAGCAGCGCGCGGCGGAGCTCGTCGTCCGGTCCCGCCGGCGCCGCGACACCGCGGTCGGGCCCGGCGGCCGTGAGCGTCTCCCTGCGGCGCCGCCGCCACCGGCTGACGTTGCCGTTGACGAGCATGCGCCGCAGGTAGGCGTCGGGTTCGCCGGCCGAGACGCGGCGCCACCGCACGTAGAGCCGCACCAGGCAGTCCTGGAGCAGTTCCTCCGCGAGGTGGGGGTCGCCGGTCAGGAGAACGGCCAGCCCGTAGTGCCGGGTCCATGCCGCCGCGACGAAGGCGCTGTACGCGTCGTCGTGCGTTGTCTCTTTCACGGCGCTCTAACGCGGCGGGGGCGGTGGAAGGTTGACAGCCCGCGCGCGTCAGGACGTCGTGGGGCTCAGTTCCTTCGCGAAGCGTTCGGCGGCGTCCCGCATGATGGGCACGACGCCCGGGACGGCCTCGCTCGTCATGCGCCCGGACGGGCCGGACACCGAGATCGCCGTCAGCGTCGGCGTCCCCGGCAGCGGCACCGCGACGCAGCGGACGCCGATCTCCTGCTCCTCGTCGTCCAGCGCGTAGCCCTGCTCGCGGATCCGGTCCAGCTCGGCCAGCAGCGCGTCCGGGTCGGTGAAGGTCTTGGGGGTGTGCGCGTCCATGCCCGTGCGCGCCAGGATCTCCCGCACCCGCTGGTCGGACAGCTGCGACAGCAGCGCCTTGCCCACGCCGGTGCAATGCGGCTGGACGCGCCGCCCCACCTCGGTGAACATGCGCATCGAGTGCTTGGACGGCACCTGCGCGACGTAGACGGCCTCGTCGCCCTCCAGCACCGCCATGTTGGCGGTCTCCCCGATCTCGTCCACCAGGCGGGCCAGCACGGGCCGCGCCCACGTGCCGAGCAGCCGGCTCGCGCCCTCGCCGAGCCTGATGAGCCGCGGCCCGAGGGCGTACCGCTTGGACGGCTCCTGCCGGACGTAGCCCTTGTTCACGAGCGTGCGCATCAGCCGGTAGATCGTGGGCATCGGCAGCCCGGAGACCTCCGTCAGCTCCGACAGCGCCATCTCGCCGCCCGCGTCCGCCAGATGCTCCAGCAGGTCGAACGCGCGCTCCAGCGACCGAACGGCCTCCGCCACCCCGGTCTCCTCTCCCTCGCCGCAGCCAAACCCGATTCTACGGAGAACCGTTTTCGCTATGTGAAAGAGGGTCCGCCACCGGAGTGATGCACGTTACTAGCACCGGCGTTTTGGCAATAACTGTCTGTGCCCGGCGCCGCGGCGCCGCCCCCTGGCAGCCATGAAGGAGACCGCTAGGGGGAACGGTGCGCCGAAGGACATGCTGGGGTGCGATCACTGCCACCGGCACGCTGGCCGTACCGCTCGTGCTGATGAGCCCGGCCGCCGAGGCCGTACCGGACGGACGCCCGGCGAATGTCCGTTTACTCATGAACCAGGAGCTCGCCGGCGTCACCACGTCCGGACCCGAGTACGCCGTGGTGTACACGGTCCGTGTCCATGCGGAAGGCGGCATCGCGCGCGGCGCGACCCTGCGCCTCACCGCAGAGCGCCCTCTTGCCTGGACGAGTCGCCCAGCAGACTGCACCGAGGCCGGTCCGGGGCGCCTCGACTGCGCGCTGGGTGACGTCGGCGAGAAGCCACGCGTACGGACGGCCACGCTGCGGCTCCCCGCGTCAAGGGTGCCGGGACCGTCGGCGAAGCCTCTGAACATCCGCGCGATGGCGGACGCCTCGAACGCCGCCGGCCGTTCGTTGGACGCCGTGTTCGGCTTCTCCGACACCACCTCGACCTCGCCCACGCCTACGTCCACGCCTTCGTCTGCGCCTACGTCCGCGCCGTCCTGTGACGGCGCACCGTGCCCCACGGAACCGTCCCGTCCGAAGCCCGTCCCCAGTCCCTGCCCGTCCGGCGAGTTGAGCAGCGACGGCAGCGCCTGCGCGTCCGCCGAACCGTCCGGTCCTGAGCAGAACGCTCACTCACCGGCCGATTCGGATAAGCCAGGGGCAGACACCTCGCCTGCGGCCGATCCCTGCACCATGGGCGACGCGAGTCCGGGACGGAGCCCATGTCCTACGCCGGAGACGTCCGACCCGAAGCCGACCTCAAGCGGGCACTCCGGACCCGCACCCACGGCCGGTCATCCGAGGCCGAGCCCAAGTGGCAGTCACTTGCCGACAAGTACGCCGTGTGGCACCGGCAAGCCGCGCAAGGGTTCGAAGCCCTGTCTCGCCTCGGAAAGCCCTGAGGCGACTCCTAGCCCGTCCACGCCGAAACTGAGTACGGGCGGCAGCCACGCGCCGAAAACGTCCAGCCCGAAGACGTCCAGCCCCAAGGCATCCAGCCCAAAGCAGTCAGTGCCGAAGCAGTCAGTGCCGAAGCAGTCAGTGCCGAAGACGTCCGTGCCGAAGACGTCCGTGCCGAAGACGTCCGTGCCGAAGGTGCCTGTGCCGGAGGTGGCTGAGCCAGAGGCGTCTGTGCCCGAGCCCAGTACGAGCGCTCACCCCACTAAGAAGCCTGCGGAGCTGCCCAGTTTCAGCGGTCAGGCCACTGATGCGCCTGATGACGGTCAGTGCGGCGAGGACGAGCCCTGCGTCGCGGTGGGGCCTCCGGGGAGTGGCGACGGTCCGGACGGGGGTGTGCTTCCGGGGTCGGGGGCCGGCGGACCGCCGCCGCCCAGCGTCGCGCCGCCGAAGGAGGTCGTGCTGCCGCCCGTCAGCGCGGCTCAAGGGCCGCGGGCCGCGTCCGGCGCGAACCGGATGACGCTGATGGCGCCGGTCGGGCTGGAGCAGGGCGACGAGCTGGACTGGGCGGTCGTCATCGGTGTCGCGCTCATCGCGGAGATCGGGCTGCTCTGGGGGGCCGCCTGCATCGGCCTCTACAGGCGGCGGCTGGCGCTGCGGCGGTCGCTGGAGGCGGATGACGCCGCCGCCGGGTGACGCGCCCGGACTGGGGGAAGGCGACGCGAACGGGGGTGCCCGGCCTTCGGACAGACGGATCGAATGGCGGACCATACCGAAACGGCCGCCATGTCAGTAGGCTGTCCGCCTGACAGTAAAGCCGTCGTTACGGACAGGGGATCCGGTATGTCAGAGACGACGCTGCAGTGTCCGAAGTGCGAGTCGAAGCTCGACACCCACGAACGCCACGGCGTGGTGATCGAGGAATGCCCGGGATGCAAGGGCGTGTTCCTCGACCGCGGCGAACTGGAGCAGTTGATCGACGCCGAGAGCCGTTATCTCGCGGAGCTTCCGGACGAGGTCAACCCCGAGACGACGTACCAGGGGCGGCACCGCCGGGGCATCGTGGAGCGGATCTTTTCCGGCGAGGCGTGAGCGCGGGCACGGTCGGTGACCGGGCGAACGCCCAGGCGTGAAAGGGATTTTCCGCTTGTCACGGGGGTGACAAACCCGGCTTCGGCGAATGTGGCCGGGAGCTAATATCGCGTGCTGACTACCATCCGGTAGCTTGACGATCATCGCCGGTCGCCGGGGGGCGCGCCCCGGCTCCGCCGATGGCGCCCGCCCGTCCGCACGAGGGCCCCGTCCGGCCCGTCCCCTCGGGAGAATGTTCAATGGCTCTGGGCTCGCTGCTTCCCGAACTGCTGCCCGGCGGCTCCGGCCGCACCCCGCTGATCGAACGGGTCGCGAGGTGGGCGAGGGAGAAGCCGGACGCGCCGGCCTACACCTTCGTCGACTACTCGGCCGACCCGGCGGGCGCGCACGTCACGGCGAGCTGGGCCGAGACGGACCGCCGGGCGCGCGCGATGGCGGCGACGCTGCGGCAGGTCACCGGGCCGGGCGAGCGGGCCGCGCTGCTGCTGCCGCAGACACTCGAGTACATGATGACGATGCTCGGCGCGATGCACGCGCACGTCATCGCGGTGCCGCTGTTCTCGCCCGACCTGCCCGGGCACGCCGACCGGCTGATCGGCGCCTACACCGACGCGGAGCCCGCGGTCATCGTCACGACGCGGAACGCGCTGCCGCACGTGGAGAAGTTCCTCGCCGACCACGACGTCCCCCGGCCCAAGGAGATCGTGTTCGCCGAGGAGGTCGACCTCGCGCTGGCCGACCGGTGGGAGGACGAGCCCATCGGCTTCGACGACCTCGCGTACCTGCAGTACACGTCGGGGTCGACGCGCCGCCCGGCCGGGGTCGAGATCACGCACGGGAACGTGACGGCGAACGCGGCGCAGCTGTGGTCCGGGTGGGCGCCCGAGAAGCCGAACCCGGAGCTGGTGAGCTGGCTGCCGCTGTTCCACGACATGGGCATGATCGCGACGATGGCGCTGCCGCTGGTGAACGGCGACCACGCCATCTACACCGACCCGGTGTCGTTCATCATGAACCCGATGCGCTGGCTGCAGCTGATCGCGTCGCGGCCGGGCAGGAACGTCTACACGGCGGGGCCGAACTTCGCGTTCGAGTACGTCGCGACGGCGGCGACGCCGGAGAAGATCGCCGGCCTGGACCTGTCCGGGCTGACGACCTGCCTGAACGGCGCCGAGCCGATCCGCCCGTCGACGCTGTCGGTGTTCGCGGACGCGCTGGCGCCGGCCGGGCTGCGGCCGGGCGCGCAGGCCCCCGGCTACGGGCTCGCCGAGGCGACGGTGTTCGTCACCGCGGCGGCCGAGGACGTTCCGCCGAAGGTCATTTCGGTGGACCGGGAGGCGCTCACACAGGGCGAGCTGCGGCTGCGCGAGGGCGGGTCCGAGCTGGTGTCGTGCGGCGGCCCCTGCGGGCAGCTCGTCGCGATCGTCGACCCGGAGACGCGGGTCGAGCAGCCGGACGGCCGGGTCGGCGAGATCTGGGTGCACGGCCCCAACACGGCCCCCGGCTACTGGCGCAACTCGGAGCGCAGCCAGGACACGTTCGGCGGCGAGCTGAGCGAGCCCGGCGACCTTCCGGCCGGGCCGTGGATGAAGACCGGCGACTACGGCGTCGTCCACGAGGGCGAGCTGTACGTCACCGGCCGCATCAAGGACCTCATCATCGTGGACGGCCGCAACCACTACCCGCAGGACATCGAGGTCACGACGCAGGAGGCGCACGCCGCGGTCCGCCCCGACCACGTCGCCGCGTTCGCGCTCACCGGCGAGGAGACCGAGCGGCTCGTCGTCGTCGCCGAGCGCAACCGCCGCGTCCCGCTCGGCCGGCTCGACCTGGACGAGGTCGAGGCGGCGGTGCGCGGCGCCGTCAACATCGAGCACGAGATGGGCGTGCACGACTTCGTGTTGGTCGAACCGGGTGGCGTGTCGCGCACGTCGAGCGGAAAGATCGCACGTGCGGCGACGCGGCAGCGGTATCTGGACGGCGCGCTGCCGACGACGGCGGCGCGGCTGGCGTCCCGCAAGTAGCTTCGACACGGGCGGCCCGCCGCCCGCGGTGACACAGGAGGATCATGCTTTCGGGGCTGGGGCGTCTCATCCACCGGCGACGCTGGACCAGCCTCGTGCTGATCCTGCTGACGACCGTGGTCGCGGGCGGCTGGGGCCTCGGCGTGTTCGCCAAGTTCAAGGAGGGCGGCTTCGAGGACCCGGACGCGTCCTCGACGCTCGTCGCCAAGCTCGGCGCGACCTACTTCGGCAGCACGAACCCCGACGTCCTCGTCCTCTACACGAGCGACACGATGACGGTGGACGACCCGCGCTACGAGGCGAGCGTCATCGGCACGGTGGCGCGGCTGCCGACGGCGAACGTCGAGGAGATCATCTCCTACTGGTCGTTCGACGGCGACGCGGCGAAGTCGTTCGCGTCCCACGACCGGCGCTCGACGTTCGTCGCGGTGAAGATCCGCGGCAAGACCGGTGCCGAGAAGGCCGAGAACTACCACGCGGTCGAGGACCGGCTGTCGGCGGCGCCGGGGCTGCGCGTGCAGCTCGGCGGCAGCATCCCGCTCGGTGAGGAGTTCGGCCAACAGGTCGTCAAGGACATCGTCCGCGCGGAGCTGATCACGGCGCTGCCGCTGTTCATCCTGCTGATGATCCTGTTCGGGGCGTGGACGGCGGCGCAGCTGCCGATGGCCGTGGCGATCTTCGCGACCGTCGGCGGCCTGGCCGTGCTCCATGTGGTGACGTACGCGGCGGACGTGACGTCGTTCGCCCTCGAAGTCGTCACGATGATGGGCGTCGGCCTGTCGATCGACTACTCGCTGTTCATCATCAGCCGGTTCCGTGAGGAACTGGAGAGAGGCATGTCCGCGCAAGGTCTGCCACCGGGCAAACCTTGGAAGCGGGAGCGGGACAAGGCCGCGCGCAAGGCCGCGAAGAAGGCGTACAAGGAGGCCCTGGAGCCGATCCGGGAGTCGGCCTTGGCCGCGACCATGGCGACCGCGGGCCGCACCATCATGGTCAGCGGCATCACCGTGTCGGCGGCTCTCGCGGGCCTGCTGCTCTTCCCGCAGATGTTCCTCCGGACGATCGGGCTCGCCGGCATCGCCACGGTCATGGTCGCCGTGTTCGGCGCCATCGTCCTGCTGCCGACGCTGCTGGCGATCCTCGGCAGGGGCGTCGAGTTCGGGCGGATGCCGTGGCGGCGGCCCACGGCCAGGCGCGCGCAGCGCGACCCGGAGAGCGGCTTCTGGTACCGGCTGGGCCACAGCGTGATGAAGCATCCGCTGCCGTACTTCGCGGTCGTGCTCGTCATCCTCGGCGTGATGTTCGTGCCGTTCCTGAACGTCCAGTTCGGCAGCGTGGACGCGCGCGTCCTGCCGAAGGACAGCCCCACCCGCGCCGTCGTCGAGACGGTCAAGAAGGAGTTCCCGAACGGGTCCGCCGAGCCGATCGACGTGGTCGTCTCCGGCGACCTCATCCCGCGCGACTGGAAGCCCGCCAAGAAGGGCGACCCCATTCCGCCCTACCTGGAGGAGTTCCGGCAGAACCTGGCGAAGCTCCCCGGCGTCACCGAGGCGCAGTTCACCGGCTACTCGGGCGCGTACGGCGGTGTGCGCATCTCCGTCACGCACAAGTACGAGCCGATGGACCAGCACGCCCAGGACCTCGTCAAGGACATCCGCGCGATGAGCCTGTCCAAGGACGGCTATCCGATGCACGTCGACGTCGGCGGCAGCACGGCCTCGCAGATGGACCTGATGTCGAGCCTGATGCGCACGCTGCCGAAGATGGCGCTGTTCGTCGGGGTCGCCACGTTCATCCTGCTCTTCATGTTCTTCGGGTCGATCGTGCTGCCGCTGAAGGCGATCGTGATGAACGTCCTGTCGATCGGGGCCTCGTTCGGCGCGATCGTGTGGGGCTTCCAGTACGGGCATCTCGCCGGCGTCCTGGACTTCACCCCGACGGGCGGCGTCGAGGCCACCAGCATGATCCTCATCCTCGCGGTCGTGTTCGGCCTGTCGATGGACTACGAGGTCTTCCTGCTCAGCCGCATCCGCGAGGAATGGGACCTCACGCACGACAACCGCGTCGCGGTCGCGTCCGGCATGCAGCACACCGGCGGCATCATCACCAGCGCGGCGCTGCTGTTCCTCGTGGTGGTCGCCGCGTTCAGCATGGCGGGCATCACGGTCGTGAAGCTGATCGGCGTCGGCATGTTCGTCGCGGTCGTGGTGGACGCGGCGCTCGTCCGGTCGCTGCTCGTCCCGGCGACGATGCGGTTCATGGGCGCGGCGAACTGGTGGCTGCCGCCCTTCCTCGCCGGGCTGCACGCCCGCATGGACCTGCGCGAGCACACCGCCGCCGTTCCGGCGGGCGCGACCGCCGCGCCGCCGCGCATGCCGGACGAGCAGCCCTTCCCCTACGCCCTGAACTGGGCGGAGGTGAAGGCCGCACCGGCGGTTGAACCGCAGCCGGTGGACGCGCACGACGCCTTCCGGCCCGCTCCGCAGCCGCCCGCCGAGCCGGAGCCGCCGCAGCTGGTGTTCCGGTCGGCCAACGGCGCCGGGGCCGCGTCCGCCGAGGCCGCGTCCGGCGGGGCGCCGTGGCGGCCCTGGGCGGACGGCCCGCCGCAGCCGAGGGCGCCCCAGCGCCCGCGTGCGAGGCGGGCGATCGTCCCCGCCCCGGACGGGTCGGGCTGGCGCTGGAGCGACACCGCCGACGACCGCTGACGCGCGTGCCGCGACGCCGTCTGGGGCTCAGCGCAGCAGCGTGTCGATGACCTCGCGGGCGCGGCCGACGCCGTCCTCGGCGCGGATGCGCCGGCCGAGGTCGTCGGCGCGGTCCGCGACGTCGGGGTCCTGGACGGCGCGCCGGACCTCGGCCGCGAGCCGGGGCACCGTCATCGCCCGGAACGGCAGCGGCCGCGGCCCGGCGCCGAGCGCGGCGACGCGCTCGCCCCAGTAGGGCTGGTCGCCGAAGAACGGGCACACCACGGTCGGCACGCCGGCCCGCAGCCCCGCCGCGGTCGTGCCGGCGCCGCCGTGGTGCACGACCGCCGCCATGCGCGGGAACAGCCACGCGTGCGGGACGTCCCGCACGGCGAGGACGTGCTCGTCCGACGTCGCCGGATCGCCCTGCACGATGCCGCGCACCCCGGCGAGCTTCAAAGCCGTCCGCACGGTGAGGTCGGTCATCGCGGAGTCCTTCGGCACCATGCTCCCGAACCCGACGTAGACGGGCGCGGGACCGGCCGCGAGGAACTCCGACAGCTCCGCCGGAGGCTCCCACTCGGGCTCGTCGAGGAACCAGTACCCGGTGAGGTGCACGCCGGCGCCCCAGTCGGCGGGCCGCGGCACGACCACCGGGCTGAAGCACGCCAGCACCGGGCCGTCCGGGCGCCGGCCCCGCAGCGGCAGCCTCGGCAGCCCGAGCGAGGCGTCCCGCCACGGGTTGATGAACGGCCGCGACAGCTGCCAGGCGATCTCGTCGACCGCCCGGAAACTCGCGCGCCGCCCCCACGGCCCGAGCATTCGCGCCTGCGGGACGAACGGATGCGGGAACGCGCCGGTCGGTTCGCTCGGCTGGAAATGAATCAGCGCCCATGGCACGCCGAGATGCTCGCCGATATGGCGGGGAAGGAATCCGAGTGTGGGCCCGAGGATGAGGTCCGCGCCCTTACAGGCGTCCGAACACTCGGCGAGGAGCCGTTCCGCCATCGGGCCGAGGATGCGCCGGAACCCGCCGAGGAACTTCACCGGATTCCGGCCGCCCGCGAGCAGTTCCTGCCCGGCGTCCGATTCCAGGATCTCGGTCGGATCGGCGGTCAGCGGTGCGAGTTCCAGGCCCGCCGCGACGGCCATCGGCGCGTACCGGGCGCTCGCCACGAGCCGCACCTCGTCGCCGCGCGCCCGCAGCGCCCGGCCGAGCGCGACGCACGGCTGGATGTCCCCGCGCGACCCGGCCGCGAAGATCACGATTCTGCTCACGGTGCCTCCTACCAGGCGTCGCTGCGCGGGACGGGCTGCGGACCGTCGGCCGGGCCCTCCTCCTCCGGGACGTACGGCTCGTACCAGCCCTCGGGCGGCGCGGGCCGCTCCTCGGCGTCCGCGCTGTCTCCGGGGTCCGCGGCGTCCGTGACCGGCGTCTCGGCGGCCTCGGGTGCGTCGGCGTCGGGTTCCGCCAGGCTGCCGCCGCGCACCCGCCACACCGGCGCCGCCCCGAGGTCGGCCGGCGCGGACGCCCCCTCGCCGGCCTGCGGCGGGACCGCCGGGATCGGGGCGGTGGGAGGGGCGCCCTCGCCGCTCGGCCAGTCCTCCCAGGCGTTCGCAGCCGCAGGCGGAGCAGGCGGCGACGCACCGGTCAAGCCGGGCTCGATGCAGTCCTCGAACGCGCAGTTGGCGCCCTGCCCGAAGA
>NZ_VCKZ01000001.1 GCF_005889745.1 Actinomadura geliboluensis
CCTGGTTCGGACGTCGAGATCGTGGCGATCAAGCCGTCTAACAGGGGCTTCTTCGCTTCACCGGCCGAACGCCAGCATCGCGATCACTTCGTGATCACCATCTCCCCAGACCGATGAAAAAGGGTCATTGTGCGGGGCGACAACGGCCGCACTCCGACCGCCCGCGCCATTGAGGAAATGACCACATCGCCAACTCGTCACCTGAAGGGCATCGACCAAAGGTGAACAAAACCAGTCCACGGCCGACCAACGACATCTGGCGTACACCGGCAGTCGCCAATAATCGCAAGTCCCCTCCCCCACAGCACCACGATGCCTTGAGGTGTGCCGGGTTCACTGAAGCCCGATTTACCTGGCACCAGTTGGCACTGGTTTGTTGGCCGGACGGTAGTGGGGTGCCTCGCATTCGGCAGGCGGCGTGTTGCCGGTGACCGAGCGCAAAAGGCGTCGTCGTATGAACAGAACCCGATGTCGGTGAGCAACATGGCGACCTTGGTCGCCGCGAGTAGCCGGTCCGGCCTCATCCGTGGCTCACCCCGCCGCCGAGGTTCATGACGGTCATGCCGGCGACGACGATGCCCGCGCCGAGCAGCACGTACGGCATTCAGTGCTCCTCGCTGATCAGCGCGGTCAGCCGCGCGCGCACCTCGGTGTGCAGGCCGTCGCGCGGCGGGGCGAGGCCGAGCAGCCGGGCCATCCACCAGCCGTCCACGGCGAGCCGCACCAGGGTGGCGGTCGCCGGGTCGAGTCCGTCATCGCAGATCCGCTGCTGCCAGCGCTCGTAGCACTGGCGCAGCACGGCCTGTACCTCGGGCCCGCCCGATATCCCGGCGAGCAAGGCCACCGCGACCTGATCGAAACGGTCGTCCGGTGCTCCGTCCTCCTCCGGAATGGTCGCGTCGAGCCAGGCCCGGGTGAACGACCCGGGTGGTGAGCCGGGCGGCGGCAACTCGGCCTCGAACCGCTCGACCAGACGGCCGAGCACCCCCTCGATCAGCGCGCGCTTGGACCGGAAATGGTGCAGCAGCCCGCCCTTGCTGACCCCGGCCTCGGCGGCGACGGCGTCCAGCCGGATCGCGTCGGCGCCGCCCGCGATCAGTATGCGCTCGACCGCGTCCAGGATTCTGTCGCGCATGACTCCCCTTCTCCCGACCGTCCAGACGGTCGGGAGCTAGCCAGATCGAAGCCGATGATCCGGGCGATCCGGCGAAACGGTCAGGCGGAGGCTCCGTGCGCGGCGGGCTGAAGATCCAGCGCTATGTGCACGACCACGGTCTCCCGGCCGGTCTACTGTCCGGCGCCCATACTCGCGAACCCGTTGACGCGGTACATGTTCTGCTCCCCCGGCAAGGGCGCCGTCGCCTGGTCGTCTGCCGTCCCTCAATCGCGCACCGCTTCACCGACCGGCCAGTCCACCTGGCCGCCTGCGCGCTACGGTCGCGCCGCTTCCCGGACCGGCTCAACCCCGGCACCGTCTGGCCGAACGCGCAGAGGCTGGCCTGATGCGCGCCGTACGGTTTCACGAGTTCGGCGGACGGGACGTCCTGCGGATCGGCCAGCTGCCGCAGCCGGAACCGGACGCCGACAGCGTGGTGATCCGGATCGTCCGCACCGGCGTCAGCCCTCTCGACGACAAGGTCCGCACCGGTGTCCTGCCCTCCTCGATGCACAAGCCGCTGCCGCTGGCGCCCGGGCCAGCGCCGTAGGCCGCGTGGAAGATCCCGGCACGTCCGGGCATGCGCCCGGTGCCCGCGTCCTGCTGTGCGGTTGGGGCTACGGCACGACCCGCGACGGCACCTGGCGGGAACTGGCGACCGTCCCGCCGAGTCACCTCGTCCCCATTCCCGACGACGTCGGCGACGACGCCGCCGGCCTCGTGACCGGATCGGGGTATCTGACCGCCAGGCTGGCGCCCACCAGGACCGCACGAATGCGGCCGGGTCAGGTCGTTCTCGCCCCTGGAATCTACGGCGCGGTCGCCAACGCCGCCGCGCAGGTGGCTCCGCTCCTGGGCGCCTCGCGGGTCATCTCCACCGCCCGCGGCGCTGACCGCCTCGCCGCCGTCCCACACGCCGACGACCTTGCCATCATCGACCTGGAGCAGGAGACGCTGAGCGCCGGAGTCGCGCGGTTGACCGACGGCGCAGGAGTGGACATCGTCCTCGACGGCCTCGGCGGCGATCTCACCGGCCAGGCACTTGGCACCCTTCGGCGCGGCGGAGTCCTCGTCAGCATCGGCTACATCGCCGGCACGAAGGCCGCCATCGACGTCACCGACCTCATCTGGAAGACCGCGCGCATGGAGGGCTTCCTGTTCACCGCTTTCACCCAGCAGGAAGTCGCCGACACCTACCGCACCCTGCTCGGGCATCTTTCCGTCCGCGCCATCAAACCCGCGATAGACGGGGTCTATCCACTCGACCAGGTCGCCGAGGCCCAGAGACGCGTCGTCGAGGACCGTCCTCTCGGGAGAGTGTTCCTCGATCCCCGCACCTGAGCCCGCCTCGTGGCCCGCGGCTTTGAGGCGCCGCCTCCGGGCGCGGAAGGCAGGTTGGTCTGCCTTCCGGTGGACAAGTTTCTCACTGTCTCGGGTTTGCGGCGGATCCTGTCGGACCGGTGTGTTTCGATCCTGGCCACGGCCTCGTCGGCGCGGGGAACTGGCAGGAGGAACGCATGGGTCACGACTGGTCCACCGAGGAGTACGGGGCTTTACGGCCCTGGTGGCTGCCGGGCTGGGTGGCATTGCCCCGAAGGCCGCGCAGCGTTGAGGGATGGGCCGTATGCGTGCTCCTGCTGCTGGGCCTGATCGCGCTTCTCGCATACCTGTGGCAACTCTCGATCACCTACTGGTATCTGTCGCTCCCCGGCCTCGCACTGCTCGCGTTCGCGTCCGACCGCTACTGGCGGTCCTTGTGGTCCGCCGAGCTGGAACGCCGGGAAAGAGTCAGCTCCTACAGCCTGACATTCGCGCAGATGCGGGACATGCACTGGCGCGACTTCGAGATCGCGATCATGCACCTCATGCGCCGCGACGGGATCGACGCGGAGCACACCGGCAGAACGGGCGACTTCTCCGGCGACGTTATCGGCTACGACGCCGCGCTCGACGAACGCTGGATCGTTCAGGTCAAGCACTACACCCCGAATAACAAGGTCAAGTCCGACGACGTCCAGAAGGTCGCCGGTGCCGCCTGGCCCATCTACCAGGCCCGGATGATGCTCGTCGTCACCACCAGCGGATACACCCGTGATGCGCTGGCCTTCTCCGCCAAGGCCGGGATCCACCTCATCGACAAGGCCGCCCTCATCCGCTGGGCCACCGACGGCGTCCACCTGCACGACGTCCTCGGCATCGCTGCGGACGCCCGCTACGGCAACGCCAGTTGAGCCTGGCTGCGCCAGGACCTCTTCCAGGCTGGACGGCTTGGTCACGTAATCGTCCAGGCTGAACCGGTACCGCTTGCGGCCTGCACGACATCAGCGTGGACGCCGAAGGTGACCTTTAGATCACCGCGTCACCAGCGCCGCTCGACGGTCCCCTTGGTGGCGACCTGCGCCTGCCTGAGGGAGCGGAGCTTCGCTCGCCGGCTGCGGCGCCGCTCAACTCTGGCAAGGCGGCGCTCGTCAGCGGAGCCTTCGCCTTCCTGGTGAATGCGCCGTTGCAG
This sequence comes from Actinomadura geliboluensis, assembly GCF_005889745.1. Taxonomy (GTDB): domain Bacteria; phylum Actinomycetota; class Actinomycetes; order Streptosporangiales; family Streptosporangiaceae; genus Spirillospora; species Spirillospora geliboluensis. The sequence goes on from NZ_VCKZ01000001.1 coordinate 3,666, forward strand.
CCTGCTCTCGACCCAGTCCCCCAGCGGTAGACCGGGCTCCTTCCGCCACGTCTTCGGCCGCCGGCGCGCCAGCATGTCCTCGACTTCCCCGGCTCTGTCGGCGTCAAGGGCGCCCGTGGCGTTCCGAAGGATCCGCTGGAGACGATGGCGGTTGGCGCGATTGGGGAACCGCTTGTTCAGCCGTACCGCGTTCCTCGACGACTTGTCGTTCTCCGCGTAGGCGTTGCGGCGATCTTTGGCATAGCTGAGCCGCTTCTTCTCCCGAGGGTTCCTGCTTCCCACCACTCCCCACCTCCACGTCCGACCGCCTCGGGGACGAGCCCGGGAACGTCCACACGTTCCATCCTGGGGCGCGCGCCCGGCGCGAACAACCGGATTTCCCGCCAGTTACGAGAAGTGGGGGTGTCACCGAAAAGGACGCCTGAGCTTCACCCGACACCGACTCAACGCGGAATTTTGTTCCATGTCACTGTTCGGGCCGGGCAGATCGCCTGGGCGGAACTCGGCCGGGCCACTACGGCCAAGCACGTCAAGGTGGTCATCTCGCAATCCGATGGTGCGTCCATGCTCGCCGAGTTGATGCTCGCGCGCTGAGCCATTCCGAAATGGAACGGTGGCCGCTCTGCAAAGCGGCCACCGTTCCCCTCCGTCGTCTACTCGGCAGGGGTGAGGATGCCGTCGTCGCGGATCGAGCGGAGGACGTCGCGGGCCGCGTCCAGAGTGCGGTCGATGTCCTCCTCGGTGTGCGCGGCGGAGATGTGGTTGCGCTTGAGGGTGAGCGGCAGCATCAGGAAGCCGCGGTCGGTCATGCGGCGATGGAAGGCCACGTAAGCGGCATGGTCGTTGCGCAGGAGGTCGCGGTAGCCGCGGATCGGCCCCTCGATGAAGTAGAGGCTGAACACCCCGCCGAAGCCCGCGGCGGTGGCCGCGATGCCGAGGTCGGCGCAGATGCCGGTGAGGCCGGAGCGCATGCGGTCGCCGAGGGCGTGGGTGCGCTCGTAGAAGTCAGGGTGCTCGCGCAGGTAGGTGATGGTGGCGATGGCGGCGGTGGACGAGACCGGGTTGCCGTTGAAGGTCCCGGCGAGCAGCACCTCCCCGCCCGCCGAGCTGAAGTGCTCCATCAGGCGGCGCGGGCCGGCGAGCCCGGCGATCGGGTAGCCGTTGCCCATCGCCTTGCCGAAGGTGGTGAGGTCGGGCAGGACGCCGCAGACCTGCTGGTAGCCGCCGGGCGCGTGCCGGAACCCGGTGATCACCTCGTCGAAGATGAGCAGCGAGCCCTGCTCGGCGGTGAGGGCGCGCAGCCCGGTCACGAACTCCCGCGTCGGGACGAGGGCGCCGACGTTGTGCGGGATCGGCTCCATGATCACGGCCGCGATCCGGTCCGGGTGCGCCTCGTACAGGGCGCGGACGGAGTCCAGGTCGTTGAACTCGGCGATCAGCGTGGCGTCCAGCGCCTCCGGCAGGATGCCGCCCGACAGCGGGTCGCTGCCGTAGGCGCGGTCCGGCGCGGAGATGACGTTGCGGGCGACGGCGTCGTGCCAGCCGTGGAAGCCGCCCTGGAACTTGACGATCAGCGGCCGGCCGGTGACCGCGCGGGACAGCCGGACCGCCTGCGCGGTGGCCTCGCTGCCCGACATCGCCGAGATCATCTGCTCGGCGGACGGAATGGTCTCGGTGACCAGCCGGGCCAGCTCGATCTCCGGCTCGGTGACCCCCCAGCCGACCAGGTCGACTCCCCCGATGGCGGCGCGCACCGCGTCGTCGACCTCGGGCGCGGCGTGGCCGAGCAGGATCGCGCCGAACGCCGCGTGGTAGTCGAGGTAGCGGCGTCCGTCGGCGTCGGTGACGTGCGCGCCGGACGCGGCGGTGATCGCGTGCGGCACGCCGACCAGGCGGGTGGCGGAGTTGACGCCGCCGGGGATCACGGCCTGCGCGGCGGCGAGCAGTTCCGCGCCGGACCTGCGCCCGGCCAGCTCGGCGGTGGTCATTCTGGGAGCCCCCAAGAGATTGGCGAGTGATGGGTGACGCTGTCGGCGAATAGTTCATGGAAAGGCGTTCCATGTCAACCCTTCGATTGCGGGGCCTCCGGTTGAGCAGGGAGACCTCAAGTTTTTCTCCCGCGAACCCTTGACACGTGAATGGCCTGGGGATCAGGATCCCTCGACATGGAATCCCATTCCGTGCCGCTTCGGACGCTGGTCGTCGGCACCGGTTTCATCGCCGCGCAGCACGCCGCCGCGATCCATGCCGAGCCGCGGCTGGAGCTCGCCGGCGTGGTCGACATCGACCCCGGCCGGGCCGCCGCCGCGGCCCGCGCGAACGGCGGCGTGCCGGCCTTCACCGACCTCGCGGCGGCGCTCGCGGAGACCGGCGCCGGCGGCTGCGTCGTCTGCACCCCGAACGACACGCACGCCGACATCGCCGTGGAGGTCGCGGAGGCGGGCGCGCACCTGCTGATCGAGAAGCCGCTCGCCACCGGGGTGGCCGGCGCGCGCCGGGCGGTCGAGGCGTTCGCGGCGGCCGGGCGGGTGCTGATGCCCGCGCACAGCCACCGCTACTACGACTACGCGCGGACGGTCCGGGACGTGCTGCGTTCCGGTGAGCTGGGCACGGTCGACCTCGTCCGGCTGGCGATCCTCGGCGGCTGGATCTGGCCGGACTGGCGCGGCTGGATGCTCGACCCGGCCCGGTCCGGCGGGCACGCGCTGCACAACGGCGTCCACCTGCTGGACCTCGTCGCCTGGTGGACGGACGACACCCCGGAGACCGTGTACGCGCGGGGCCGCCGCCAGACCGCTGCGGAACTGGGCATCTACGACTACCTGGAGATGACGGTCGGGTTCGCCGGCGGCGCGACCGCCGTGTGCGAGATGAGCCGCGGGCACCGCCCGGCGTCCTTCGCCCGCCGCGACGTCATGGTCGCCGGGAGCGGCGGGATCCTCACGCTCCCCTGGGACGCCGAGTCGGGGACCGCCACCGACGAGACCGGCACCGCGCTGCTCCCGCCCGGCGGCGGCGACGGGTTCGCCCTCCAGATCGCCGCCTGGGCCGACGCCGTCACCGGCGAGCCGCCGCTCGTGACCGGCGAGGACGGGCTGCTGGCCGTGGCGATGGGCGTCGCCGCCGAACGATCGATCGCGACCGGCGAGCCCGTCCGGGTCGCCGACGTCCTCAAGGAGGCGTCCTGATGCGCACGCTCAAGGTGCTGCCCTGGGGGTCGGGCGGGTTCGGGACCCAGGACCACCAGCACGACATGTACCTTCCCGCGTTCCGGGCGCACGCCGGGTTCGAGGTCGTGGAGAGCGACCGGCCGGACATCAGTGGAGCCGTCCGCGCGACGGGCGCCGAGGTCGTCTGCGTGTGCGCGCCGCCGGAGGAGCGGGCCGACCGGGTCGTCGAGGCGCTGCGCGCCGGCTGCCACGTCCTCGCCGACAAGCCGCTCGCGCTGGACGCGGCCGGCGTCGAGGCGATCGCCGCGGTCGCGGCCGAGACCGGCCTGGTCTGCATGCCGGCGCACCACCACCGGTTCGGCGCCGCCGTCCAGGCCGCCAAGGGGGCGCTCGCCTCCGGACGCGTCGGGCTGCCCTGGAACGTCCAGGCCGACTTCCTCGTCGACGGCGGCGACCCGTGCCCGGACGGCGAACTCGTCAACTTCGGCCTCTACCCCGTGGACGTGGTGCGGGCCCTCACCGGGCAGGCGGTCCGCCGCGTGCACGCCGTGCCGGGCCGCGAGCGGAGCCGGTTCACCGTCCTGCTGCTCGACCACGAGCACGGCATGACCAGCACCATCACCGTCGGCCGGCTGCGCGGCACCGTCGACGCCCCCGGCATGGCGCTGCACCGGTACCGCATCAGCGGCTCCGGCGGGGTCATGGACGTCGACGCCGCCAAGCCGGGCGCGTCCGTCCGGACGGTGACGGGCAGCCGCACCGCCTGGCACGGCCCCGGCACCGTCGACCGGATGCTCACCGCGCTGCACACCGCCGTCGTCACCGGCCGGCCGCCCGAGGCCGGCCCGGCCGACGCCCTCGCCGCGCTGCGCGTCACCGACGCCGCGGCCCGTTCCCTCGCCCTCGGCACGCCCGTGCCGATCGACTCCCCGGAGGTCTGATCCATGAAGCTCGCGACGTACCGCCTGCCGGACGGCGGAGTCCGCCACGGCGAGATCGTCGAAGGCGGCCGCGTCACCGACCTCGGCCCCGGCGACCTCTCGGCGCTGGTCGGCGGGCTCGGCTCGGTGCCGTCCGGCGGGACGGAGCACGCGCTGGACGAGGTGACGCTGCTCGCGCCGCTGCTGCGTCCCGGCAAGGTCCTCGCGGTGGCCGCGAACTACCAGGAGCACGTGACCGAGACGGGCGGGGACGCGCTCGACAAGTCGCGGATCTCGCCGCGGCTGTTCATCAAGCCCGGCACCGCCGTCAGCGGCCCGGGCGAGGACATCGCGCTGCCGTCGGTCAGCCCCAGCATCGACTGGGAGGCCGAGCTGGTCGCGGTGATCGGGCGCGGCGGCAAGGACATCCCGGTCGAGGACGCCCTCGGCCACGTCGGCGCCTACACGATCGGCAACGACGTGTCGGCCCGGAAGATGGACTACGGCCACGACCGCGACACCGAGGACTCCGCGGTCGCGTTCTTCGACTGGCTGAACGGCAAGTGGCTCGACGGGTTCGCCGCGCTCGGCCCGTACCTCGTCACCGCGGACGAGGTGCCCGACCCGCAGAAGCTCGAGGTGATCCTGGAGGTCAACGGGCGGGTCCGGCAGCACGGCGACACCGGTCAGATGATCTTCAGCGTCGCGGAGCTGGTGGCGTTCGCGTCCCGGCTGATGACGCTGGAGCCCGGCGACGTGCTGTACACCGGCACGCCGTCCGGGGTGGGGATGGCATCGGGGGAGTTCCTGTCCGCAGGCGACGAGATGACGGTCCGCGTGACCGGGCTCGGAAGCCTGGTGAACCGCGTCCGCTGAGCGGACCAGTGGCCGGGCGGGTGCCCGGCCACCGCCGAGAAGAGGCAGTCAATGACCATTCGTTCCGGGAGAACGAGGGCCCGCGGCCCCGGGCGGCGAGCCGCCGCGGCCGCGCTGGGCGGCGTGCTCGCGGCGGGCGCGCTCGCCGCCTGCAGCTCCGACCCCACCCAGAAGTCCGCTGGCGGGGACGCGGGCGTCCTGAACATGTACCTGTACCAGAAGCCGAAGACGTTCAGCCCGCTCGCGCCCAACAACGGGCCCGACCAGCTCGTCATGTCGTTCATCTTCGACTCGCTGTACGGCTCGGACGGGTCCTACGGGCTGAAGCCGCACCTGGCCGCCGCCGCGCCCGAGGTGTCGGACGACGCCAAGACGATCACGGTGAAGCTGAAGCCGGGCCTGAAGTGGAGCGACGGCAAGCCGCTCACCGCCGAGGACGTGGTATTCACCTTCACCGTGCTCGCCGACCCGGAGACGGGCAGCGCGCAGGCGGGCAAGTTCGCCGCGGTGGCGGGCGCCAAGGAGCTCGCCGACGGCAAGGCCGACTCCCTCACGGGCGTGACCGCGCCCGACGCCGCCACCGTGAAGATCACCACGACGCGGCCGGCGGCGGGGCTGCCGGGGCTGATCGGCAACACCCCGATCCTGCCCCGGCACGTCCTCGGCGAGGGCCCGGCGAAGGGGCTCGGCGACAACGGCTTCTTCACCCGGCCGACCGTCGGCTCGGGGGCGTTCACGTTCGCCGACTACAAGACCGACCAGTACGTGGAGCTGAAGGCGAACCCGAACTTCCGCGAGCCGGTATCGGTCAAGAAGGTGTTCCTGAAGCCGGTCACCTCCGACGTGGCGACCGCGCAGCTGCGCACCGGCGAGATGGACCTCACCCAGGTCTCGCCGACCGACCTGCCGACCGTGAAGAAGATGGACGGCGTCAAGGTCGTGTCCGCCAAGAGCCCCGGCTTCACCCGGATCGCCCTCAACCAGTCGCAGAAGCGGTTCAAGGACGCGCGCGTCCGGCAGGCGCTGCTCACCGCGATCGACCGCAAGGGACTGGTCGAGAAGGTGCTCGGCGGCGCCGGGACGGTCGTGAACTCCAGCTTCTACGGGGAGCTCGCGACGTCCGCGGCGAACGACTACGCCTACGACCCCGCGAAGGCCAAGAGCCTGCTCGCCGAGGCCGGCTGGGACGGGGCCAAGCCCGTCACGCTGTCGTGGATCCCCGGGCAGCGCGACCGCGACACCGCCGTGACGGTGATCCAGAGCCAGCTCAAGGCCGTCGGCGTGAACGTGGAGCTCAAGCAGGTGCAGGCGGACGAGCTGCTGTCGTCCTACGAGAAGAAGTCGTACGACATGGCGCTGTTCGGCGGCGGCAACTACGCGACCGAGCCGTCCACCGTCGCGACGATCGACGCCTGCGACCAGTCCTACCCGGCGGGCGGCAACGTCGCGCACTTCTGCGACCCGAAGCTCGACGAGCTGCTGTCCAAGGCCGACTCGGTCGCGGCGCCGGCGGAGCGCACGAGCCTGTTCCAGGAGGCCGCCAAGGTCGAGAACGCGCAGGTGCCGTACCTGTGGCTCTACAACCCGGACGCGGTCTGGGCGTACCGGACCCGGCTGTCCGGCTTCGAGCCGACGGGTCTCCCGACGAACGAGGTCGGGACCTGGGACTTCGCGAACTGGAAGCTGAGCTGATCCCGGCCGGGCCGGGGGCGGGCGCCCCCGGCCCGGCCGCCGTGCAAGGAAGGAGGTGAGGCGTGGCGGCCTACGTCATCCGGCGCCTGCTGGTGAACGCGTTCGTGTTCCTGCTGATCAGCGTCGGGATCTTCGTGCTGGTGCGGGTCGCGCCCGGCGACCCGGTGCGCATGATGGTCGACCCCGAGCAGATGCGCGGCGGCGGCCAGGCGTTCATCGAGGCCAAGCGGCACGAGCTGGGGCTCGACCGGTCGATCGTCGTCCAGTACGGGAACTGGCTGTCGGGGGCGCTGCACGGCGACTTCGGCTACTCCTACGTCGGGCACCGGCCCGTGTCGGCGGTGCTCGGCGAGCGGGTCGGCCCGACGCTGCAGCTGATGGGCGCCGCCCTCGCGGTCGCGCTGGTGGTGTCGGTGGCGCTCGGCGTGGCCGCCGCGGTGCGCCGCAACACGTCCGTCGACTACGGCGCCACCGTCCTCGGCCTGGCCGCGGTCTCGGTGCCGCCGTTCTTCCTCGGCATCGTCGGGATCTACCTGTTCTCCCTGAAGTGGGGGGTGCTGCCGTCGGCGGGGATGACCACGCCGGGCGGCGGCGGCCCCGCCGACCAACTCCGGCACCTGGTCCTGCCGGGGCTGATCCTGGCGTTCGTCACCGCCGGGCCGTTCACCCGCTACGTGCGCGGCGGCCTGGTGGACGAACTCGGCGCCGACTACGTCCGGACGGCCGAGGCCAAGGGCGCGTCGCGGGCCCGGGTCGTGCTGCGGCACGCGCTGCGCAACTCGCTGATCCCGCTGATCACGGTGGTGATGTACCAGATCCCGCAGATGCTGGCGGGCGCGGTGGTGATCGAGCAGGTCTTCGCCTGGCCGGGCATGGGGCAGCTCGCGGTCAGCTCGATCGGCCAGCACGACTACCCGGTCATCGTCGGGTTCGCGTTGTACGTGGCGGTGCTGGTGCTGCTGTGCAACCTGATCGCGGACGTCCTGTACGCCGTCGTCGACCCGAGAGTGAGCCTGCGATGACCACGGCGCAGAAGCGGACGAAGGTCCCCCTGGAGAAGAGGCCCGCGGCCGAGAAGGCCGCCGCGTCGGCGTCGCCCCGGGCGCGGGCGGTGCGGCGGTTCCGCCGCAACCGGCTCGCCGTCGCCGGGAGCGTCGTGCTCGGCGCGGTGGTGCTGGCGTCGCTGCTGGCGCCGTGGATCGCCGGGCACCCGAACGCGGTCGACCTGGACGCGGTGCGGCAGGGGCCGTCCGGCGCGCACTGGTTCGGCACCGACCCCTCCGGCCGCGACGTGTTCGCCCGCACCCTGCACGCGGGCCGGGTGTCGCTGCTGGTCGGGCTCGCCGCGGCGCTCGGCGCCGTCCTCGTCGGCACGCTGTTCGGCTCGGTCGCCGGGCTGTTCGGCGGCATCGTGGACAGCGTGATCATGCGGATCGCCGACATCGTGATGTCGTTCCCGACCGTGGTGGTCATCCTGGTGCTCGCCGGGATCGTCGGGCCGAGCGTGACCGTGCTGATCGTCGCGATCGGGCTGACGCAGTGGCCGGTCGCCGGCCGGGTGGTGCGCGGCGTGACGCTGTCGCTGCGCGACCGCGAGTACATCCAGGCCGCCGAGGCGTCCGGGGCGAACGCGTGGTGGCTGATCCGCAAGCACATCGTGCCCGCGGCGCTGGCGCCGGTGACGGTGACCGGCACCCTCGCCGTCGCGCAGGCGATCATGCTGGAGACGACCGCGTCCTTCCTCGGGCTCGGCGTCCGGCCGCCCCAGGCGAGCTGGGGGAACATGCTGAACGACGCGCAGAACCTGACGCTGATCCAGACGATGCCGTGGCTGTGGATCCCGCCGGGCATCGCGATCGCGGTGACGGTGCTCGCCGTCAACTTCGTCGGGGACGGCCTCCGCGACGCCGTCACGCCGGGAGGACGCACATGACCGCGCGCACCGGGCCCGGGAGCGGGCCGCTGCTGGAGATCGAGGACCTGGTCGTCGAGTTCGCGGGCGACGAGGAGACCGTCCGGGCCGTGGACGGCGCCGGGTACACGGTCGCGCCCGGCGAGACGCTCGGCGTGGTCGGCGAGTCGGGGTCGGGCAAGAGCGTCACCGCGATGTCCGCGCTCGGGCTGATCAGGCCGCCGGGCCGGGTCGTGTCGGGGCGGGTCGTGTTCGACGGGTCCGACCTGCGCGCCATGCGTCCCCGCGAGCTGCGCAGACTGCGCGGCGGCCGGATCGCGATGATCTTCCAGGATCCGATGACCGCGCTGAACCCGGTCGTCACCGTCGGCGCGCAGATCCGCGAGGCGCTGCGGCTGCACCAGCCGGGCATGTCCCGGGCGGCGGCCCGCAAGAGGGCCGCCGAACTGCTGACCCTGGTCGGGGTGCCGGGCGCGGAGCGGCGGCTGAAGCAGTACCCGCACGAGTTCTCCGGCGGCATGCGGCAGCGCGCGATGATCGCGATGGCCATCGCCAACGACCCCGACCTGCTGATCGCGGACGAGCCGACGACCGCGCTGGACGTGACCGTCCAGGCCCAGGTGCTCGACCTGCTGCGGCTGACGCGGCGGGAGACCGGCGCCGCCACCGTGCTCATCACCCACGACCTCGGCGTGGTCGCCGAGCTGGCCGACCGGGTCGTGGTGATGTACGCGGGGCGGGTCGTCGAGCACGGCACCGTCGCGGCGATCTTCGACTCGCCCCGGCACCCGTACACGCGGGGGCTGCTGGACAGCCTGCCCGCGCTGGACGGCGACGCCGGCGACCTGACCCCGATCCCGGGGTCCCCGCCGCTGCCGGGCGAGGTCGCGGAGGGCTGCGCGTTCGCGCCCCGCTGCCCGATGGCGCGGGACAGGTGCCGCGCGGAGCGCCCGGAGCTGACCCGGTCCGGGCCGGGACGGGCGAGCGCCTGCCACTTCCACGACGAGATGGCCGAGGAGGAGACCGATGACCGAGCTTGACGCGGCGCGGCCGGACCGGGCGCGGCCGGACGAGGTCCTCGCCGTCACCGGCCTCGCCAAGCACTTCCCCGTCCGGTCGGGGCCGCTGCGCCTGCGGACCGGCAGCGTCCACGCGGTCGACGGCGTCGACTTCTCGCTGCGGGCGGGGCGGACACTGGGCCTGGTCGGCGAGTCCGGCTGCGGCAAGACGACCGCGGGGCGGATGGTGGTGCGCCTCCTGGAGCCCACCGCCGGGCGGATCGTCGTGGCCGGGCGGGACGTCACCCGCGTGCGCGGCGCCGAGCTGCGCGCGCTGCGCCGCGACCTGCAGCTGGTGTTCCAGGACCCGTACGCGTCGCTGTCGCCGCGGATGACCGTCCACGACATCATCGCCGAGCCGCTGCGCGTGCAGGGCCGCTACGACGACGGCGGCCCCGAGCGCGTCGCCGAGCTGCTCGACATGGTGCGGCTCGCGCCCGCGCACGCCCGCCGGTACGCGCACGAGTTCTCCGGCGGGCAGCGGCAGCGCATCGGCATCGCCCGCGCGCTCGCCCTCGGCCCGAAGGTCCTCGTGCTGGACGAGCCGGTCAGCGCGCTGGACGTGTCGATCCAGGCGCAGGTCGTCAACACGCTCCGGGAGCTGCAGCGCGAACTCGGGGTGGCGTACCTGTTCATCTCGCACGACCTGTCGGTGGTGCGGCACGTCTCGCACGAGATCGCGGTGATGTACCTCGGGACGATCGTGGAGCGCGGCACCCGGGACGAGATCTTCCGGAGCCCGGCGCACCCGTACACGCAGGCGCTGCTGTCGGCCGTGCCGCGCACGCGGCCCGGCGCCCGCGCGGGCCGGGAGCGGATCATGCTCACCGGGGACGTGCCGAGCCCGATCGACCCGCCCTCCGGCTGCCGGTTCCGGACCCGCTGCTGGAAGGCGCAGGACGTCTGCGCCACCGAGACCCCCGCGCTCACCGACCGCGACGGCGTCGGCCACCCGGCCGCCTGCCATTTCGCCGAGCCCGCCGACGTGCTGGCCACCGCCTGACCTCAAGGAGCGAAAGTGCACGACGCAGACCAGCGACTGGCCGCCTCCGCCCTGGAGCCGGGGCCCGCGGGCGAACGGCCGTCCGTCGCCGCCGCGCGCCGTTCCGGTGCCGTCCTGATCGCCTCCGGCCAGGTCGCCGCCCGGGACGGGAAGCTGATCGCCGAGGGCCGCGTCGGCGAGGACGTGTCGCTCGATGTGGCCCGCGCCTGCGCGCGGCAGTGCGCCCGCAACGTCCTCACCGCCGTCCGGGACGAGCTGTCCGGGCTCGGCGCCGTGGAGCACGTCGAGGCCGTGTCGGTGTGGGTGGCGTCCGCGCCCGGGTTCACCGACCAGCACCTGGTCGCGGACGCGGCGACGGCCCTGTTCACCGAGGTGTTCGGCGACGACGCCGGACGGCACGCGCGGGTCGCGCTCGGCGTCGCCGCGCTGCCGACCGGCAGCCCGGTCGAGGTGCAGGCCACGTTCCGGCTGCGCACGCCATGACGGAACTGCTCATCACCGGCGGGACGCTCGTCGACGGCACCGGGGCGGCGCCGCGCCGCGCCGACGTCGCCGTCGAGGGCGGCCGGGTCGAGGCGATCGGCGACCTGGCGGGACGCCCGGCCGCGCGGACGATCGACGCGTCCGGGCAGGTCGTGGCGCCCGGGTTCGTGGACGTCCACACCCACTCCGACCTGACACTGCTGTCGAACCCGGAGGCGCACAGCGCCGTGCGGCAGGGCGTCACGACCGTCGTGGTCGGCAACTGCGGCCTCGGAGTCACCCCTGTCGCCGCCGACCCGGACGCCCTGCGCCAGGCCGCCGGATACCTGGACCTCGACCCGTCCGTCCGCTGGAACTGGACCGACCTGCCCGGCTACCTCGCCGCGCTCGACGCCGCGCGCCCGTCGGTGAACGTGGCCGCGCTCGTCGCGCACACGCCGCTGCGCGCGGCGGCCGTCGGGTTCGGCGACCGGCCCGCCGACGCGGCCGCGCTCGACCGGATGCGGGGCCTGCTCGGCGACGCGCTCGCTGCGGGCGCCGCCGGCGTCTCCACCGGCCTGGTCTACGCGCCCGTCTGCTACGCCCGCGAGGACGAGCTTGAGGCGCTCGGCCGCACCGCCGCCGCGCACGGCAGGCTGTTCTCCTGGCACGTCCGCGACTACGCCGACGGGCTGCTCGACTCGGTCCGGCAGGCGCTGCGGGTCGCGGCGGCGACCGGCTGCCGCACCCAGATCTCGCACCTGGTCGCGGTCGGGCGGCGCAACCACGGCTCGGTCGCGCGGGCGCTGGAACTGATCGACGCCGCGCGGGACGCCGGCCTGGACGTCGCCTTCGACATCTACCCCTACCTGGCCGGGAACGCGCCGCTGTCGCAGCTGCTGCCCGCGTGGGCGCAGGAGGGCGGCGAGGGGCCGATGCGGGCCCGGCTCACCGAGCCCGGCGTCCGCGCCCGCGTCCGGGACGAGTGGCGCGGCATGCCGAACGCGTGGGACGACATCGCCGTCGGCGGGCGCGCCCTGCCCGATCTCGCCGCCGACGCGGGCGCCGACCCGCCGGAGATCGCCCTCGACCTCGTCGCCGAGCACGGCAACGGCGTGCAGATGGTGGCGGGCGGGCGCAGCGAACGCGACCTCGCGGACGCGCTCACGCATCCCGCCGCCGTCATCGGCTCCGACGGCCAGGCCCTCGACCCGGACGGGCCGACCGGGCGGGGCACGCCGCACCCCCGATCGTTCGGCTGCTTCCCGCGGCTGTTCGCCGAGTACGTCCGGACGGGCCGGATCGGGCTCGCCGAAGCCGTCCGGAAATGCACGTCCGCGGCCGCCGAGCGGGCCGGGCTCGCGGGGCGCGGGGTGCTGCGCGGCGGGGCCGCCGCCGACATCGTCGTTTTCGACCCCGCCCGCATCGCCGATCGGGCTACGTTCGCAGCACCACAGCGGTATCCGGAGGGGATCTCCGCGGTCGTCGTCGGCGGCCGGACCGTGGTCGAGGACGGCGCGCACGGCGGCGCCCGGCCCGGCGAGATCCTCCGTATCCCCTGAACGCGGATCTTCCGCAGCGCGCATTCCCTGAACGGAGACGAGGCACCGATGGACCAAGGCAGAGGGACGGCATCCGGGACGCGTCCCGCGGCCCGCCGCCGCAACGTGGACGACGACCGGCCCGCGGCGGCCAACTACCACGCCAACGCGCTCGCCCGCGGCCTGGCGCTGCTGGAGCGGCTCGCCGCGCGCGGCGGCACGCTGACCCTGAACGACTTCTCGACGGGCACCGGCCTGCCGAAGAGCACGCTCGTCCGGCTCCTCGCCGTCCTGGAGGAGATGGGGTACGTGGTCCGCGCCGACGAGCGCCCCGCCTACCGGCTCGGCCACAAGACCCTCACCCTGTCCACCGCGTACCTGAACGGGCTGGACCTGTCCCAGGTCGCGGGCGGGCACCTGGCGAAGGTCGCCGAGGCGACCGGGCAGACCGCCAACCTCGGCGTGCTGGACGGGCGCGAGGTCCTGCACGTGTGCGTCCGCGAACCCGACCGGCCGATCCGCTTCCACACCACGCCCGGCACGCGGGACGCCGCGTACTGCACCGGGCTCGGCAAGATGCTGCTCGCCGGGCTCGACCCGGCCGTCCTCGCCCCGCACCTGCCGCCCGAGCCGTTCCCCGCCCGCACCGAGCACACGCTGACGACCGTCGCCGCGCTGACCGAGGACCTGCGGGGCGCCGCCGAGCGCGGCCACGCGCTGGACGACAACGAGGGCAGCGTCGGCCTGCGCTGCGTCGCCGTGCCGGTCGAGGTGGACGGCGCCTGCGTCGCCGCGCTCAGCGTGTCGGGGCCGTCCGCCGAGTTCGACGGCGACCGCCGCGGCCGCTATCTGGACCTGCTGCGCGCCGCCGCGGCCGGCCTCGCGGCCGACGCCGACGTCGTCGCCGCCCTGGAGTTCCTGCGCTCGTCCCTGCGCTCCGACGTACCCCGTCCCCGGGAGGATTCTTGATCGACTTCCACACCCACTGCCAGCGGCCCGAGCACTGGGGCCACGAGTGGGACGACCACTGGAAGCCCGTCTACGGGCGCGGCGCCCACGAGTTCACCGCCGCCGACTACGACCGCGCCATGGCGGACGTGACGGCCGCGTGCGTGTTCGGGATCCGCGCCACCGCCGCCGGGGTCCTCACGCCGAACGCCCACACCGAGGCGTTCTGCGCGGAGACCGCCACCGAGACGATCGGCTTCATGGCGCTCGACCCCACCGACCCCGACGTCCTCGACCAGCTCGCCGACGGCGTCGCGCGCGGCCTGCGCGGCATCAAGCTGTACCCGGTGCTGGCGCTGTTCGACCCGCGCGACACCCGCCACGACCCGTTCTACCGGGCCGCGGCCGACGCGGGGCTCGTCGTCCTGTGGCACATGGGCGCCACCCCGAGCCCGGCCGGGGACCTGTCGGTCAGCAATCCGCTGGTCGTGGACGACGTCGCCCGCCGGCACCCCGACCTGGTGCAGATCATCGCGCACCTCGGGCACCCGTGGCAGCGCGAGACGATCGTGACGCTGCGCAAGAACCGCCGCGTGTACTCCGACGTGTCGGCGTCCTGGGCCCGGCCGATGGACGGCTACCTCGCGCTGGCCCGCGCGCAGGAGTGGGACGTGGTCGACAAGCTCGTCTTCGGCTCCGACTTCCCGCTCTGGACGCCCGCCGAGGCCGTCGCCGGGCTGCGCGAGATGGTCGGGCGGCGCCCGTCCGGCTTCCCCGAGATCAAGAAGGAGACCGTCGAGTGGCTGCTGGACGGCGACCCGCGACCGCAGATGGGCCTCGCATGACGCCGCTGGACGAGCTGCCGACGCCCGCCCTTCTCGTCGACCGCGCCCGCATGGAGGCCAACCTGGCCGCCATGTCCGCCGCGATCGGCGCCGCCGGCGTCGCGCTGCGCCCGCATTTCAAGACGTCCAAGTGCCTGGCGGTCGCGCGCCGCCAGCTCGCCCACGGCGCGATCGGCTTCACCTGCGCCACACCGGCCGAGGTGGAGCTGCTCCAGGACGAAGGCGTGGATGACGTCCTGTGGGCGCACCAGCCGGTCGGCCCCGCCAAGGTCGCGTTCGCCGTCCGGGCCCTGGGCCGGGGCGGGCTGACCATCGCGCTCGACTCCCTCGAAGCGGCGGGACCGCTCGCGGAGGCGGCCGCCTCCGCCGGCGTCACCGTCCCCTTCGTGCTGGAGGTCGACACGGGCCTGCACCGGGCGGGCGTCGACCCCGACCGGGCCGTGGCGACCGCCGCCGCGCTCACCGCCCTGCCCGCGCTGGAGCTGCGGGGCGTCCTCACCCACGAGGGCCACCTGGCCGCGCACGGCTCGGACCGCGCCGGCCTGGAGGCGGCGGGCGACATGGCGGGACGCACCCTCGTGCAAGTTGCCGAGGCACTGCGCGCCGACGGCCACGCCTGCCCGCTGGTCTCGGTCGGCTCGACGCCCGGCGCCACGTCCGCGCCCTTCGCCGCCGGGGTCACCGAGGCCCGTCCCGGCACGTACGTGTACTTCGACGCCAACCAGGTCGGCCTGGGCAGCGCCCGGATCGAGCAGTGCGCGCAGACCGTCCTGGCCCGCGTCACGAGCGCCCAGCGGCCCGGAACCGTCATCATCGACGCGGGCATCAAGGCGATGAGCTCCGACACCATCGCGACCGCCGGGATCCTCGGCATCGTCTGCGACCCGGAGTCAGGCCGTCCGCTGGACGGGGTCGAGTTCACCGCCGGCAACGAGGAGCACGGCTACCTGACCGGCCCGGGAACGTCCGGGCTCCGGGTCGGCGACCTGCTCCGGATCGTCCCCAACCACGCCTGCGGCACCACCAACATGTGGAGCACGCTGCATTTCGTCGAGGGCACCCGGGCCGTCGAACGCCACCCGATCGAGGCCCGCTATTAACATCCGTTCGAGCGTTGACATGGAATGGTATTCCGTGTTGCATCCAGGAAGTATGCGAGTCCGTCGAAGTACCGCCATCGCCCTGACCGCACTGCTCACTCTGGGGTTTTCCGGCGCCATGGCGCACGCGGCCCCGACCATTCCCTCAACCCCGGACCGGCCCGACGTGGTCGTGGCCCAAGCCGCCCCGGGCAAGAAACTGCATTTCCCGAACATGGAGCGGCTGAACGACGGCTCCCTCGTCGCGGTGGCCCGCGAGGGCGCCGGCCACACCGGGCAGGACGGCCGGCTGCTGATCCTCACCGGCGAGGACGGCGGCCGCACCTGGTCGGCGCCGCGGACCGTGCACGACTCCCGCTACGACGACCGCGACCCGATGATCACGCAACTGCGGTCCGGCCGGCTGCTGCTGAGCTGGTTCCAGATCGACTACTCGGTCTCCCCCGCCGAGCCGATGGGGGTGTTCGTCCGGCACAGCGACGACCGCGGCGCCACCTGGTCGGAGCCGGTCGCGGTGCAGACCTCGCTCAGCGGCGAGTCCGACATCGTCGACACCTACGAGCTGGGCTGGGCGGCGAGCCACGGGCAGATCAAGGAACTGCCCTCCGGCGAGCT
This sequence comes from Actinomadura geliboluensis, assembly GCF_005889745.1. Classification (GTDB taxonomy): domain Bacteria; phylum Actinomycetota; class Actinomycetes; order Streptosporangiales; family Streptosporangiaceae; genus Spirillospora; species Spirillospora geliboluensis. The sequence goes on from NZ_VCKZ01000001.1 coordinate 19,808, forward strand.
GATCGTCCCGCTCTACGGCACCGTCCCCGACGACCGCTGGCAGCGCGCCACCGTGGTGCGCAGCCTGGACGGCGGCGCGTCCTGGCACGCGGGCACCGAGTCGCTGATCGCGTCCGCGCAGGGCACCCACTACCAGGAGCCGGTGCTCACCGTCCTCCCGGACGGCACGGTCCACGCCCTGCTGCGCATCGGCACGGCGGCGTCCACGATGGGCGCGGTCAACTCCCAGGAGTCCTGGTCGCGCGACGGCGGCCGCACCTGGACGGCCCCCGCCGAGATCGACCTCGTGACCTCCTCGGCCCACACCGAGGTCCTGCGGAACGGCGACGTCTTCCTCGCCTACGGCGACCTGTCCGGCCACTTCACCGAGCGGCGCGGCACCGTCGGAGCCGTCCTGCGCGACCCCGGCCGCTCGTGGACGGGCGCGCCGCGCGAACTGGTGTACGACTCGGGGACCGGCGACCAGGCCAACCCCGCCGTCGCCGAGGTCCGTCCCGGCCGGGTCCTCGTGCTCGGCTTCGACTCCGCCAAGAGCCAGCTCATCGGCGACTTCGTCGACGTGAACGGCATCCGCGACGAGCCCGCCGACCCGCGTCGCGTCGACCTGGCCGCCCTGCACGCCGCGGGCCGCCTCACGATCGACACCGACCTCACGTACACGGGCGCGGGCCGGCCGAACGTGGGCCCGGGCGGCGCGATCGACGGCGTGGTCGGCTACAACGACGCCGCCTGGAAGGCCGGCGCCGCGCCCGCCCGCTACACCGTCACCTTCGACGAGCCGCGCCGCGTACTGGAGGCCGGCGTCGCCCTCAAGCCCGGCCACGCCGAAGCAGCGACGATCAAGGTCCGCACCCCGGACGGCACCTGGCGGACCATCGGCGACCTCGATGACCGCGTCCGCTACGGCGACGACCTCACCTGGTTCCCGGTCGGCCCCGGCACCCCGATCGACGCCGTCCAGGTGGACATCACCCAGTCCAACGGCTGGGCCGTCCTCGCCGAACTGGGACTCCGCTCCCCCGCCGCCCCCTAGTTTCCACCGAGGGCGGGGCAGGACACTCGTCCTGCCCCGCCCTCACTTCTACGAAGAATGACGCGGCTATCCGGGCAGTACGCCGTTCTGGGCTTCAGGGGGCGCGGCGTTCTCCGCGCGATCGGCGCGTGTACTCCTGGCCGAGCGCGAACAGCAGCCATGTGAGAGCGGTGGCGTCGTCGACGATTCCGAATGGCAGGAAGACGTCCGGGATCAGGTCGATCGGGGAGACGATGTAGATCACCGCGATCACCATCGCGACGATCCTGCCTTTGGAGGTCCGGTAGTAAGCCTGCGCCGCCGTGCCGGACGGCCCGCCACGGCGGCGCCTCCGCAGCCGCAGAATGCCCGCGAGCAGCAGGACCGCACCAACGGCCATCACGGCGGCCCCCGCTGCGGTGATGTCGATACCGGCCAGGTCACCGTCCACGGTAAGTGCCGGCAAGGCACCCGCGACGACGAGGACGACTCCGAGCCATGCCATGCGCACCTCCGGGGGGACGTGTTCTCTGGTATTGCCATCGCAGACGATTCCACTCGGCTGGCTCCACCACGACCGCGACGCCCCTGGCGACGGCCTGATGCGGTTCCGGGCTGCGGCCGTCAGGTGAGCGCCTGGAGGAGGTAGAGGACGGCCAGCGCGGTGGCCGCGAGGCCCAGGCCGAACCGCAACGCGGTCTCGTGGAGCCGGGGCTGCAGCCGCGCGCCCAGGTAGCCGCCGACCAGTCCGCCCAAGCCGCAGGCCAGCCCCAGGGACCACTCGGGCGCGATGTCCCCGTGCGCGGTGAGCGAGAGGATCGCATAGGTGGACGCCCCCGCCACTGAGGTGAGGAAGGTGGAGGCCAGCGCGGCAGGCGCGACCTGGGCGACCGGTATGCCCCGTCCGACCAGGACGGGCCCTGCGATGGAGCCGCCGCCGATGCCGTAGACCCCGCCGACAGTGCCGACGACCAAGGCGAGCGAGGTGATGAACCGTGCCGACGGCTGCCCGGGACGGCGGCGGCGCGGACGCAGGACGCGGACGCACAGCCACAGCCCCAGCGGCAGCAGGAGCAGGCCGACCAGAACGCGGAAGACGGTGGCGCCGGGAACGGCGAACACCCGGATGACCGCCCCGATGACCACGCCGGGCAGCGCCCCGGCGATCAGCCGCCGGGTCAGCGGCCCGGTGAGGCTCCCCTGGCGGTGGTGGCGGATCAGCGCGCCGGGGCCGGCGACGACGTTGAACAGCAGGTTGGTCGGGGTGACGGCCGGGCTGGGAACCCCCAGCACGCTGAGCTGCACCGGCAGCAGGAACACCGCCCCCGACACCCCGACCGGGGCGGTCACCACCGCGATCAGCGCGCCGGCGGCGAAGCCGAACAGTTCCGTCTGCACCGTCATGTCCTCAGCCCAGGCATCGGGCCAAGCCTGCCTCATCCCCTTCGGGGCGCAGTGGCCAGGGCGGGCGGCGACCCCGCACTGCCCTGTGTCCGGCTCATCCCGTGCCCTGGGCGCCGGTCATGGAGTGGCGTGGTTTCGGCGCTGATCAGGTGTTGCGGGGTGTGGCGGCGCCCACGATCGCTGAGGTCCACTCCACTTGCCCGTGGGCCCCGAGTTCGTCCCGTACGGCATACTTGCAACCGCAGTTCCGGGGCAGGGTCAGCCGCATTTCTGGCCGAGCATTTCGGTCTTGGGCTGGTCGGTCGCCTCGGTCAGGGCCTGCGCTGTGAGGGACCGGATGCGAGCGTAGTCCGGGTGCGCGGAACGGATCAGCGGCGGGACGAACTGGATGCTGTGCAGCCCCGCCCCCCGGATCTTGCTCACCAGGCCGACCAGGGACGGCAGCATGCCGAGCGGGATGTCGGTGTTGACGGAGTACTTGAACACCTCCGCGAGCCGCCGGAAGGCGCGGAACACCGTCATCGGGTCGGCCTGCCTGTACAGCGCCCAGATCAGGCACTTCTGCCGCGCCATGCGGGCATAGTCGTCGCTGCCGGTGCGTGAACGCCCGTACCAGAGCGCCTGCCGCCCGCTGAGCCGCTGGCAGCCGGGACGGATCACCCCCGCCGCGACCTGCTCACGCGGCACCGGAATGGCCTTCCGCACGCAGACGCGCACGCCGTGCACGGCGTCGACGATCTGCCGGAAGCTGCGCATGTCGACCATCGCGTAGTAGTGGACGGGCAGCCCGACGATGTGTCCGTAGGTGCGCTTGAGGAGCTGCGCGCCGGGGTTGCGGCCAGGCGTCAGGTGCGGGTGGGAATGCCCGTACTCGTACACCTCGTTGAGCAATTCCTTCCTGGGGAACCCGGTGACCTTGCGGTGGCCGTCCCAGACCGGGACTTGTTGCAGGTTCCGCGGCAGGCTGATCAGGACCGTCGTACCCGTCCGGGTGTCCACGCTGGCCAGCGTCATGCTGTCGGTCCGGACGCCGGGCCGGTGCACGTCGGCGTCACCTCCGAGCAAGAGGACGTTCAGGCGACGTGGCAGCGACCCCGTGCCGCGCTGGGGGTGAGTCCCGACGACCAGCTTCGACGGCGCAGGGTCGCGGAAGACGGTGCGGACCAGGTCTCGCTGGACGTAGCTGTAGCGAGCCACCGCCAGCGGCGGGGCGGCGGCCAAGGTGCACAGACCCGCCACGATGATCGCAGTGATGGCCCGGGCCCCCCGGGAGATCCGTGCCGGCCGCGCGACCCGGTACGACCACACCAGGAGAGCGGGCCAGCCGATGGCGACCGCCCCCGAGGCCACCATCAGCGCCAGCAGCAGATCCGACCGGACCGCGAGCTGGACCAGGTCCCCGCGGAGGGCGACGGCCGTCAGCACCACCGCGACGATCGCGCAGACGTAGCCGCTCAGCAGGATCGTCCCGGTCACCCGCCGCCCGGACCGCAGGTGCGCCAGTCCGGGCAGCACGGCCGACGCGGCGGTCAGCAGCAGCGCCCGCCGCAAACCGGTCTCCGCGGTACGCGGTGCCCTGTGCGTCCCCCTTGATGTGATCATGGCCGAGTACTCCTCTCAGCCCACTGTCATCCCCTCGACCAAAGCCGAAGATCCACAGCTCCAGACAAGAAAGGGCCTTGATCATCACCCGGCGGGTCCGGCCTGAGTCGCGCTAAAACCACCTGGCGATGACGTGATGGAAATTCGGCGGTCGAGTCAATGCGCGCCGCGTCGCCTTCAGCGGTTCAGGGGCGTAGGCGGAACCCGGCTCGCGTTCCCGGGTCGGGGGTGATGACGCCCAGCCGCGCGCCGGTGGGGTCGGTGAGGATGGCGAAGCGGCCGGACCGGGTGCCGGTCGGAGGGACGCTGACCTCGGCGCCGAGCTTCGCGGCGCGGTCGGCGGCGGCGTCGCAGTCGGCGACTTCGAAGAAGGGCATCCACTCCGGCCGAGACACCGGCCCCTCCAGCGCCAGCATCCCCGCCACCGACTGCTCGTCCACCTTGAACTCGGTGTAGGCGATGCCGAAGTACTCGCGGTCGACCGGCCGCCACCCGAACACCTCGCCGTAGAACCGGCGCGCCCCCGCGACGTCGCTGGTCGCCAGCTGGATCCAGCACGGCGCGGACGGCTCGTCCACCACTCGGGCCCCGATGAAGTCGTAGGTGTCGATGACGGCGAAGTCGGCGCCCTGCGGATCTCCCCACAGCGCCGCCCGGCCGAGGTTGCCCAGGTCGGCGGCCTCGATCAACTCGCTACCGCCGGCGCGGTGGAGCGCGGTGGTGGTGGCGGCCATGTCCGCGGTCCGGAAGTAGCACGTCCACGACGCCGGCTGCGCGGGGTCGGCCAGCGGTTCCAGACCGGCGACCTCCTCACCGTCGGCGCCGTCGAGGGTGAACACCTCGACTTCGCCGCGGTGCGGAACGAGCAGCGTGTAGGAGTCCCAGCCGAAGAGGCCGGAGTAGAACCGCTCTGAGGCCGACCTGTCGGGGGTCGCCAGTTCGACCCAGCACGGCCATCCGGGACGGTGCCCGGTCACCAGCGGCATTCCGACTCCCCTGCGCGCGGGTGCATATGGAGGCGTTACCCGGGCCCGGCCCGTCCCAGCGCCACCGGACAGTCAAATCGCCCAAATGCGACACACCCTCGCGCCTGGCGCCCTACAGGCCGACCAGGTCGGCGAGCCGAGCGCGATATGCCCTCGGTGTGCCCAGACCGATCTGGTCGGCCTTGGCACGCTCGGCGACGACGTTGCGGAGGATCTCCGAGGCGCCGCCCGGCCCGACGTCCAGGAATGCCACCGCTCGCGGCCAGTTGACGCCCGCGGGTTCGATCTCGAACACCTTCGCCAGCCCGTTCATGAGCTTCCGAGTGAACAGGCCAGGACGGTGTGGGGCACGGGTGTGCTCATCGGGCCGCATCACGAGGGCGAGCGAATCGCGGGACGCCGGGACCGGTCAATCACCTCGGCATTGGCCTGAGCGTGTCCACCCCGCACGTTTGCTCCGCCACGACCCTTCGTACTGTCGGCGAGCGTTCGAGGGAGCCCCGGTGCAGCGCTCCCGGCGGTGATCTTGATCCGGCCGCAGCGCAAGGCCCGCCGACACGATCTCCGATCGCGCCGCACCACCCATCGAACCCACGCGAGACACGCTCTTAGTCCGGATTCTTGAGAATCCCGAAACGATCAGTGACGCTCCTTGTACTGTCCGTTACAGACGGTTGGTGAGCGTGAGGGGCGAGGCATGGAAACGAGGGGCTGTTTAGCCACTGAGACGCAAACTGCGGCGGCGGGCGCGCTGGCCGCTCTGCTACGTGAGCGCGGCCTGATCGCGGCGGTGCAGGAGCGCGGGGTCGTCATGGTGTCCAACCCGGCGGCCGAGCCGAGCGCCGGCGATCAGGCCGACCGGGCGCTCGGTCCCGGGCTGAGACAGGAGGTGCGGTGCGCCCGGGGCCCCGGCGGGGCGGCGTGGTGGTTCTGGGTGTGGTGGGACGCGACCGGGCAATGCCCTCCCGAGCTGGAGCCGCTGTGCCCCGCCGACCAGCCCGAGACGGCCGCGGCCCGCATCGCGACCGTCCTGGCGATGTCCCCTGCGCCGCCTCTGGCGATGTCTCCCGCGCAGCGCGTCCGACGATAGCGGGGGCTCCTGGACCTCGGCCGGGATACCGGCGACAACCTCGCCGGCCGCCCGCCGGGCCAGTACGAGAGGGCGGGGCGGCCGTGTCCTTCGATGGGCAGCACGACCGCCCCGCTGGCAACCGCGATGCCTCGACAACGCCAGGCACGGGCTGAATGGCTGCACCGCCGCGGGTCGTGGCCCACTTTGTTGTCCCGGGGTTCAGCGGGAGCGCAGCCCGTCGACGCGATGGGCCGGTACACCGAGCGCCTGCAGAGCACCGCGCAGCTCATCGCGCTCCGCCGCACTGACGGGCGCACCCCTCATGTACAAGGCCATCACCAACTGACCGGCCGCCTTCTCCCACCGCCCGCTGGCGGCCGAGCCGGTGATGCGCTGCAGCACCGCGGCGGGCAGCCGATCCTGGAAACGGCCGGGAAGGCGCCGCATGGTGTCCGCCAGCTCCCGATTCTGCGCGGTCGTCGGTGGCGGCCCGGACAGCACGATGGGCCGGGACGGGCCGCTCAAGCCGAGCAACCGCAGCATCTGATCCGTCACGCCCACAGCGCGCCCTACCCTTCATCGTTCCGCAGACCGGACAAAGGGGCACCCGAGGTGCACGCCCAATGAGTCCGAAGATGTGAGTGGCTTAGCCCCTACCCGCCAAACGACAGAACTCACTCGACCACCGTGGTTCAGCGCGGGTTGCCGGTGAGTTTGTAATTGGGACGGGACGGGTGGGATCGCCCGAGCGGCCCTTCGGCCATGGCGCGGACGAGCGTCTCGCTGACCTGGGTGACGAACCGCTGTCCCGCCTCGGTGACGCCGTGCCCGCAGGCGGGGCCGCGCATGGCGCACACCCAACGCATGGTGCCCGTCGCGAACACGCCCGCTCCCTGGCGGTTGGTGTAGTAAGAGGTGTGCGCGACCGCCGTCCGGTTCCCGCAGGTGATCGGCGAGTTGGCGACGATCTCCAGCGTGTCGGGGGTGGGGCCGTCGCGGTTGAGCGCGTCGGCCTCCGGGCCGATGACGCCGGGGAACCGCGTCCCGGCGCGCACACCGGTGCCGCGGAACAACCAGAAATCGGGCCGCGTGACGGTCAACGCGCCCTCCGCCGGAAAGCACATGTACTGGATGCCGATGAGGTCGCTTTCCGGACGCGGCATCGGCGGAAGCCGCCAGTCCTGGGTCGACTCGGCCGGGTTGTGCCTCGCGACCGGATCGGTGCCGGAGTCCTTGTAGCAGACCACGAGCCGGTTCGCCCCCAGCGGCGTCGCGGCGAACCGGATGTGCCGGTTGACCGCGTTCGCACCGAGGAACGCGATGTTGACTCCTTGATCGCGGGCCTGCGTCGCACGCTGGCGCATGTTGGACGACCAGTACTCGTCATGCCCGAGGGTCAACAGGCCGCGCGCGCCTTTGAGCAGGTTGGGATCGGCGTGCAGGTCGTTGTCGGTCGCGTATGCCAGCGGCACGCCCACCTTTTCGGCGAGCGCGATCGCGGGTTGCTCGTAGGTCATGAACTTGCCCGCGCCGTTGCCGTCGTAGGGACGGTCGAAGCTGACCGCACTGGCCCGGTCGCCATCCCCACCGGACGGCCCCATGTACAGGTCGTACCCGCCCCACATGTTGTACGCCTGCCAGGTGGTGGTGGCGTTCAGCACGACCACGCGCCCCACCGCGCTGGAGGAGCGGACCGTCACCGGCACGTACCGCCGCGCCCCGGACGCCGCGGTCAGCATCATCAGGTAGCTCCCCTCGGGCCACCCTTTGGTGGACACGGTCAGCGACGGCCGCCACGGTGCCGACACCGTCCGGGTCGCCGGGTCGATGCGGGCGCCCGCCTGCCGGACCCCCGGGTACGTCCCGGACCGCCACACCCGGCGGGCCTGCACGCCGCCGTACCAGCCCATCCGGAACGCCTGCACGCTGAACCCGGACGTCGTGGTCGAGACGAACAGCCGGAACTGCTGGCCGGGAAGCACGCTCACCTGGTCGGCGTAGCCCTCGATCTCGTGCTCGGCCCCTCGTCCGCGGCGGGCGATCCGCCAGTCGGAGTCGCCTTTTTTCGCGTTCTCCGCGACGCTCACCGTCTTCTGTGACTGCCGCCCGCCGGAGTCGCGACTGTCCGTCCCGGACGAGCAGGCCCCGGCCAGGAGCAACACCAGGACGAGCACGAACGTGACCCCACCTGGCAGAGCCCGCCGCACCGTCGCGGGACGCGCGGCGGCGGCCTCGCGTCCGCCGCGTTCGATCCTGCCGCGCGCACGACTTCCCACGACGACTCCCCCGATGGTCGACTACTGCGGGCCTCCTTCCCGTCCCGCAGTACTGGAAGCCATGGCACCGATCAACCCACCGGAAACGGATGGTCATCAACCGCGAGGATGAGGACCGGGGCGCTCAGGCCGCTGGGCGAGCGCTGGGCGGAGCCGAGTTGCCAGGGGACACGGGTGACCAGGGGGCCGAGGAGCATCGCGGCGCGATCTTGCCTATGCGGGGTCGGTGAGTGGCCATGACCCTCACGGCTTGCTCTTGCCCTCCTTGTGCTTCGGAGGCTTCTTCTTTCCAGCCTTCTTGGTTTTCATGGGTGCCTGGGTAGCGCTGCTGGAACTGTTCTCATCGGATGGCTGTGGAGAAGTGCTGATTGTCGGAGGCGCCGACGTGGGAACGGTGGGCGGTGAGGCAGGCTTGTCGTCGCCGGAAGCGATCGCCACCCCGACCACACCTGCGATCACCACTGCGGCGGCCGCGGCGGCGGCGATGAGGACGTGCCTTCCCCACGAGTTGGTGGGCCGCTCAGGTTCCGGCAGATGGGCGATGGGCAGCCGGGCCGTTTTGGTGAGAGGCGCGTCCTCGGTCAGGTGGGTTGCGCGCCACGCCGGGCCGGCGAACCAGGCGGCCACCTCGGCGGCCGTGGGACGTTGCTCCGGCTGCTTGCTCAGCAACCGCATCAGGTAGTCCTCGAACGCCCCTGGCAGAAAAGGGCACCACTGACGAGGCGGTACGGGTGTGGCGTCGATGTGCTGGAAGACGACGGCGGCGGCATTATCGCCTTGGAATGGCGGCTGTCCGGTCAGCAATTCGTACAGGACACAGCCGAGCGCATAGACGTCGGACGCCGGTCCGGCGGGGCGGCCGAGGCCACGTTCGGGCGCCAGATAGGCGCTGGTACCGATCACCTGCCCGGTGCCGGTGAGCGCCGACGACGCCTCACCGGCGAACCGCGCGATGCCGAAATCGGCGATCTTCACGGTGCCGTCGGCGGCCAGCAGCAGGTTCCCCGGTTTGATGTCGCGGTGCACTACGCGCTGCCCGTGCGCGACGGCCAGCCCGGCCGCCGTCTGGGCGGCGATGTCGGCGACGCGTTCGATGTCCAGGACGCCGTGCACGGCGCGCTCGTGGGCCAGGCTGTGCCCCTCGACGTATTCCATCACCAGGAACAGCCGGCCCTCATGGGCTCCGAAGTCGTACACGGCGACCACATGGGGGTCACTGAGCCGGGCCGCGGTCTGCGCTTCCATCCGGAACCGCGCGGCCGCCTGCGGGTCGGTGGTGGTCGTCAGCAGCACCTTGACCGCGACCGTCCGGCCCAGGCTCTCGTCGGTGGCGCGCCAGACCTCGCCCATCCCGCCCTTGCCGATCGGCTCATCCAGTCGGTACCGACCCGCTACCAGCATCTCGCTCCCCGAACCCCCGCATGCGTCCTCGGCGGGACCGTCCCGGACCACGCGCGGGGATTTCGTGGCCCGGGACGGGACTACCCGCAGCGGTCACCGGCCAGACGGGGGCCGGGTACACACTCACCTCAGCGTCGACTTCTCCCGAAATGTCACACCCCTCGAGGGGGAAGTCCCAACGGTAGCGGCCCGTCGGCGGCGCACCGACCGACCGAGAAGCCGCTGAACGTCAAAGTCGGCCGCCATCGAGCTGTCCTGCTCACGCTGTGCGCTGCGCGCCCACATGCAGCCCGCGCATCGCCCGGTCTCAGCGCTCCGGAACCCCGACCACTGAGTCCCCGCCCCACCCCTGCGGACAAAGTCGCCGCCATTAACCACGCCTTCCACACCCAGCTAACGACCGCAAACCTGGAGAATGACGACGAACACATCGCAGGGAGTGGTCCATGTTCCCGGAATCGGCAGCATCCCCACCTGAACAGTCGGGCGGCGGTTGGACCCTGGTCTTCTGGGGGCTCGCCGCGCTGGCCATATGCATCCCGTTGTTGATCAACTACCGCGGCTTCGCTGACTGGACCGCCAGCCGCCGTTGGAACAGGGCACTGCACAAGAGCCATCGACAATCTGTGTTGTATCAGCGCCTTGGATCGGCTGTTTTCGCCGTGGTGGGCCTCGTTGTCCTCGTCCTTGGCGTCATCGATGTCACCAGCGGATAGCCGACTCTCTTCAGAGGCGCGATGGAACAGATGAGAAGTCGCCCAAGATGGTGCCGTGGACGCCGGACCTCTGGAGACCGGTCCTTCAACGCGGCGTGCGCTGTCGCGTGCGCCTCGCGTCGTCATCTCGCGGATGGGGCCGCTGGCGGACGGCCGGCGCGGGTCTGCTTGTACAGCCGGGTCAGGACGTGGCGGGCGTCGGCGGCGACACCGCGCAAGGTGGCCGAGGCGAACGAGCGCTGCCATTCCAGCCCGACATACCCCAGACCTGGATGGGTGGTGGAGATGCCGCCGCGGTGGCGCGGTCGGCTCTCCTCGTCCAGGGCACCCAGCCCTGCGAGATAGTCGACGCCGGGTCGGTACCCGGTGGCCAGAAGCAGCACGTCGGCACGCTCCCTGCTGCCGTCGCTCCACACGACCTGGTCGCCGTCCAGGCGAGTGAACATCGGACGGCGATCGGGGTTTCCGGTGGCGATGGCGTCCCGGTAGGTCCCGGTGTCGAACACCGGAGTGCCCTTGCCGCCGGTCAGCAGAGGCCGTGCCCACCCCGCGGCATCCAGCCCGGTCCGCTGCAACCAGATGTGCATGTCGACGCCCAGGACGCGCTGCGCCATGAAGCGCAGCGGATGCCGGGTCGCCAGCGTCACCCGCGCATGGGCCGCGAGCTCGATCGCGATCTGAACGGCCGAGTTGCCGCCGCCCACGATCACCACCCGCTTACCCGCGAACGGCTCGGGACGCCGGTAGTCGGACGAGTGCAGCACCGTGCCGGAGAAGCCGTCCAGTCCCGGCAGGTCCGGACGGTTGGGGCGGCTGAACCCGCCCGTCGCGGCGACCACCATCGGAGCGGCGAAGACCTCGCCGGCGGCCGTCACCGCCTCGAACCCGCGCCGGTCCCCCGCCCCTGCGATTACGACCTTTTCGACGCGGTGGCCGGTGCGGATGTCGGCGTCCAGGCGCGACGCGTAGTCGGCGAGGTAGGCCACGACCTCGTCCCGCGCGGGGTAGCCGTCCGGATCACCAGGGAACACCGCCCCGGGCAGGGCGCTGCGCCGGGCCGGTGAGAACAGGGTGAGGCTGTCGTAGTAGTGCGGCCACGAACCGACCGGCTGATCGCCCTCCTCCAGGATGATGGGCGCCAGGCCGAGGGATCGGGCGACGTGAGCGGTGGCCAGACCGGCCTGGCCGCCCCCGACGATGAGGAGAGGTGTCGCGGTGAGCATGCGGGCGAACATATCAATACTTCATAATATGTCAATGTGTTGATATGTGGCGTAAGGTGGGAGCACGCCTCGGGAGGAGCCAGCAACGATGGTCAAGCCGGTGGCCGGCCCGCCGCCGTCCAGGGAAGCATCGGCGGAGAACGTGAGCAGGACGACTCCGCTCGGGGACGAGTGCGGGACGTCGGCAGGCCCGCTCAGCGCCGAAGCGCGCGAGTTCCTCAAGGCGCTGGCCAGCGAGCAGCGACAGCAGATGCTCGAACTGTTCACCGGCGGAATCGAACTCACCGTCGGCACCGTCGCCGAGCGCCTCGGCATCGGCCAGTCCAACGCCTCGCAACAACTCGCCCTGCTGCGCCGAGGCGGCCTCCTCACCTCACGCCGGGACGGCAAGCAGGTCTACTACCGCATCGACTCCGCCGCGGTCGACCGCTCGCTCACCGAACTCCGCAGCTACCTGTACACCTGCTGCCCACCACCCGAAACTGACGACCCGGCACCGTAGCCGGAGTAAGCCCTTTCGACAGGGACACGGCATCAGCCCTGTTCAACGGCTGGGTCAGAGACAACGGCTGCGCCGGTCACTCCGTCACCGTGAACGGCGCCGATCTCAATCCGAGGGGACGAGTTCGGCGATCAGGCCCTCGATCCGCTTGCGTATCTCGTCGCGGATCGGACGCACCGCCGCCAGGCCCTGCCCCGCCGGGTCGTCCAGCGTCCAGTCCAGATACCGCTTGCCCGGGAACACCGGACAGGTGTCGCCGCACCCCATTGTGATCACCACATCGGACGCCTGCACCGCCTCGACCGTGAGCACCTTGGGGATCTCGCCCGAGACGTCGATGCCCTCTTCGGCCATCGCCTCCACCACGGCCGGGTTCACCGCGTCGGCGGGTGCCGAGCCGGCCGAGCGGACCTCCACCTTCTCCCCCGCCAAGTGCGTGAGGTAGGCGGCGGCCATCTGCGACCGACCGGCGTTATGCACGCACACGAACAGGACGCTGGGCTTCTCGGACATCAGATTCCTCGACCATCGGCAGAAGCTCGCATGTCTTCCCCTCCTCCTGCGGTCGACGCACCATCTCCCGCAGACGCGAACAGCGGCTTCGCCTCACGAGGATTTGTCAATATCAGGCGGTGAACGTACATCACTCCGATGAACGCAGAGTGAACACGCCATTCGCAGGGCCGCCGGGCATATGAAGGACGGACGCCCGAGTGCGGCATGCGCGAGCAGCAGGGCACATGAACACGCTCCCGCCGCTCCGTGACCCAAGCCACACGCTGCTCCTGTCAGGAATCGGGGCGCTGTCCCGCTCAACTCACGAAAGAGCAGAGCGACTCGACAGGAGCATCACATGAAGCACCGCATCGTCGTCCTCGGCGCCGGGTATGCCGGGGCTTACGTGGCCGGGAACCTGGCCCGCCGGCTGTCCCCGGTGGACACCGAGGTCACCGTGATCAATGCCGTGCCGGACTTCGTCCAGCGGCAGCGGTTGAACCAGCTCGCGGCCGGGCGGCAGGTCGAGGCTCCGAAGCTCACCGACGTCTTCGCGGGCACGGAGATCCGGCTGCGCGTGGCCCGTGTCACCGCCGTCGACCCTGAACGCCAGGTGGTCGCCGTCGCCGACGCGGAGGGCGGCGGCGAGGTCGGCTACGACACGCTCGTGTACGCGCTCGGCAGCCATGTCGCCGATCAAAGCGTCCCCGGCGTGGCCGAGCACGCGTTCGACGTCGCCGGACGGCCCTCGGCGCTGCGCCTGCGCGAGCGGCTGGACGTTCTGGAGGGGCGGGGCGAAGGCGGGAAGGTGCTGGTCGTCGGCGACGGGTTGACGGGCATCGAGACCGCCACCGAAATCGCCGAGTCCCGGCCCGGCCTGTCGGTGGCGCTGCTCGCCCGCGGCGAGCTGGGCGCCCGGCTGTCCGCCGGAGCCCGCGGCCACCTGCGCCGGGCCTGCGACCGGCTGGGCATCACCGTCCTGGAGCACACCAGTGTCGAGGCCGTCGAGGCCGCGCGGGTGCGGTGCGCCGACGGCACCGTCCTGGCGTCCGACGCAACGGTGTGGACGGCCGGGTTCGCGGTCAGCCCCATCGCCGCCGCCGCCGGCCTGGAGGTCACCGGGAACGGTCAGATCATCGTCGATCGGACCATGCGGTCGGTCTCGCACCCGAACGTCTACGCCATCGGCGACAGCGTCTACACCCTCTGCGAGAACGGCCGGCAACTGCCGATGAACTGCGGTTCGGCCGGCTACACCGGCCGGCAGGCCATCGAGGCGATCGTGGGACGCCTGACCGGTCGCAAGATCGCGAACGTCAAGCTGGTCTACTGGTACAACGCGATCAGCCTCGGGCGGTGGGACGGGATCCTGCAGCTGATCGACGGTGCAGGGCAGGCGAAGCCGAAGTACATGGGCGGCCGGAAGGCCGTGCGGGTCAAGGCGGGCATCCAACGGGGAGCCCTGTGGGGCACCTCGCACCCGACCTTCGGCCGGCCCAGGCGCAGGCGCCGCCTGGCCGCCGCACCGGGTGCGGTCGCCGAGCGGGCGGTCGCGTCCGCCGAGAAGTCGGCCCTTTAGCCGCCGCATAGGTTGGTCCACGTGGACGGCACCGCCACCGATCGCTTCGACACCGGCCGGTTCGAGGCCAGCCGCAATCGGCTGGCCTCGCTGGCCTACCGGCTGCTGGGCTCGGCCGCCGACGCCGAGGACGCCGTGCAAGACGCGTGGCTGCACTGGCAGGCGGCCGACCGGCAGCGGATCGAGGTGCCGCAGGCATGGCTGACCAAGGTCGTCACCAACCTGTGCCTCGACCGGCTCCGCTCGGCACGCGTCCGCCGCGAACGCACCGCCGGAGCCTGGCTGCCCGAACCGCTCCTCGACGGCGACCCGATGCTCGGCCCGGCCGACTCGTTCGAGCAGCGCGAGGCGGTCTCCCTGGCCGTGCTGACGCTCATGGAGCGACTGTCCCCCCTCGCGCGGGCCGTCTACGTCCTGCGCGAGGCGTTCTCCTACAGCCACACCGAGATCGCGGAGATCCTCGACATCACCGAGTCCGCGAGCCATCAGCACCTCCACCGGGCCCGGCGCCGCATCACCGCCGCCCAGCGCGGCGGCGGATGCGGCGAAGTCGACCCGGCATCGGCCCGCAGGGTCGTCGAGGAGTTCTTCGCCGCCGCCTCCTCGGGCCGCACCGAACGGCTGGTGGCACTGCTCACCGACGACGCGACCGCGATCTCCGACGGCGCCGGCCTGACCGCGACCCTGCTGCGATACGACACTCCGCAGCGCATCGCCGCCATCGCACGGGCCGGATTCAATCCCACACCCGCGAAACGGCGATTCGCCGGCCGCACGCCCGCCGCGCACTACGCGCTCGTCAACGGCACCCCCGCCATCCTGTTCGTGCTCGGCGACCAGGTCGTCGGCGTCGTGGCGTTCGACATCACCGGCGGCAGGATCGCAGCCGTGCACGGCATCGCCGCGCCCACCCGCCTCGTCCGCCTCACCCGAGCCTGGCGGCAGCAGGAACAGGACACACTGCTCATCACCCAATGGTGACTCGCCCCCGACCACGGGCCGGATGAAGCATCCGCGCTGCGGCGAGCGGCCGCTGACGGCACCCGCCCAGAGACGTCATCGCGCCCGACAGCTCGCCTCGATCTCACATCAGTCGAGTTGGCTCTCGCTGATCGAGGTCAGACGGTCGGCGGCGTCGGGGTCCGCTTCGCCGATGCGGTTCAGCAGGCGGTGCAGCAGCGTGTGAAGGGCCTCGAAATCCTCGGGGCTGGTCAGTTCGGCCCAGTGCTGTTCGATCCGGTCCCCCGCGCCGGCCGCCGTCGGCTGGACCGCTCTTCCCCGCTCGGTGAGGACGATCAGCCGGGACCTGGCGTCGCGGGGATTGGGGCGGCGTTCCAGGTACCCGGCCCGCTCGAGCTGGTCGACCGACTGCGCCATGGTCTGCTTGCGCACGCCCGCGCGAAGTGCCAGGTCGCGGACCGTGATCCCCTCCGGCGGGACGAACGGGAACACCTTGGCGTCCCCGGACCGGATGTCGCCGAAGCCCGCCTCGGCCAGAGCCGCCTCGATGCCGACGGTGTACTCGCGATGGAGCAGGCGCAGGAGCAGCGACAGCCTCGCACGCCTCGAAGTGGAGTCTCCCGGCATATTGACAGGTTCCTGTCTACTTTCTAGGTTGGTCAGGTACCTGTCTAGTATGTCATTCTCCCAGGGAGAGCGCCATGCCCACCGCACCCGTCCTGGACTCGACGATCTTCTACCGGGAGGTCGGCCGGGGGCCGACCCCAACGGTCTTCCTGCACGGCAACCCCACGTCGTCCTACCTGTGGCGGCACGTCCTGCCCGTCGTCGGGGCCGCCGGCCGGTGCGTGGCACCCGACCTGATCGGCATGGGCGAGTCCGGCAAGCCCGATATCGCCTACAGCTTCGACGACCACGCCCGGTACCTCGACGCCTGGTTCGACGCCCTCGAACTCGACCGGGTCGTACTGGTCGGCCATGACTGGGGCGGCGCGCTCGCCTTCGACTGGGCCGCCCGCCATCCCGGACGCGTACGCGGGATCGCGTTCACCGAGACGATCGTGAAACCGATGTCCTGGGAGGAGTTCCCGGCCGGCGCCCGCCCGCTGTTCGAAGCGATGCGGTCCCCCGGGGTCGGCGAGGCGATGGTGCTGGAGGAGAACGCCTTCATCGAGCAGGCGCTGCCTCGCACCGTCCCCGGGCTGAGCGAGGAGGATCTCGCGGTCTACGGCCGCCCCTACCCGACCCGACGCAGCAGGGTGCCGCTGCTGCAATGGCCGCGGTCGATGCCGCTGGACGGCGAGCCCGCCGACATCGTCGCAAGAATCGACGCCTACGGCCGATGGCTGGCCGACAGCGCGGACGTGCCCAAGCTCCTGCTCGCCTTCGAGCCCGGCGAGAGCACGATGATGAGCCCGCAGATCATCGACTGGTGCACCGCGCACATGTCCGCTCTGGAGACCGAGACGCTCGGGACGGCCGGCCACCACACGCCTGAGGAACAGCCCGAAGCCATCGCCTCCTCGCTCGTCGCCTGGCTGGACGAGCACGACCTGCTCTCCGCCGAGAAGGGCCGGGCGTGATGCGCGCGATCCGGCAGCACGCGTTCGGCGGCCCGGAGGAACTCCGGCTGGAGGAGGTCCCCGACCCGCATCCGCCGGCCGGCCAAGTGCGGATCCGGGTCGAGTCGGCGGGCGTCCACCTGCTCGACACCGTCATCCGCCAGGGTGCGGGCGGGCCGCGGGTCGCGCCCCGCCTGCCCATGACACCGGGCCGCGAGGTCGCCGGAACGGTCGACGAGGTCGGCGCCGGCACCGACACCGGTCTCCTCGGCCGCCGCGTCGTGGCCGACCTCGGCCCGCCCAGTGGCGGATACGCAGAGCTGGCGCTGGCACCTGCGGCGTCCGTCCACGTCCTGCCGGACGACGCCGACCCCGACTGCGCCGTGGCCATGGTCGGAACCGGCCGGACCACCATGGCGATCCTCGAACTCGCCGCGCCGGCCGCCGAAGACGTCGTCCTGGTCACCGCCGCCGCGGGCGGGATCGGAACCCTGCTGGTCCAGGCGTGCCACGCGGCCGGAGCGACGGTCGTCGGCGTCGCGGGCGGCCCCGGCAAGACCGCGCTCGCCCGCCGGACCGGCGCCGACCACGCCATCGACTACACCCGCCCCGACTGGCCCGACCGAGTGCGCCGGGCCCTGCAGGGCAGGCCGGTGACACTCGTCCTCGACGGGGTCGGCGGCCGGATCGGCCGAAGCGCTCTGGAACTGCTCGGCGTCACCGGACGCCTGGTGATGTTCGGCTCGTCCTCGGGCTCCCTGACCGAACTGTCGGCCGCCGACCTGTTCAGCCGGGGCATCAGCGCCGCCTCCGCCGTCGGCGCACGCATCCTCCAACGCCCGGGCGGCACCCGGACGCTGGAACACGACGCCCTCCAAGCACTGCACGACGGACGCCTCGTCCCCGTGATCGGACAGAGGTTCGCCCTCGCAGACGCGGCCGCCGCCCACACCGCCCTGCAATCGCGAGCGACCACCGGAAAAACGGTCCTGCGCCCGTGACTCGCGATCTTCCTCGCAACGAAGGCATCGCGCACCACCGCCTCGTGCACTCAGCCACCGCCCGCAACCGGCTCACCGGGCGCCCGCGGTCGCGGCGCATCCAGGCTTCACCAGGGAAAACGTCGGCCATCCGGTTGGCGGTGGCCCGTCACACCCCGGCCAGAGGGCGGAGAAGCCTGGCGGCCAGTCCTCTCAGTTCCTCTCACGGCAAATCAGCATCAGCCCACACCCACACCCCTAAGGACCAGCATGGAACAGCGTCGGCCGTTGGGTTATTGGTTGAAGCTCCTCGACCAGCTCATCGAAGACAACCTCAACCGGGTCCTTGAAGCGGACGGGCTTCATCGCCGCCATTGGCAAGCGATGAACCTGCTCGCGCCAGGCCCCGACTTCGACCGCGCGGGCCGACGTGGACCGGCCACAAAAGAAGCGATCGCGCAGAGACTACGGCCCTTCTGGTCCGGGAGTTCGGTCGACGTGGACGAGGCGGTCGAGGAGTTGAAGCGGCGTGGCTGGATCACCGAGCAGGAACCCCACGCTCTCACCCCCGCAGGCAAGACCGCGCACGCTGCTCTGGCGCAGAAGGTCCAAAGAGCAGGGCGCCAGATCAGAGCAGGAGTGACCGCAGAGCGATACGCCGACGCCATTGAGGTGCTCCGCCAAATGACCTTGAACGCAGAGAAAATGCATCAAACCGCGCCCTGAGCGCCTAGTGCACCTCCCGCCGAAGCACTTGCTGAACGCGCGATCTCTTCCCTGGGGGTGTCACGCCCGAGGGACGGGCGGTGTCTTCATGTTGAACAGCCAGAACACACACCTACACAGGGAGAACGTCATGGCGCTGCGCGTACCGAAGGCCGAGCTTCCCGCCGAGGTCAAGGAGAACATGATCAAGCAACTCGGTGACGTTCCCGAGAACGTCGAAGTGCTGTGGCACAGCCCCGCGGTCGCCCTGGACAACTTGGAGTTCGGCGCCAAGGCGGGCGCGTGGAGTGCGGCCGACAAGAGCCTCAAGTCGTTCGCGCACATGGCCGTCGCGGCGCAGGTCGGCTGCAGCTGGTGCCTCGACGTCGGCTACTTCCAGGCACGTAACGACGACCTGGACCTGACCAAGGCGAGCCAGGTGCCCCGCTGGCGGACCTCGGACGTGTTCACCCCGCTGGAGCGGGACGTGATGGAGTACGCCGAGGCGATGTCGAACACGCCGCCGACCGTCACCGACGAGCAGTACGCGGGCCTGCTGGAGCGGCTCGGCCCGGCGGCGATGGTCGAGCTCACCGTGCACATCGCCTTCGTCAACATGGCGACGAGGGCCAACGTGGCTAACGGGGTCTCCTCGCAGGGCTTCTCGGACGCCTGCGAGATTCCGCTGGCGAAGGTCCCGGAGAAGCCCCGTGCGGCGGCGTCGACGGCATGATCAAGCAAGCGACGGCCGAGGACCCGTTCATCGCCCACCGCAGCCTGCTGTTCACCGTCGCCTACCAGATGCTCGGGTCGGCGGCCGACGCGGAGGACGTGCTGCAGGACTCCTGGCTGCGGTGGGCCGGCATCGACCGCGCGCAGGTGAGCGACCCGCGGGCCTACCTCGTCCGCGTCGTCACCCGGCAGTCACTCAACCAGCTGCGCACGCTGTCGCGCAGGCGCGAGGACTACGTCGGCGAGTGGCTGCCGGAACCACTGCTCACCAGCCCTGACGCCGCGGAGGACAGCGCCCTTGCGGAAAGCGTCTCGATCGCGATGCTGACCGTGCTGGAAACGCTGGCTCCGGTGGAGCGTGCGGTGTTCGTGCTCCGGGAGGTCTTCGAGCTGCCCTACGGCGAGATCGCCGCGGCCGTGGACAAGTCCGCGCCCACGGTGCGGCAGATCGCCCGGCGGGCCCGCGAGCGGGTGGCGGCCCGACGGCCTCGGGTACGGGTGAGCCGGTCGGAGCAGCGAGCCGTGGTGGAGCGGTTCCTGGCGGCGGTGCGCACCGGGCAGGTGGAGGAACTGATCGAGGTCATGGCACCGGACGTGGTCCTGATCCCCGACGGCGGCGGGCTCGCGCCCGCAGCGCGCGCTCCGATCCACGGTGCCGAACTCGTCGCGGAGTCGCTCGCGCGCCCGGGCCGGACGGTGTCGACCGTCTGGCTCAACGGCGCGCCCGCCGGCCGGATCGAGATCGGCGGCCGGGTGGCCGCGGTGAGCCTGGTGGTCGAGGACGGGCGGGTGACCCTGATCCACGCGGTGGCGAACCCGCAGAAACTGACGCGCCTGGAGAAGCCGACCGACCTCGCCAGATAGCCCCCGCGCCGCCGTTCCAGCGGACAGTCCCGTCTGGCCCGCGCAGCCGCAGGGTGGTGGTCCTCGGCACGCCGCCGACCATCACCCTGCGGCGGTGGTGTTCATGGCCACCACCGGCTGCATCTGCCTGCAACTCCTGCCCACCTTCGGCGCACGCTCAGTACGACCGCGCTCGCCCGCACAAGCAGTCGCGTCTTCACCACAACCGTCCTCCTCCACCCGAACGGGGTCGGCGGTTCATCCGGCCAGGCCGCGGCGCAGGGCGGCGGCGAGTTCGGCCATCTGCCGTTGGGACACCTCGGCGGGCAGGGCCTGGGATCCGTGGAACGTGCCGGGCCACTGGTGCAGTTCGACCGGCACGCCCGCCTGGAGCATCCGCAGCGCGTACTCGATGGCCTCGTCGCGCAGCGGGTCGAACTCGGCGGTGGCGACGTGGGCCGGAGGCAGGCCGGACAGGTCGCCGGCCCGCGCCGGCGCGGCGTAGTGGGTGGCGGGTTGGGAGCCCAGGTAGTGCCGCCATGCGACGGCGAGCTTGTCGCGTGTCATCCACGGCGTGTCCGTGAAGGTGCGCTGCGACCAGGTCTCCTGCCGGTCGTCGAGCATCGGCTGGTTGAGCAGTTGGAAGCGGATCGCCGGGCCTTGCTCGTCGCGCGCCCGCAGCGCCAGCCCGGCAGCCAGGCCCGCGCCCATGCTGTGGCCGCCGACGGCGATGAGCTCCGGGGCGACGCCGAGCTCCGCGGCGTGCTCGGCCACCCAGAGCAGCACGGCGTAGGCGTCCTCGTGGGCGGCTGGGAACGGATGCTCGGGGGCCAGCCGGTAGCCGACCGAGATCAGCACCGCCCCGGAGCCGTCGGCCATCCGGACGGCCTGCGAGTGCTCGGAGTCCAGGTTGCCGAAGACGCCGCCCCCGCCGTGCAGCCAGACCACGGCGCCCTGCGCCCGGCCCGGCCGGTAGATCCGCACCGGCACGTCCGGGGCGGCGGGCACCGTGCGATCCTCGATCTCCAATCCCGTGGTGTCGGGTGGCGGTCGCAGGGCGGCGCTCGCGGCGAGCCCGGCGCGGGTGGCGGCCGGATCGGTCAGGTCGAGGTCGGGGAGCAGCGGCGCGAAGGCTTCCAGTTCGGGATCCATGCCGTCCACCATCGCGGTTACCCCCATCCCGAATCATCCGCCACCCGTCGGGCGTTCAGCGTCGGCCACGCACCGATCGGCGCCTATTCTGGCGCCATGGAGGCTCTGGCCGAACGGCTGTCGGGACTGGATCCGCACGTCGACGGCGTGATCCGCGTCGTGCTGTTCTACGACACGCTGATGCGCCGGCGGGTGGACCTGCCGGCGCTCGCCCGGGCCTCGGCGGGCCTGGCCGAGTGCACGGCCGGGATCCGGCTGCACGGCACCGGACGGGATATCCGCATGGCGCCCGACGGCCGAGAGGCGTCCGGCCCACCCGCGCCCGCGTCCGGCACGGCGCCGATCACCCTCGACGAGGAGGAGATCGGCACGGTGTGGCTGGAGCGCCCCGGCCCGCCAGGTCCGCTCGACGCGGCGCTGCTGGAGCGGCTCGCCATCGCCGCCGCCGGGGTCGTCGAGCGGTACGGTCCGGCCCGCACCACCATGGCCGATCCCGCCCTGGTCGAACTGGTCGTCAGCGCCGACGGAGACGAGGCGGCCCGCTCCCGGGCGTTGCGGCTGCTGGGGTTCGCCGCCGATCTGCCCGTCCTCGTCGTCGCCGTGCGCTCGTCGCTGCCGCTCGACCGGATCGCGGCGCTGATCTGCCCGGCTCGTCCGGTGAAGGCGGCCTCGGTCGCCGACGTCGGAGTGATCCTGGCCGCCGCCGTCGCCCCGGACCGGTTCCCGCCGGACGTCCGCGCCGGCATCGGCGCCGCCGCGAGCCCCGACCGGTCCTGGCACCAGGCCCGCACCGCCCTGCGCTTCACCACTCCGCGTCAGCCGGTCGTCCACCACGACGACCTGGGCGCGCTGGCGTTGCTGGCTGAGATCCCTCCCGACGCCGCGCGCGGCAACGCCGACGTGGCCGCGATCGCCCGCATGGCCGACAGCCCCGAGGACCTGGAGACCCTGGACGCCTACTGCGCCACCGGCTCCCTGCGCGGCGCCGCCGACCTCCTCCACCTGCACCACAGCAGCGTCTCCCGCCGCCTCGAACAGATCGCCAAGGCCCTCGGCATCGAACTCACCGACCCCGCCGGCCTGACCCGGGCCCGGCTCGCCCTCACCGCATGGCGGCTCCTGGAGCGTTGAGCCGCGCACGCCCCAGGGCGTGACGGTCTCCAGAAACGCGGCGGTCTCGCGGGCGAAATCGTCCGGGCCTCCAGCACGCCGAGGTGACCGTGATCGCTGAGCAGGACGGCACGGCCCGGGGGGCGCGACGGATGTCGTCGAGTTGCTTGGCCTGATCGACGACACCGTCCTTCCCACTGATGACGTAGCAGGTGGGCACGAGCAGGCCGGGCAGTTCGTCGGCCTGGCTCGTAAACGCCCCTTCGGTGAGCCACCCCTGCCACATCTCCCGGCTGACGCCGAGCATGTCCTCGGCGAGCGACGCCGTGCGGCCGAGATCGACATCAGCGCCTCCGACGACGCCTACTGGGCCGCCAAAGAGCCGACCGGCCTGGAGATCGGCCGCTACAGCCACGGCGGCTTCTTCGGATGCTCCGCCGATCACCGGCACCCGGTGACGTTCCACAGCCAATGACCGGGCACGGCACCGCAATTGCCGACCGCCTGCCCCGCCGCGGCCAGGGACTCGACATCTTGACAGCGGCCCAATCTGACGTCTTGGCGAGCCGGCCGAGCACGGGCGACGGCGGCCGCTCCAGTTCCCCACGTGCGGTCAGTTGAGGCATCGCGTTCCGTGAGGCATTCCTGAGCCTCAGAAGCCCACTCACCCGGTGAGGGGAACGGGATCGCCCTGCCGGGTGAGGCGTCGCCGCGACGGTCGGTGCGATGTTCAACCGCATGACGGGTTCGAGACGTGGGATGACGGCATCCCGGCTGACGTGGTGGCGTCAATGGCCTCGATGGGTGGGCCGAGCAACGATGGTCTGGGGTGTGGCGTACGCGGCCTTCGGCCTGGCATGTGCGCTCAGCCGGACCCCGCTGCTCTACCGCGGCGACACCCCGGCGCCTTCCGCGCTGGGCTGGGCAGTCGTGGCGGTGGGCTTTCTCGCGGTGCCGGCTTGTGTCGCGGTGGGGCGGTACGGGCTGCGGCCGATGCTGCGCGTGTGGCTGTGGGTGCTCTGCGGGTTGGCCGGGGCAGCTGCGTTCGGCCTGCTCATGGACGTCGTCACGCTGGTATTCGGCCAAGGGGTGGACAGCGGGGCGGCCGCTGCGAACCACGGGCTGGCGGCAACCGGGGCGCTCCTGTTGGCGGCCACGGCCCGGTCCGACCGCCGCCCGGCCACCGTCTCCGAACTCGCTCCCTCCACCGCGGTCGCCGCCCCGACGGCCGCCTCCCGGACGGTCCACCTCGCTGCCTGCGCCGGGACAGCGGCCTTCTTTCCTTACACGGTGATGAAACTGATCTGGGCGTCCGGCGGTACCTTCGCCGGGACGACCGGCGACGAGATCATCGCGATTTCCGAGCGCAACGGCGCCTCGGGAATCTGGCTCACCCTGGAGTCGTGGGGACTCGACGGCACCGCGCTGTTGGCCGTGCTCGGGCTCTTCCTGCTCTGGGGACTGGTCCGCCCATGGGGCCAGGTCTTCCCGCGCTGGTTGCCGTTGCTGCACGGCAGCCGCGTCCCGCGCTGGCTCCCCCTGACCCCGGCCCTGCTCGGCACCGCCACCCTCGCTCCGTACGGGGTGGTCGGGATCGGTTACACCACTCTGGCCACGGCCGGCATCGTCACAATGCGGCGCGGGGACTTCCACACCGCGAGTGACGCGCTGTTGGTCGGCTGGATCGGCATGGTCGCATTCGCCGTGTACGGCGTCGCGCTGACCATCGCCGCCCGCTCGTACTGGCATCGAACCGTTAGATCTTCCGCTAACTAGCCGTCCGCGGGGAGTTTCGGCTGGTCACCCGAGATCCGGGAATTGCGTGGTAGCAAAATTTCTCCCGCAGTCTGTTCGCATGTCTGGTTCATATGTTCGCCACGATCGCCCTCTCATGCCGCTGGTCACGCTGTACTGCTCGCGTTCGGCTCTGCCGGTGTAGGGGCCCGCTCCACCCGTGCGCGGTCGGTCTCGTCTTGCCTCCCTCGGCCCCGTGTCAAAACGCTCTGGGCCCGACGGGACGATGATGTCGAGCACCTGCTCCAGTTCAAGGACGCTGTTAGCGCCATCGTGACTCGACTCAGCACCCCCTTGGAACGGCACGGTGAGCAGGCGGGGTGCGAGGGCTGAGCATGCCACGAAATGCCCGCCCCCGGATGCCGCTGGGACGCTCCACCGGCCGCCGACCGGTGGCCCGGCGCATCGATAACGGAAAGTTCGGTCCTCTGCGTGCGGGGCTCCCGTCAAGGGGCCCGCTGCATGCGACCGCCGACTTCCATCGCGGTCGTCATTGTTGATCAGTAGACTCCGGCCGAAGAAGCGATCTTCTGGGGTGAACAACGTTGCGCGCCGACATTTTCCTGGGCCGGACGAAACGGAATGCGCGGCTGGTCGTGCTGGGGGTCTTGGTGGCGGCTGCCGGAGCCTGCTCCGCAGACGAACCGAAGCTCGACATCTCCGGGTTGCATGCCTGCGACGTCCTGGAAAGTACCCAACTGGACGCCATCGGGGTGGATCACGTGTCGGCGCAAAATCCGGCGGGCCGCGCGCAGGGGGGCGGCAGCAACGGCGACTATACGCGGTGCACGTGGAAGTCGTCCCCGCGCACCGCGTGGTACTCGATCTCGGTGTCCCTCCAACCTTCGCGTGACAACGCCTGGGTCGGGAAGAAGGGGAAGACCGAGCCGGTGTCCGGATCGCGCACCAGTCTTCTCGGCTATCAGATGTCGGTCGCGGCCGGCCCCGACCGGGGAGTGATCGGGATCGAGTTGCTACGAGCCAAGAAGCCGATACGCGAGATCACCGAGATGGTCGTCGAGAACCTGCGATCCGCTTAGATCGGGTGGCGGCTCCTGCTCATGCTGGCGGAAACGCCCATCACCCTGGCTAGGTGCGGGTGGACCGGCCCTATTACCCGGGTCCGAGCAGGACGTCAACGGCGTCGCGTACGCCGTGGTGTTGGTTGGCCGACTCCCTCAGACTGGCCGCGCGTGCGGTGAAATCGGAGGAGTCCGACAGCGCGCGCAACCGTTCGATGAGCCGGTCGGCGGTGAGGCGGTTGAGTGGAAGAGGCGCGGGGCCGAGATGCTCCTCGTGGATGCGGCGCGCCCAGTAGGGCTGGTCCGCGATGTGGGGAACGGCCAGTTGGGGGACCCCGGCGAGCAACGCCGCATGCGTGGTCCCAGCACCGCCGTGGTGCACCACCGCCCGCATTCGGGGGAACAGCCAATCGTGCGGGACGTCGGCGATCCCGAGAACATCGTCGCCGGCTGGCCCGGTGAGATCTGTGCCGGAGAGGACCAGCCGCAGACCGGTCGCACGAGCAGCGGCCAGAGCGAGTTCGCGAGTTCGATCGGGCTGAACGACCGACATGCTTCCGAAGCCGAGGTAGATCGGCGGTGGGCCGGCCTCCAGGAAGTCGAGCAGTTCCTGCGGCGGCACCCAGTCGTCGGGTGTCGGGAGCGTCCACGGGCCGGTGACCGTGACGTTGCGCGGCCAGTCCCGCGCGGCGGGAACCAGGAGCGGACTGGCCCCGAGCGCGGTGGGAACGGTGTCGAGAGTCCGGCGAAAGCCCTTCGCCCCCGTCTCAGGCATGCCCAGCCGGTGGCGGACGAGGCGACCCGCCTGGGTGACCGAGCGCGATAGGAGCCAGCGGCCCAGTCGGGTGCGGGACAGGTTCGCGGATTGGGTGCGGGCGTTCTGAGCGGTGAGGCCGGAACGGCCGTCCGCCGTTGGGTGAAAGGGGCAGAGCAAGGCGATGGCGTGGGCCGCACGGTCGTGCTGAGCGATCGAGGCGACCGAGTCCAGGGTGAAAATGCCGCTGACGAACAGGTCGGCGGTGCCGGCCAGGCTCAGGAGCCCGTCGGCGAGCGGTTGGGCGGCGTCGGCGTACACCCGCCGCATGTGGCGCAGTTCACGGAAAGGCCGGCCGGCGGAATCGGCGATCCAGGTGCGGCCGGCGCCGCTCGTCATCTGACCGGTGATCGACACCTCGAGCGGCTGGAACCGCAGAGCGCGGTCCGTCACGAGCCGCTCGGAGTCGACCGAGGCGGCGACGGTCACCTCGTGCCCGGCCGCCTGGATGCCCTGGGCGAGCGGGATCAGCGGCTGCACATCGCCGCGAGAGCCACCAGCGACCACCATTACACGCATGCCGTTCCCCAACCTTCATGCGAAACTACGAACTTACCATATGGCAACGTACGAGATTGCATTGCTTGCCCAGGCAAACTAGCCCCAGGCGAGGAACAAGCAGTTATTTCCGCCAGTGGCCATCGACATTCGAGGCATGTTCCTGATTATTTTTTGGCAGCCCGGACGGGCACCGAGCGAAGACGAAAATGACGCCGCTCAAAGACGAGACGTGGCCGCATATCCCGTCTGATCTGGCTGTTTGCTTTCGCGCGTCTTCCGGAGGCCCTGGTGCCCTCCGAGACGAGGACGGCGTGCTGCACCCGGTCCTCGCCGACTACCTGGCGTTCGTGGACGGGTCGGGCAGCACATCCGCGACCTGATCACCTGACAGCGGCCCACGCTCGGCTCTGCAACAGCGAACCGCAGCGCACGTCGGTGCACGCCGGTGAGCCTTTCGCTCTGCAGGTCCGCGTTGCTGGGAGAGTGTGATCAGGGCCGGTTAACGCCCCGAACCTGATCGGTCCCTACGAAGCTTCATGACCAAGGCGATGAGGAAGGCGATCCCAGCCGCGATCACCACCCCACCGAACAAGCCCCGCCAGGAGAGTTGTAATGCCCGGACCGGGGCCAGCTCCGCGATGATCCATGCTGCCAGCGCGCCCGCGACAACGACGCTGACCAGCAGCGACTGCCATGGCGAGAGGGTGCGTTTCTTGGTCGGGCGGTTCCGGCCGTTGTACATGAGCACCTCCGCCTTGTTTGAGGCGAAATGCTAGCCACATCCATCAGCCGTGCTGCGATCGGGTTTTAGGGGAAGACCGCCGCGTGGCCCAGGCGACCGCTTCGACATGCGCCATCTGGTCACCAAGGTTCCGACCTGGCTCACCCCCGCAGCGACTGCGGTCACGCTCCTCAGCACTCGGCGAGCGACTCGATCTAATGTTCGAGATTACTGAGACGGGCGCTCCCTCGGCTTCTAGGCTCGATGCCGTGACGACCCCTGAACCAGCTGTTGAACCCGCCGAGCCGTGTCGCGGCTTCTGGGACGACACCGCCCGCATCCGGGCCGGCTACCTAGCCGAGGTGCCGACCCAAACCCTGGTGTTGAAGGTCGCCGAAGAGGTCGGTGAGGTCGCCGAGGCCTACATCGGGATGACCGGCGGCAACCCGCGCAAGGGCGTCCACAAGAACAGAACCGATGTCCTGGACGAGCTCGCCGACGTCATCCTGGCCGCTGCGATCCCCATGGTCGATCTGGCGGGCGGCGCCGCCCAGGCCGAGGCGCACATGGCCAGACGGCTCGGTGTCGTCTCCGCCCGCGATGTGGCCGCTCCCCCGGCTGGGGCCCGGGGCGCGAGCGGCTGGCACGGGTCCTTCATCGCCCCCCACGTCCTGCTGCAGCGCCAGGACGGTCACGTACTGATGCTGCGCCGCCACGCCACCGGGTACCGCGACGGGTGGCTGTGCCCACCCGCCGGGCGGATCGAGCCGGGCGAGGACGTGCTGGCCGCCGCGATCCGCGAAGCCGCGGAGGAGAGCGGCGTCCGGCTACGAAAGCAGGACGCCCAGTTCGTCCACGTCATGCACCGCACCGAAACGACACTGCCCGGTCCATGCCACGCAGTCAGCGACTACTGGTTTCGCTTCGACCGCTGGGAGGGCGAACCACGCGCCGCCGAACCCAACAAGGCATCGGAGGCGTTGTGGATCGACCCGGCGAACCCACCCGACGACCTGATCCCCCACTGCGCCATGGCCCTCGCCGCGATCATGCGCGGCGAACCGTTCAGCGTCCACGGCTGGTCCTGAGATCCACTTGTCGCCCCCGAGGGCCGGACGAAGAAGCTCCGGCCGCTTTTCAGGCCGTCCACCACTTCGTTCTTGAACCGAGAAGGCCGACGACGATCTGCTGTAACCGGCCACCCCGAGCACCCTTCCTAACCACGCCCTCCAGTGATGCGTCCGGTACCGGCGAACAAGGCCAACGACGCCAGGGCGCTCACGGCGGCGATGAGCGGAAGCGCGCCAGAGCCGTGCGCGCTGAGTAGCCAGCCACCGAGACCGGCACCGAGTGAGGCTCCGACATAGACCGCGCTGCTGCTGAGCGCCAAGGCTTGCGGCCCGGTCTCCGGTCCGGCCAACTTGAGGACGCGGGCCTGGACGGGCGGGGGAATCGCCCATGCGGCGGCCGACCACACCAGCAGGAGGACAACGACGACGGGAAGGTACGCGGGTCGCAGCGACCAGCACAGCGCGAGTCCGATCATGGCGGCGACGAAGACCACCGCCGCGGTGGTGAACGCCCGTCCCGAGCCGAACCGGTCGACGAGCCCACCACTGAGACGTGCTCCAGCGATGCCCGCAGCGCCGGTCAATGCCAGTAGCCCGCCCAGCATGGCCGGCGTCACGCCCGCCGCGTCGTGGAGGAAGGCCGCGAGATAGGTCTGGAACAGCAGATTTCCCAGCACCGCGACGACAGCGGCGAGCAGAACGCACAGCACGGCGGGACGCGCCAGAGGGCTAAGTCGCTCAGCGAGGCCGGCGGCCGGCGAGGGCGGAACATCTGGCACCGCCAGGCCCACGCAGACCAGCGCTATCAGGCCGAGAAGGCCGCCGAGCACGAAGGTGGCCTGCCATCCGAATGCCGCACCGGTCCAGGTGCCCAGCGGAACTCCGATGACAACGGCACCGGTCAGCCCGGTCATGACGGTGGCGAGGTGGCGGCCCTGCCGCTCAGGCGGAGAATGCGCAGCCGTGACCGCGAACACGGTGGGCAAGGTGACCGCAGCCGCGAATGCGGCCAGGATCCGCAATGCCATCAAGGCCGGATAGGAGGCGGCGAGCGGAACGGCGAAGTTGGCGGTGCAGAACAACAGCAGGCCGCCGATGAGCAGGCGTTTCCGAGGCCATGAAGCGGTGACGACGGCGGCCACCGGTCCGACTACCGCGCACATCACCGAGAAGACGCTCACCAGCTGGCCGGCTGCCGCCTCGCTGACCTGTAAGTCGTGCGCGATGGACGGCAGCACCCCCACGATGACGAAGTCGTCCGTCTGCAGGGCCAGAGCAGTGATGGCGAGCGCGAGAAGCCAGGGCTCGGCGAACGCGCGGCGGCGTGTGACATCCATGGGACGTTAACGTAACATGTGTTTCCTTAACTCCGACCAACCGAGCCAGGAGCGCCGCCAGTGGCCAGACCCCGCGACCCGCACCGCCGCACCGAGATCCTTGACGCGGTTCTGGACCACCTCGCCCAGACCGGGCTGTCCAGCGGATTCTCCTTCCGGCCGATCGCGCAGGCGCTAGGCCACAGCACGCGCGTGCTCACCCATCACTTCGCCGACAAGGACGCGCTGCTGGCCGCTCTGCTGACACGTCTGGACGAGATCCAGCATGAGCAACTCCACGCGACGGAAGGCTGGGACGACACCGATCGGGGCATCGGATCGATCGTTCGCGACTCCTGGCACCGCCATCTCAGACCGGCCAACCTTCCCTACACTCGCCTGATCCACGAGATCGAGGGACTGGCGGCCGCCGGGCGCCTCGGTGGCCA
Source organism: Actinomadura geliboluensis (assembly GCF_005889745.1). Lineage (GTDB taxonomy): Bacteria > Actinomycetota > Actinomycetes > Streptosporangiales > Streptosporangiaceae > Spirillospora > Spirillospora geliboluensis. The sequence continues at coordinate 49,807 of NZ_VCKZ01000001.1, forward strand.
AGTTCCCAAGTTCCTGGCCGAGCGGGCCGAATTCGTCGCCGGGGCACTGACCGCCCGCGGACTCGATCCCCGCGAGGCGATGATCAAGGCGACCTACCTCAACAGCGCCTACGCCGGCCTGCAGACCGACCTGCTGATCACCGGCGACCACACCCGCGTCGAAGTCGCCCTCGACGACCTCTGCAAGCTCGCCGACTCCTGGACGGCAACGAACTCAACCGGGTAATACTCGGACGGGACTGTCGAAGATCGGGGTGAGGTCGGAGACGGCGGTTACCGTTGCCTGGTCGGGCAACTGCACTGCGGGATCGGGAGCGCATGGTGGCCGCGGAAGAACGTGAATCGCCGATCGAGATCCGTGATGACATACCGGCGTCGGCTCGGGTGTACGGATGGGCGCTCGGCAGTAAGGACAATTACCAGGTCGACCGCGACTTCGCGTTGAAGACCGCGCCCGCCTTTCCCGAGTCGATCGATATCAGCCGGCAGAACCGGCTGTTCCTGTACCGGGCGGTGCGGTACCTGGCGACCGAGGCCGGGATACGGCAATTCCTGGACCTGGGTTGCGGGCTGCCCACCGACAACAATGTCCATCAGGTCGCGCAGCGGTTCGCGCCCGACGCCCGCGTCGTCTACGTCGACATCGACCCGATCGTGCTGGCCTACGGCCGCGCGCTGCTGGCCGGGGACGGCTCGACCGTCGTCATCAACGCCGACTTCCGCGACCTGGACGCCGTCCTGAGCCACTCCGAGGTCGGGCGGCTGATCGATTTCGACGAGCCGCTGGCGGTGCTGTTCCTGTCGGTCGGGCACCACCTGACCGACGCCGACGATCCGCGCGGCATCCTGCACACCGTCATGGACCGCGCGGCGCCCGGCAGCCACCTGGCGTTCTCCCAGGTCGTCTGCTCCGACCCCGGCCGCGCCGCCGAACTCGACGCGCGCATGAACGCCGCCGGCATCCCGTGGCAGAACCGCACTCGCGAGGAGGTCGGCGCACTCCTGCTGGACGGACTGGAGCCGGTCGATCCGGGACTGGTCAACCTGCTGCATTGGCGCCCCGACCCCGACCAGTCGCCCCTGCCGCCCGTCCCCGACGAACTGGCCCGGTTCGTCGGCGCCTCCAGGATGGGACGAGACGTCTGCGAATACGGCGGCATCCTGCGAAAGCCGTGAACGGCATGTGGCGATCGGCGCGAGCAACGCCCTGATCGAGTTCTCTGCCGGGGAAGGCGCCATCGTTCATCAACCGAGCCCTCGGCAGGCTCCGTCCAGCCCCGTCAGCCGGCGGGCCCATGTGTCCGGGTGAGGTCGTCCGGCGGCCCAGGCTGGCTCGGCCGTTGCGGGCCTTAGCGTAACCGTGCAGGTCAGCGGGTAGTTTTGCAGTGCAAAATCATGTGTTGTGAATCTGGTGCGGGGGTTGGTGCGCGCCCTAGCCTCCACGACTACCGGCACAGACGTCCGGTTACGTGGCTCCTGGGGTGAATGAGGTCCAATGTACGATCTGCTGGTTCGCGGGGGGACGGTGCTGGACGGCACCGGGTCCGCCCGCCGCCGCGCGGACGTGGCCGTCACCGCGGGACGCATCGCGGAGGTCGGCCTCCTGGACGGCGCGCGGGCCGCCGAGGAGATCGACGCGACCGGCCGGTACGTCATGCCGGGCTTCATCGACACCCATGTGCACGGTGACGCGGCCGTGTTCGACCCCGACGTGCAGCACGCCGCGCTGCGGCAGGGCGTCACGACGTTCGTGCTCGGGCAGGACGGCGTGTCCTACGCCCCGGCGAGCGCGGCGACGCTGCGGTACGTCAGCCGGTACTTCGCTCCTGTGAACGGCGTCCATCCGGGCCTGGACGACGGGCCGGTCTCGGTCGCCGAGCTGCTCGCCGGATACGACCGGAGGACGCCGCTCAACACCGTCTACCTGCTCCCCCACGGGACCATCCGGCACAGCGTCATGGGGACCGCGCGGCGGGCCCCGGAGGCCGGCGAGCTGGCGGCGATGCGCGCCCACGTCGAGCGGGGGCTGGCGGAGGGCGCGGCCGGGCTGTCCACGGGGCTGGAGTACGTGCCCGGCGCCTACGCGGACGCGGCCGAGATCGCCGCGCTGTGCGAGCCGGTCGGCGCGGCGGGGCTGCCCTACGTCACGCACATGCGCGGGTACGAGTCGGAGGCCGTCACGGCGATGGCCGAGGTGCTGGAGATCGCGCGCGCCGGACGCGTCGCCCCGCACGTGTCGCACTACCACGGCCCCAAGGACCAGCTGGTCGCGCTCGTGGACAACGCACGCGCCGAAGGCATCGACCTGACCTTCGACAACTACCCGTACCTGCGGGGGTCCAGCACGCTGACGCTGGTCACGCTGCCGGGCTGGCTCCCGATCGCCGACCTGGACGGCACGCTGGAGGCGCTCGCCGACCCGGCGGTCCGGCGGCGGCTGGAGCGGGAGTGGTTCGCGCACCGGCCCGAGGTCTGGCCGCGCATCACGTTGTCGCACGTCCCGTCGGACGAGTACCGCTGGGCCGAGGGCATGGCCCTTCCGGACGCGGCGGCCCAGGCCGGCAAGGCCCCTGGCGAGTTCTGCTGCGACCTGCTCGTCGCGACGCGGCTGGAGGCGGGCTGCGTGTTCGGGCAGCCGCCGACCAACAGCGAGGAGTCGGTGCGGGCGCTGCTCAAGCACCCCGCCCAGACGACCGGCTCCGACGCCATCTACCAGGGCGGGCATCCGCATCCGCGCGGCTGGGGCGCCTTCGCCCGGCTGCTCGGGCGGCACGTCCGCGACCTCGGCGACTGGACGTGGGAGCAGGCCGCCGTCCATCTGTCCGGCCGCGCCGCCGACCGCTTCCGGCTCGCCGGCCGGGGCCGCGTCGAGCCGGGGTACGCCGCCGACCTCGTCGTCCTCGATCCCGCCACCGTCACCGACCGCTCCACCTACGAAAGTCCCAGGGTGCCCGCCGAAGGCGTGGAACACGTCGTCGTGAACGGCGTGGCCGTCCTCAGGGACGGCGCTCTCGCGGCGGCCCACGAGCCGCCCGGACGGGCCCTGACACCCGCCTGACCCCAGAACGACCCCCCGCCCAGTTCGCCGGAGCCCGCTCGGGCTCCGGACCAGCACAAGGAGTCCATCCATGATCGGTAGGTTCACGCGCGCCATCGTGGCCGTCACGGCGCTGGGCACGCTGACCGCCACGGCCGCCTGCGGCGTCGAGTCCGGCGACGGCGGCTCGTCCGGCGGCACCGGCAAGTCCAAGGCCCTCAAGGTGGGCTGGTCCACGATCTACCTGACCCCGTCGTGGATGCAGCAGACCGACAAGATGATCAAGGACGATGTCGCGAAGCTGAAGCAGGACGGCAAGGTCGCCGACTACCAGGTGTTCAACGCCAACGGCGACACCTCCCAGCAGATCGCCCAGATCCGGGCGATGATCCAGCAGAAGTACGACGTCATCCTGGTGGACGCCGGGTCGTCCACGGCGCTGAACTCGGCGCTGGAGCAGGCGGCGGACGCGGGCATCACGGTCGCCAACTTCGACAGCCTGGTCACCTCCGAGAAGGTCGTGCGCGTCGGCACCGACCAGACCGAGTGGGGCCGGATGATGGGCCAATGGCTCGGCGACACGCTGGGCGGCAAGGGCAAGATCATCGCGTTCAACGGGCCGGCCGGCGTCGCGGTCAGCGAGCAGCGCTGGAAGGGCGCCGAGGAGGCGCTGAAGAAGTACCCCGGCATCAAGGTCGTCTCGAACGTGCACAGCGAGTACAACCTGGCCCCGGCCGCGCAGGCGTTCGCCTCGGCGTACTCCGCGAACCCCGACATCGACGGCGTGTTCTCGCAGGGCGGCGCCCTGTCGGCGGCGGCGCTGCAGACGCTCGTCAAGCAGAAGAAGAAGCTCGTGCCGATCACCGGCGAGAACTACAACGGCTTCCTGAAGCTGTGGCAGCAGAACAAGGACGCCGGGTTCTCCTCGCTGTCCACGGCGCAGCCCAACTACCTCGGCGTGATCGCGCTGCGCGCGGCGGTCGCGAAGGCCGGCGGGGCGACGGTGCCGAACCAGATCACCGTGCCGCTGCCCAGGATCACCAACGAGAACCTGGCCCAGTACGTCAAGGCGGACCAGCCGGACGACTCGTACCCCATCCAGGACCTGCCGCAGTCCGAGATCGACAAGCTGATCGGCAAGTAGCCATGACACTCCTGGCCGTCGAGCGGGTCTCCAAGTCCTTCGCGGGCAACCGCGTGCTGCACGAGGTGAGCTTCGACGTCCGCGCCGGTGAGGTGCTCGCGCTCGTGGGCGAGAACGGCGCGGGCAAGAGCACCGTGCTGTCCCTCATCACGGGGCTGCTGGCACCGGACGCCGGGCGGGTCGTCTACGACGGCGACCCCGTCCGCGACTGGTCGCCGCACCGTGCGCGGGCCGTCGGGATCGGCTCGGTGCACCAGGAGCTCAGCCTCAACCCGCATCAGACCATCGCCGAGAACGTGTTCCTCGGCCAGTGGCCGGCGCGGCGCGGGCTCGTCCTGCGCCGCGACCTGGCCCGGCGCGCCCGGCCGCTGCTGGAGCGCGTCGGCCTGGACGCCGACCCGCTGACCCGGGCGGGACGCCTCCCGCTCGGCCAGCAGCAGCTCGTCGAGCTGGCCAAGGCGCTCGCGTCCTCCCCGCGCCTGCTGATCCTGGACGAGGCGACGTCCGCGCTGGACGACGACCAGGTCAAGAGCGTGTTCGAGGTCGTGGACGAGCTGCGCGAGGCGGGCTCGTCCGTGATCACCGTCAGCCACCGGATGGGCGAGCTGTTCACCATCGCCGACCGGCTGACGGTCCTGAAGGACGGCGCGGTCATGGCCACCCGGGAGCGGGCGGAGACCGACCACGACGACATCGTGCGCCTGATGATCGGCCGGGAGCTGTCCGACCTGTTCCCGCCGAAGGCCGGGGCGGTCCCGCCGGGGACCGCGGCCGGCCCGGTCGCGGCGGAGATCGCGGCGATTCCCTCCGAAAAGGAGATCGCCGAGGAGAAGAAGGCCGCGACGGACGCGACACCCGTCCCCGCCGGCAGGCCGGTGCTGAGCGCGCGGGGGCTGACCGTCCCCGGCGCCTGCGCCGGCGTCGACCTCGACCTGGATCCCGGCCGGATCATCGGCCTCGGCGGGCTCCAGGGCCAGGGGCAGCGGGCGGTGCTGCGCGCGCTGTTCGGGCTCGTCCGGCACACCGGGCGGATCGAGCTGGACGGGCGCCCCGCCCGCCTCGGGTCGCCGCGCGCGGCGATCCGCGCCCGCATCGCCTACGTGCCGGAGGACCGCAAGGTCGAGGGCCTGCACGTGGCGCAGACCGTCCGGGCGAACCTGTCCCTCACCAACCTCGACGTCGTCACGCCCGCGCGGCGGCTCACCACCGTCGACCGCGGCGCCGAGGCCCGGCTGGTCGACGACCTCATCGAGCGGATGCGGATCAAGGTGGCCGGGCCGGAGCAGGAGGCGCGCCGGCTGTCCGGCGGCAACCAGCAGAAGGTCGCGCTGGCCCGCTGGCTGCCGTCCGAGCCGCGGGTACTGCTGCTGGCCGAGCCGACCCGCGGCATCGACGTCGGCACCAAGCGCGAGATCTACCACCTGCTCCGCCGGCTGGCCGACGGCGGCGTGGCGGTGCTGGTCACCTCGGGAGACACCATGGAACTGGTCGGCCTGTGCGACGAGGTCGCCGTCATGTACGAGGGCGCGGTCGTCGACCGGCTGTCGGGCGGCGACCTCACCGAGGAGCGGCTGGTCCGCGCCTCCGTGACCGGGACGGTGGCGCATGCCTGACCGCCTCACCGGGGCGCTGCGCGGCAACGTGGACGTGGCGGGCCTCGGCGCGCTGCTGATCGTCCTGCTCGCCGTCTACAGCCACTACGACCCCGAGGTGTTCACCCCGGCGTCGATCACGATCCTGTCGGCGCAGTTCCTGCCGCTGATCCTGGCCGCGATGGGGCAGAGCACCGTCATGCTGGCCGGCGGCATCGACCTGTCGCTCGGCTCGGTGCTGGCGCTCGCGATGGCGGTGTTCGCCGTCCGGGCGGAGGACGGCGTCGTGCTCGCGGCCGTGCTGGCGCTGCTGGCCGCCGCCGCGACCGGGGCCGCGAACGGCGTGCTCGTCGCGTACGCGGGGCTGCCGCCGATCATCGTGACGCTGGCCGCGTCGTTCCTGTGGGGCGGCGTCACGCTCGTCGTGCTCCCCCAGCCGGGCGGCAGCGTCCCGGCCGGCCTGGTCAAGGCGTACAACAACGGCTGGAACGGGATCGCGCTGCCGTTCCTGGCGATCGCCCTGGTCCTGGTGCTGTGGAAGGTCGTCCGGACGACCCGGTTCGGGCTCTCGCTGTACGCGGTCGGCGGCAACGAGCACGGCGCCTACGCCAGCGGCATCGCGACGCGGAAGGTGAAGATCTCCGCTTACGCGCTGGCCGGCGTCTTCGTCGGCCTCGCCGGGATCGGCCTCGCCGTCCAGACCGGCTCGGGGGACGCCACGATCGGCGCCCCGTACACGCTCAACTCGATCGCCGCGTCCGTGCTCGCCGGGGTCAGCTTCTTCGGCGGCGTCGGGCAGATGCGCGCGACCGTCCTGGCCGCGCTGCTGATCGGCCTGCTGACGAACCTGCTGCTGTTCACCGGGCTGTCGCCCTTCTACCAGCTGATCATGCAGGGCGCGGTGCTGATCGTGGCGATCGCCGTCAAGACGTTCGCGACCCGGGAGAGGACGGACTGATGACCGCGCTACCGCGCGCCGCCGCAGTGCCGAGGGTGCTGCGGGACAACCGCGCCGCCTGGGCGTTCGGCGTGCTCATCGTGACCTGGATCGCCGCGATCCTGTTCGCGAAGGGCTTCGACAGCGTCTCCAGCGTCCGCTACCTGGTGCAGACCGCCGCGTTCCTCGGCATCGTCGCCGTCGGCCAGACCCTCGTGATCATGATGAGCGGCATCGACCTGTCGGTGTCGGGCGTCGTCGCGCTGTCGGCGGTCGTGTGCGCGCAGGTCGCGTCCGGCTCGGGCGGGACGGCGGGCATCGCCGCGGCGCTCCTCGCGAGCGTCCTCGTCGGGGTCGCCAACGCGGCCGGGGTGACCTGGCTGCGGGTGCCGCCGATGGTGATGACGCTGGCCACCGGCACGATCGTCGCCGGGGCGCTGCTCGTGTACACCGACGGGTCGCCGAAGTCGGCGAAGGTGCCGCTGCTGGCGTCGTTCGCCAACGACCGCGTCGCGGGGGTGCCGCTCGCGTTCGTCCTGTGGATCGCCATCACCGCGGTCGCCGCCTGGCTGCTGCACGCCTCCCGGGTCGGGAGGTACGTGTTCGCGCTCGGCAACGGGGAGCGGGCCTCGCGCGCGTCGGGGGTGCCGCTCGCGCGCACCGCCTTCATCGCCTACGGGACGTGCGCGCTGCTCGCCGGGGTGTCCGGGCTGGTGCTGCTCGGGTTCACCTCCACCAGCTCGCTCACGATGGGCAACCCGTACCAGCTGCTGTCGATCGCGGCGGTCGTGCTGGGCGGGACGTCCATTCTCGGTGGGCGCGGGCACGTCCTCGGGACGGTCGCGGGCGCCCTGCTGCTGACGCTGCTGACGGCGCTGCTGGCGGCGTGGAACGTGTCGGAGGGCGTCCGGCAGATCGTGCTCGGGCTGCTCATCATCGCGCTGCTGCTCGCCTACGCAAGGGAACGGCGGTCCTGATGACGTCCTCGGGGGAGCTTCTGCGGGCCATGGTCGGCATCGCCAGCGTCAACCCGCGCGCCGGTTCCGGGCCCGGGTTCGGCGAGGCGGCGATCGCCGAGTACGTCCGCGACTGGCTGGCCGGACACGGGATCGAGGCCGAGCTGCGTGAGGTGCTGCCGGGACGTCCCAACGTCGTCGCGACCGTGCCGGGGCGCGGGCCGCGCATGGTGCTGCTCGAATCGCACCTGGACACGGTCGAGACCACCGGCATGTCGATCGACCCGTTCGCCGGGACGATCCGGGACGGCCGCCTCTACGGCCGCGGCGCCTGCGACGCCAAGGGACCCCTCGCGGCGTTCATGCGGGCGGCGGTCGAGCTCGCCGCCGACCCGGCGGAGGCGGGGGTCGTCCTCGCCGGGGTGATGGACGAGGAGCACGCCTACCAGGGCGTCCTCGGCCTGATCTCCGACCTCGGCGACATGCCGGTGGTGGGCGCGATCGTGGGCGAGCCGACCGGGCTGGTGCCCGCGACCGCGCACAAGGGCTGCGTCCGCTACACCGTCCGCGCGCTGGGCAGGGCCGGGCACAGCTCCCGGCCGGACGAGGCCGTCAACGCCGTCACCCTGATGTCCCGCGTGATCGACCACATCGCCTCCGCCGAGCCGGACGTCGCGCCGCATCCCCTGCTGGGGCCGGCGACGCGCTGCGTCACCCGGATCAGGGGCGGCGAGGGGCCGAACACCATTCCGGGCCGCTGCGAGATCGACATAGACCGCCGCACCCTCCCAGGCGAGGACCCCCTGGACGTGTGGCGCCGCGACCGCGCCGAGCTGACCGCCCTCCTCCCCGGCCAGATCGAGGTGGACGAGCCGTTCACCGTCGACTACGCCCTCGACACCCCGGCGGCCAGCCCGGTGCCGGCCGCGCTCTGCCGCGTGCTGGAGGCGGCGGGGCGTCCCGCGGCCGTCCAGGGCATGCCGTTCGGCACCGACGCGAGCAAGCTGGCGCGCGCGGGCATCCCCTCGGTCGTCTTCGGCCCCGGCTCGATCACCGACGCCCACTCCGCCGACGAATCGGTGGCGCTCGCCGACGTGGACCTGGCGACCAGGCTGGTCGTCGACACCATCCGCTCCCTCGACGGGGGCCAGACGTGAAGCTGACGGAGCACATCGACCTCATCGGCAGCGGAGCGGCCGGGTTCGACCTCACCGATCCGCTGGACTGCCACGTGTACCTCGTGCGGGGGCCGGCCGGAGCGGCGCTGATCGACGCCGGAGCTGGGGCGTCCGCCCGGCAGTTCGCCCAACGGCTGCGCGGCGAGACGGGCGAGCGGCACCTGCTGCTCACCCACGGGCATGCCGACCACGCGGGCGGCGCCGCCGAGCTGGCGCGGAGCGTGGAGGGGATCGCCGTTCGCGCGGGGGCACCGGCGGACCAGTGGATCGCGTCCGGCGACGAGAAACTGCTCAGCGTCGACCGCGGCAAGGCTGCCGGGGTCTACCCGGACGAGTACGCGTTCGCGGCGTGCCCGGCGGTGCGTCCCATCGCGGACGGCGAGCAGATCGACCTCGGCGGGGGCGTCGTCCTGCGGGCCGTCGCCACCCCCGGGCACGCGGACGGGCACATCTGCTACCTGCTCGACGCGCCCGAAGGGCGAGCGCTGTTCTCCGGCGACTGCGTGTTCACCGGCGGACGGATCTCGCTGCAGAACCTCCACGACACGCGGGTGCCGGAGTACGCGGCGAGCCTCACCCGGCTCGCCGGCCTGGAGGTCGACATGCTGCTGCCGGGCCACCACGAGATATCGCTCGCCCGCGCCGGACGGCACCTGCGAGCCGCGCGGGACGTCCTCAGCCGCGGCCTGCTTCCGGGGAGCACCACATGACCGACGAGGCCAAGCCCCGCAACCAGTCGTCGTCGCTGCGCCGCGCGCTCGCGGTGCTCGACCACGTCCGCGACCACGCCGACGCGCGGGGCATCTCGCTGACCCGCATCGCCGACGACCTCGGCATCAGCAAGAGCACGGTGCTGCGGCTCACGCAGCCGCTCATCGACGGCGACCTCCTCACCCGGGACCGGGACACCGGCTGGTACCGGCTCGGGCACGGCGCACTGCGGCTCGGCCAGGCGTACCTGTCGACGCTGGACATGCGGGCGGTCGCCGCCGACCCGCTGCGCCGCCTCCAGCACGTCGTGGGCGAGACCTGCCACCTCGTCGTCTACGAGGCGCCCGACGTGGTCTACATCGACAAGGTGGAGAACGAGCACAACGTCCGGATGGCGTCCCGGGTCGGGATGCGGATGCCCGCCTACCGGACGGCCGTCGGCAAGGCCATCCTCGCCTGGCTCGGTGAGGACGACTTCCAGCTCGTGGTCGCCGCCGGGATGCCGCCGCGCACCGAGCGGACGATCACCGACCCGGCACGCCTCGCCGCCGAACTGGAACGGGTACGCCTGTCCGGGTACGCCGTGGACGACCGGGAGAACGAGCCGGAGGTGCGGTGCGTCGCGGCGCCGATCTTCGACCACACCGACCGGGCCGTGGGCGCGCTGAGCGTGTCCGGGCTGACGTCCCGGATGACGCCGGCGCGGGTCAGGGAGGTCGGCCCGATGGTGGCGCGGACCGGCCTGGAGATCTCCCGCGTGCTCGGCTCGTCCCGGCCGCGCCGCCGCCGCAACGACGAAGGGAACCAGCCGTGAACCTCACCATTCCGAACGAGCAGGCCGACTGGCGGACGAAGGGCCTGTGGCAGCCGCGGGCCGTCCCGCTGGAGGAGTTCGCCGCCGCCCGGCATCCGCTGTTCGGCGGCCCGTTCACCTGGCCGGTCATGGTGGCACGGCGGTCGGCGCTGGACCACAACATCGCGGCGCTCGCCGCGTTCTGCGGCGAGCACGGACTGGCGTTCGCGCCGCACGGCAAGACGACCATGGCCCCGTCGCTCTTCCAGGACCAGCTGGACGCGGGCGCCTGGGGGATCACCGCCGCGACCGCGAACCAGGTCCTCGCCTACCGGACGTTCGGCGTCCCCCGGATCCTGCTGGCCAACGAGCTGCTCGATCCGACCGCGCTGCGCTGGCTGGGCGGCGAGGTCGACCGCGGCATGGAGTTCCTGCTGTACGCGGACTCGCCCGAGGGCGTCGCCGCGGTCTCCGCCGCGGCCGGGGAGCGTCCGTTCCGGGTGCTGGTCGAACTCGGGCACCCCGGCGGGCGCACCGGCTGCCGCACCGTCGAGGAGCTGGCCGGGGTCGCCCGCGCGGTCGCCGCCGCGCCCGGCGCCGAACTCGCCGGGGTCGCCGGATACGAGGGCGGGCTGCCGGACGTCCCGTCCGCCGCCGCGTACCTGCGGGCGCTCCGCGACGCGACGATCGCGCTGTCCCCGCTGCTCCCCCGCGACGCCGTCGTCACCGCCGGCGGCAGCGCCTACTTCGACCAGGTCGCCGAGCATCTCGCGGGCGACTGGCTGCCCGGCCACGACCTCACCGTGGTCCTGCGGAGCGGCGCCTACGTGTCGCACGACGACGGCATCTACACCAAGAAGACGCCGTTCACCCGGGTGCCGGGGTCGCTGGACGCGGCGCTGGAGATCTGGGCGCAGGTCACGTCCGTGCCGGAGCCCGGCCTCGCGATCGTGGGGATGGGCAAGCGGGAGGCCCCCTACGACGCCGGGCTGCCCGTCCCGCTGAAGCTCCGCCGGGCGGACGGCACGATCGTCCCGGCCGAGGGGCTGAGCGTCACCGACACCAACGACCACCACGCCTACGTGGCGTTCGGCGACCAGGCCCCGCGCCCCGGCGACCTGATCTGCTTCGGCATCTCCCACCCGTGCACGGCCTTCGACAAGTGGCAGGTCATCCCCGTCGTGGACGACGACCACACGGTCATCGACCTGATCCGCACGTACTTCTGAGAGGACGCCCCATGATGCCCCGCATGGCGCCGGGCGCCGCGCTGACGGCGACCGGAGTGGTCGCGGTCGTCCGCGGCACCCGCGCCGACCGCGTCACCGACGTCCTGGACGTCCTGGACGTCCTGGCCGCCGCCGGCGTCCGCTGCCTGGAGGTCACCCTGAACACCCCGGGCGCGCTGGACGCCCTGGGCGCGGCGCGCGACCGGCTGCCCGGGGACGCCGACCTCGGCGCCGGCACGGTCCGGACCGCGGCGGAGGCGAAGGCCGCCGTCGCCGCGGGCGCGTCCTTCCTGGTCGCCCCCGACACGAACGCCGAGGTCGCCGCCGTGGCCCGCGACGCGGGCGTCGGCTACTACCCGGGCGCGCTCACGCCGACCGAGGTCGCCCGCGCCTGGGACCTCGGCGCGACCGCCGTCAAGATCTTCCCAGCGAGCACGTTCGGCCCGCGCTACCTGCGCGCCCTGGCGGAACCGTTCCGGGACGTCCTGCTGCTGCCGACGGGCGGCATCGGCCCGGACGACGCCGCCGACTACATCGCGGCGGGCGCCGTGGCCGTCGGCGCGGGCGGTTCGCTGATCGGCGACGCCCTCGACGGCGGCTCCCTCGACGCCCTGGCCTCCCGCGCGCGCCGCCTCCTCGCGACGGTGGAGGCCGCCCGATGAGCGTCGATCTCGTCACGTTCGGCGAGACCATGGCGCGGCTGGACAACCCGGTCGTCGGGCCGATGCGGCACGCCCGCTCGCTCGACCTCGGCATCGGCGGCGCCGAGTCGAACACGGCGATCGGCCTCGCCCGCCTCGGCGGCACCGCCGCCTGGTTCGGCCGCGTCGGCGACGACGAGTTCGGCCGCCTCATCACCACGGCGCTCGCCGGGGAGGGCGTCCGGCTCGGGCACACGGTGGTGGACGAGTCCGCGCCGACCGCGCTGCTGTTCAAGGAGCGCCGGTCGGGGACGCTGACCCGCGTCCAGTACTACCGGACGGGCAGCGCCGGGTCGCGGCTGAGCCCCGCCGACGTCCCGCACGACCTGATCCGCTCCGCCCGCGTCCTGCACGTCACCGGGATCACCGCCGCGATCAGCGACACCGCCCGCCGGGCCGTGGACGACGCCGTCGAGACGGCCCGGGCCGCGGGCGTGCCGGTCTCGCTCGACCTCAACTACCGGTCGGCGCTCTGGACGCCGGCCGAGGCCGGTGAATGCCTGCACGACCTGGTCAAACGCGCCGACCTGGTGTTCGCGACCGAGCAGGAGGCGCGGCTGGTCGTCCCCGGCGACGACCCGGCCGGGCTCGCCGCGGCGCTGGCCGCGCTCGGGCCGCGCGACGTCCTGGTGAAGCGGGGCGCCGCCGGGGTGGTCGCGTACTGCGCGGGGACGCTGCACGTCCAGCCCGCGCACAAGGTGCCCGTCGTGGACCCGGTCGGCGCGGGCGACGCCTTCGCCGCCGGCTACCTGGCGGAGTTCGCCCGCGGCCTGCCGGTCGCCGCCCGCCTGGCCACCGCCACGGCGGCGGGCGCGTACGCGGTGACCGTCCGCGGCGACTGGGAGGGCCTGCCCAGCCGCGCCGACCTGGACTTCCTGAAGACCACCGAAGACAACGTCAGCCGATGAGGAGACAGATATGAGCAAGCGCGAACTCCGCAGCGCGGACTCCGCCCCGCCCGCCGGCACCTACTCGCAGGGCCTCGTGGTCGGCGATTTCGTGTACACCTCGGGGATGGGGCCGCTCGACCCGAAGACCGGCGAGGTCGTCGGCACGGACGTCGCCACGCAGACCCGGCAGGTTCTCGCCAACCTGGCCGCGATCCTGCGCGAGCACGGGCTGGGCCTGGACGACGTGGTGAAGTCGACCGTCCACCTGCAGGACCTCCACCGCGACTTCGCCGCCTTTGACGAGGTGTACCGGGAGCACTTCACGCAGCCCTACCCGGTGCGCACGACCGTGGGTTCGACCCTGATGAACATCCTGGTCGAGATCGACTTCGTCGCCTACAAGAAGAGCTGATGGACTCGTCCCTCTATGTGATGGTGGAGGATCTGCGCGGCGCGGACGCCGCGCGGATCCTCTCCCACAACGTCTCGTCCATCACCATCGGGGCCGCCTACCACCGCGCCAGGGACGTGACCCCGCACGGCGCCAGCCGTGTCACCTTTCGCCATGACGGAATCCACTTCCCTCCCGGCGACCTCTTCGACGGGCTTCGCCTCCAGCCACCGGTACAGAAGGACGCCGCGCGCGACCCCATACGAACCCTCCGGGAGGAGACCCACCGGCTCGGTGCCGCGCTGCACGGATGGGGCGTCTTCCTGCACAACACCACCCTGGGTCTGGCCTTTCCGGACGTCACCCATCAGAACTGCTTCGGCGACCGTGCCGCACCCGCCGACCTGTGCCCGTCCAACCCGGACGTCCGCGCGTACGCCGTCGCCCTCGGACGCGCCATCGCCCGCCAAGGCGTCGACACGGTCGTCGCGGAATCCCTGCATTTCGGGACGTTCGGCCACGGCTACCACCACGAGCGCTCTTTCGTGGACCTGGGCCCGGCCGCCGAGTTCGCCTTTGGCCTGTGCTTCTGCCCCTCCTGTGTCGCCCGCATCCCGCACGCCGCCGAGGCCCGCGCGGAAGCCGCCCGCCTGACGACCACCGTTCTGGACGGCGGCCCGCCCGCGAGCGACGTCCCGGACGTCCTCACCGCCTACGCCCAGGCCCGCGCGCCGATCGTCACGTCCCTGGCGGCCGAGGTGGCAGAAGCCGTGTCGGCGGAGGGATCTCAGCTGACGTTCATCGACCTCACGGGTGCCGTCCTGGGCTACGCCGACGGCCGTCCCACCGGCCCCCCGGCCGCCGCCTCCGCCTGGCGGATCGGCGTGGACCCGAGATCGTTGGCGTCGGCCGTCCCGTCCTACGCGATCCTCTGCTACGCCCGCGAAACGGTTCGCGTGGCCGAGGACGTGGCCGCCTACCGCGAGGCCCTCGGCCCCGAACCGGCGCTTCGGACCGTCCTTCGTCCCGGCCATCCGGACACGACGTCGGCCGACCACCTGGCGGCGAAGGTCACCGCGGCCCGCGCATCCGGCGCGGACGCCGTCGACTACTACGCCTACGGCCTGGCCCCGCTCCCGACCCTGGCCCGCATTCCTCGCACCTAAGGCATCATGGACGCCATGCACGCCCGGATCACGGTCCTGACATACGAGAACGTTCCTGGCAGCCTGCCGCCCGTACTGGCCCTCCGCGGTTAACTGCGTGAGCGCGGCATCGACCGCCTCGGCCTGCACCCCGACCAGCCGACCTCCAAGATCGTCGGCCGGCAGAGACGCCCAACGTAACCTCCGCAGCCCGGTCAGGTGAGGACTCTGGTCTTGGCCTGCTGGTACTCCACTTCGCTGATGTCACCGTGCTTCCTGAGCTCGGCGAGCTTGACCAACTCGTCGGTGCTCGTTGGCTCGGGGGTGCCGGCGGTCTCGCGGACGTAAGCGCGGAACTGCTCATCGCGCTTCTGGATCGCTCGCAGGTCGCGTTCCCCCATGCCCCGGCCGCGTGCGATCAGGTACACGAAGGCGCCGAGGAACGGCAGCACGATCACGAAGATCGACCATCCGGCCTTGCCCCAGCCGCTCAACCGGTCGTCGCGGAAGATGTCGGCGATGATCCTGAAGATCAACATCAAGAACAGCACCCACAGGAAGAACCAGAGCATGGTCCAGAAGACGTTCAGCAGGGGATAGTCCGTTGCGGCGATGGAGCCAGCGAGCTCGTTCATGGTGATCCTCCAGTCGTGCGCCTCCGCATCTGATGCGGCCATGCTCCTCACGCCCCTCATCTCGCCGCATCACCCGCAGCGGGTGGCTTTCGCAAGAGCAGCGCACTATCGCTCCGCGCGACTCGACGGTAGGCCGGCGCCACTGCGGGAAGGCCGTCCCCAAGGGGGACTCGGTTACGGCTCCTGTCGGCGGACGGGCTCACCCCATGCGGGTGAAGCGGCCCGTCTGCGACATCGCCGAGGATGCCGTTCGTGCTTCTGACGAGAGGGGTTCCGCCCATGACCACCATCGGTGCCGCCGTCCAGACTCCGGCGGAGCGGGCGGCCCACGGGAAGCAGGCGCGCGCCGAGGTGCCCCGTTCGAGCCATGGGCGGTTCGAGCACGGCGAGCGACCCGATCCGGTCGGCATCTTGGAGTCGCAGTCCGCGGCGAGGGTTCCGGAACTGGTGCCGCTCCGCTACGGCCGCATGCTGGAGTCGCCGTTCCGCTTCTACCGGGGCGCCGCGGCGATCATGGCCTCGGACCTCGGCGCCGCGCCCCGCACGGGGCTCACGGTGCAGCTGTGCGGTGACGCCCACATGCTGAACTTCCGGCTGCTCGCCTCCCCCGAGCGGCACCTGATCTTCGACATCAACGACTTCGACGAGACGCTCCCCGGCCCGTGGGAGTGGGACGTCAAGCGGCTCGCCGCGAGCCTGGCCATCGCCGGCCGCGCCAACGGGTTCTCCGCCCGGCGGCGCGCCGCCGCCGTGCGGGCGTGCGTGCGGAGCTACCGGGAGCGGATGCGCGAGTTCGCCCGCATGCGCATCCTCGACATCTGGTACGCGCAGGACAGCGCCGACGATCTGGACTCGATCCGGGCGGACCGGCTGAGCGGCGGCGCCCGCCGGCGGTTCTCCGCGGCGGCCGACCGGGCACGCACGCGGACGAACCTGCAGGCCGTCGCGAAACTGACCCGATTGGAAGGGGGCGTGCGGCGGATCGTCCCCGACCCGCCGCTCGTCACTCCGGTCCGGGACCTGCTTCCCGGGGAAGAGGGCGCCGGGACGGCGGAGATGCTGGGCCGGCTGATCGAGGACTACGGCCGCAGTCTCTCCGCCGAGCGGCGGGCCCTGCTCGGGCGCTACCGCGTGGCCGACATGGCGCGCAAGGTCGTCGGGGTCGGCAGCGTGGGCACCCGCTGCTGGATCGTCCTCATGCTGGGGCGGGACGACGACGATCCGCTGCTGCTCCAGGCCAAGGAGGCCGGCGCGTCGGTCCTGGCCCCGTACACCGGCCCGGCCGGCTACGCCGACCAGGGCGAGCGCGTCGTCGCCGGGCAGCGGCTGATGCAGGCCGCGAGCGACATCTTCCTCGGCTGGGAGACCGCCCGGGGGATCGACGGCCGGCGCCGCGACTTCTACGTCCGCCAACTGCGCGACTGGAAGGGCATCGCCCGGCCGGAGACCATGACGCCCGGCGTCATGACGGCCTTCGGCCGGATCTGCGGCGCCTCGCTGGCCCGCGCGCACGCCCGTTCCGGGGACCCGATCGCCATCGGGGCCTACCTCGGCCGCGGCGACGTCTTCGACCGGGCGCTCGCCGTGTTCGCCGAGGCCTACGCCGACCAGAACGAACGCGACCGCGAGGCCCTCGCCGAGGCAGCGCGCGCCGGACGGGTCCCCGCGGAAGCCGCATGACAGGCCACCCGCGCGAAGCACCCGGGGTGTAACGCGGGCAGGCGGAGTACGGGCGGCGACGCGGACACGGCGTATCGGAGGCACGCGATGGGACGATGGGGGCCGCTGCTCGCACTGGCGACCGCGCAGTTCGTCATGGTCCTCGACCAGTCGGTCATGAACGTCTCGATCAGCACACTGGTGGACGACTTCGACACGACGGTCCCCGCGATCCAGGCGGTCATCACCCTGTACTGCCTGGTGATGGCGATGTTCATGCTGACCGGCGCCAAGATCGGCGACATCATCGGCCGGCGCCGCGCCTTCGTCACCGGGCTGGTCGTCTACGCCTGCGGATCGGCGCTGACCGCGGCCGCCCCGACCCTGGCCGTGCTTGCGCTCGGCTGGTCGATACTGGAGGGCATCGGCGCCGCGTTGGTCCTGCCCGCACTGGTCGCCCTGGTCGCCGACAACTTCACGGGACGCGAGCGCGCGGCCGCCTACGCCGTGATCGGCGGGGTCGCGGGCGCCGGGATCGCGGTCGGGCCGATTCTCGGCGGCTGGGCGACGACCGAGCTGACCTGGCGGGTGATCTTCGTCGGCGAGGTGGTGCTGGTCCTGCTCATCCTGCCGGCGGCGCGCCTGCTGGCGGAGTCCGCCCGCGGCCGCCCGGCTCCCCGCCTCGACCTCGTCGGCACCGCGCTGTCGGCCTGCGGAGTCGGGACGGTCGTGCTCGGCACCCTGCAGTCCAGCACCTGGGGCTGGGTCCGGCCGAAGGACGCCCCGGTCGAGCCGTTCGGCCTGTCGCCGACGCTGTTCGTCATCGCGCTCGGCGGGACGCTGCTCTGGGCCTTCACGGCCTGGCAGCGGCACCGCGAGCACGCGGCCGGCGATCCCCTGCTGCACCTCGACCTGCTGACGTCGCCGCCGCTCCGGGCCGGGCTGATCGGCCTGTTCACCCAGAACCTCATCCTCATGGGCGTCTTCTTCGTCATGCCGCTGTACCTGCAGCTCGTCCTCGGCCTCGACGCGCTGGAGACGGGCGTCAGGATGCTGCCCGTCTCCGTCATGATGTTCGCCGCCTCCGCGGCCGGATCCCGGCTGTCGTCGCGGCTGTCGGTGCGGGCGATCGTCCGGACCGGCCTGGTGCTCACCGGCGGAGCGGTCCTGGCACTGATGGCGACCGTGCGGCCGGACCTGGCGGGCCTCGCCTTCGCGCTCTCGATGGGGGCGCTCGGCACCGGCATGGGACTCATGGTCTCCCAGCTCGGGAACCTGGTGCAGTCCTCCGTCGGCGCGTCCGGCCGGGCGGAGGCGGGCGGCCTGCAGTACACCGGCCAGCAGCTCGGCTCCTCGCTCGGCATCGCGCTCATCGGAGCGATCGTCCTCGCCGGCCTGACCGGCGCGTTCGTGTCGAAGGTCGGCCAGGACGAGCGCATCAGCGCGCAGGTCGCCGAGCAGGTCGGCGTGGCCGCCGGCGGCGGCGTCGACTTCGTCGCCACCGGCCAGATCCGGGCGGCCGCGCGGAAGGCGGGCCTCGACGGCGCCACCGCCGAGGCCCTCGTCGACAACTACGGGAAGGCGCAGATCCTGTCGCTGAAGGCGGGGCTGCTGGCCACCGCGCTGCTCGTGCTGGGTTCGCTGGCGTTCACCCGCGACCTCCCGCGCACGCCGACCGCGCCCGGTAACGGACCAGCCGGCCGCAGCCGGCGGCGATGACCGGCGCCGTCAGTGAGTGAGCACCACCTTCAGCGCGACGATGAGCAGGCCGAGAACCAGGTTGACCATCCCCGACACGACGATCAGCCGGACGCCGGCATCGGCCCGCCGCCAGGCGGCCACGGTCCATCCGACCTGCCCTCCGAGGGCCGTGAACAGCGCCGTCCAGGCGGCTGCACCGTCGGACAGACCGGCGGCCCAGCAGGCGAAGGCCGCCGCCGCGGGCGGTACGGCCGCCTGAGCCAGCGGCCACTCGCGCCGGCCGACCGACCGGATCTCCGGCCAGTTCACCCGCAGGCCGTGCTGCCGGTCACCGGCGAGGCTCGCGTACACGTGCGCCAGCCAGAAGACCAGCCCGGTCGCGAGCAGCAGCGCGATGAGCGTCGGGGCGGACGCCGGCTCCTGCCGGGGGCTCGCCCCCACGACCACCGACGCGGCCAGCAGCGACCCGTACACGGCCCCCGCGTAGTCCGCGCGCTCCCTCTCGTCGAGCCCGGCCGTCCTTCGCCGCTCGTCAACCCGCCGCCCGTCCACTGGGCGCCGCCGCATCAGGCCGGTTCCGCGCGCTGCTCGGCGGACGGTGTTCCGCTGAGCGTCACCGTCGCGGGTAGCCCGCATGTTCGGCGGCGCGCCGGCCGTACACGCACAGCGCCCAGATCACGGTGACGTCCAAGGCGATCATGACCACCGACCACACCGGGTAGTAGGGCAGGAACAGGAACTGGGAGATCGCGTTGACCACGGCGAAGGCGACTCCGATCGCCCGGGCCCACGCGTGGCCGGTGAAGACGAACACCCCGGCGACGGCGACGAGGATGCCGAGCCCCAGATGCGTCCACCCCCACGCGGACACGTCGAAGTCGTACACGTAGCGGGGCGTGACGACATAGAACTGGTCCCGCAGGATCGCGGCCAGCCCTTGCAGGGCCTGGAACGACCCGATCAGCACCATCATCACGCCGGCGAAGACCGCGAAGCCGGTCGCCCAGCCGCCGGCGGGCTCGGTGTCCGCACCGGGGCCCGGCCGGGTGGAAATCCGCTGTGACATGTGAACCTCCTCATTCCATCGATCACTCGCAGAATCACCCGGCGGCGGTGCTGTGGGCTCACCCTCGGCGGGTGAACTGGAAACGCCTCAATCACCCGCCGCGGAGGATGCGACCCGATCTGCGGAAACGGTGTCATTCCGGTACCGGCCCCAGCCAGGACGGACGAGCCGTCCAGGGGCCGGAGTCCAGACGTCGTACGAGAGCGTGGGAGGAGCGACGATGTCGACGACATCCCCGAGGACGGGAGGAACCGTCCCTGATCGCAGGCAGGGCACGATGCTCGTCGCCCTGACCTGGCTGTTCGGCCTTTGGTTGATCACCTGGGGGATCATCAGCGTCCTCGTCACCCTGTGGATCCGGCACGCCGGCCGGCAGGCCGCGTCCGCACGGTGATGCCGCGATCCCGCGATCCCGCGACCGGCGGGCCGAGAGGAGGCGATGTGCCGGCATGGGGCCACGGCGCACCGCATGCGACGTGGGACTACGAGATAAGGATCAAGGGGCGGGTCGGCGAATCGCTCCGGCTCGCCTTCGAGGAGCTCAGCGTCACGCTCAACCCCGGCGAGACGGTGCTGCGCGGCCGGGGACTGGACCAGGCGGCCCTGTACGGAATCCTGGACCGGGTCCAGGCGCTGGGGTTCGAGCTGGTCGCGGTCCGCCGGCTCCCGGTCCGCCGGCTCCCGCCCACTCCGCCCTGACTCGCGGGCTCAGGGACGTCCGCGCGCTTCAGGACGGGCACGTTTCAGGACGGGCCTGCCTCAGGGCGGGGTCACAGCAGCCGGTACCGGCGTGCGCGGCGGACCGCCTCGCCCCGGCGGGTCACCGCGAGCTTGCGGTAGATGTTCCTCAGATGGGTCTTCACGGTGTTGACCGAGAGGTACATCTCGGTGGCTATCTCTTCCGTCGTCAGCATCTTGGAGAGCAGGGTCAGCACCTCCAGTTCCCGCCTGCTCAGCGACCCCACGACGGCGGGGGCGGCGGCTTCTCGGCGGTCAGGGAGCACTCCCATGCCGAGTTGTCCGAGGAACCGCCGGTGCGGCTGGAAAAGCTCCGGATCCCGGTGCAGCACGGGGAGCAGCCAGCCGCGCGCCCTGCGAACGGCAGCCCGATCTTCTCGCGTTCGCCCAGGCGCAGCGCGCGCTCCAGCGAGCGGCGGCCCCGTGATCGGTCCTCCTCCCGGTAGGCCAGGCAGGCGTCCAGCAGCCACGCGTCCACCCGGACGGCGGCCGGTGCGGACGGCTCCATCAGCACGGGACGGACCGCCCGGGACGCCGCCGCCGGGTGCCGCTCATGCAGATGGACGCGGGCGAGCGCGACCGCGCCCTCGGCACCGCCGGCGTCGCGGGCGGCATCCCTCGCCTCCGCCGGCGCGTCGCCCGCGAGGTGCGCCTCGGCCTCGGCCAGCCGCACCCGGCGCCGGAACCACGGCATGCCGGCGGCGTCCCCGCCGATGGCGTCCAGCACGGCCAGCGCCCGGTCGGGCCGGCCGGCGGCCACCTCCAGGCGCGCGGTGAGGAGGTCATGCAGGGCGGAGAGGAGTGCGTCGGGAGAGTCGGCGTTCGCCGTCCGGCCCTTGTCCAGTTCGTCCCGCGCCTCGTCCAGGCGGGCCTCCTCCAGTGCCACCCAAGCGCACGCCAGATGAACCGCCGCGACCCGCCGCCCGGCGGGACCGGTGGAGATCTCGGGCAACTGCGCCGCCGCCGACATCAGCCGGGCCGCCCGGCGGAAGCCGCCCTGGAGCGCCCCCGCCAGCGCGAGCCCGCCCAGGCACCGGCGATGCTGGAGATCGCCGCCGGCCTCGGCGGCGGGCAGGGCGCGCTCGAACTCCTCCTCGGCCCGCCGGAGCCGCCCGGCGCGCAGTTCCAGGAGGCCATGCGCGTAGCCGACCAGTGCGTCCAGTTCCGGCAGATCGTGCTGCGCCCCGTACGGGAGGGCGTCCAGCGACCGGTCCAGGTCGTGGACGAGGTCGCGGAGGTCCGCCTGCCGCTCCGGGCAGGCGGCGACGAGCCTGATCACTCCCGCCGCCAGCCGCGCCGGGATCGCCTGGTCGTCGGGCAGTTCCGCCAGAAGGTGCTCCGCCCGGGTCAGGTGCGCCGCGCGCCCCGCGTCGTCTCCCTGGTCCAGCGAAACCGCGGCGGCCACGAGGTACGGCTCGGGTCCAGCGGCTCCGGCGAGAGCACGGTCCGGGAGATCACCGAAGAGCGGGAGGATCGCCCGGCCGTCCGACAGGCCCAGCACACGGCCGATCGCCAGACCGTCGACGATGAGCCGGGAGGCGTAGGCCGGGTCTCCGGCCAGCACCGCGTGCCGAGCGGCCTCCTCGAGCGACCCGGCGCGGCTGAACCATTCCGCCGCACGCCGATGCAGCATGGCCTCATCCGCCGGATGCTCTTGGCGCAGCGTCAGGTTCAGGGCCGCACCGAGCACCGAGTGGAAGCGGTACCACCCATGGGCCACCGGCAGGACGAAGGCATTCTCGCGCACCAGATTCGCGAACAGTTCACCCGTGTCCGGTCCGGCGAGCTCTGCCGCCAGTTCCGCGTCGAAGCTCTCCACGACGCTGAGCCTGAGCAGCAGCCGGCGGACCGCGGGGGGCTGCACGTTCAACACCTCCGCGACGAGGTAGTCGACGACGGCGTGGTCGTCCCCGGCGAACGCGGCGGCGAAGCCGTCGGGATCCGGATGGCCCTCCATCGTCATGGCGGCCAGCCGCAGACCGGCCGCCCACCCTTCGGTCCGGTCGCGCAGGGCGCTGACCGAGGCCGGAGTCGCCGGCACCCCGTGGTGGGCGAGCAGGGTGCGGGTCTCGCCGTCGTCGAAGGCCAGATCCGCGCTCCGGATCTCGACGAGTTCACCCGTCAGCCGGTAGCGGTGCAGGGGAAGGGGCGGGTCGGTCCGGGAGATCAGCACCAGCCGCAGCACCGGACCGGCCCCTTTGAGGACGCGCGCCACGTCGCGAGGAAGATCGGAGCCGGCCGGCGGATGGAAATCGTCCAGCACGAGGACGACCGGGGCCGCACGGCCGGACAAGGCGAAGATGAGCCGCGCGCAGAAGATGTCGTGCCCGCGCTCCGAGGGCCGAGGGACATCGGCCACTCCCGCCTGTTCCAGCGCCGCGGCCACGAGACTCCAGAACGCGGCCGGACGGTGGTCCGCCTCGTCCAGGGAGACCCAGGCGACCGGCCCGGGCCGGCGCCCCGTGGTCGCCCAGGAGGCCACCGCGACCGACTTCCCCGCGCCGGGAGGTCCCGTCACGACCGTGAGCGGGCCGCGTGTGCCCTTCTCGAGCCGCTCCATCAGACGTTGCCGGGTGATGAACCAACTGCGGCGGCCGGGCACCCGCACCTTCGCCGCCGAGATCGGCGACGGTGCCCTGGGACGCTCGCGATCCGAAGCAGGATCTTGCGGCAAGGCTTCGTTCATGATGCCTCCTCCCCCACGTGCAAGAGGCCCCACAAGAGAACGGAAAAGCAACAAAGTCGAACATAACGGTACCTAGCGGAATCTTTGCGCTTATCTACGGCAAACCAATATGTATGGAAAGGGACCGGGGGCACCGTCGCGGCTCCCTCGGCGACGTCCCACCCCTTTGGCCACGGTCACCGGATGCCCCCGGCCCTCCTCCCGTCGCCGTGGCGGCACGATGACATCCACATCGCGGCCCGATCCGGTACCTGTCCGGCATCCTGGCCGTCGCCGCACCCATCGCCGCCGCGTCGTACTACATCGCGCTGGGTCTGCTGTGGGCCGTCCTCGTCTTCGCCGCCTTCTCGGCCCTCACCGTGCTGACCGGACGGGCCGCGCTCTCAGCCGGCGGCCCGGTGACCGTCCCCGCACCCGTACCGCCTCCGCGGCACCCGGTGGTCTTCATGAATCCACGCTCCGGCGGCGGCAAGGTCGAACGGTTCCACCTGGCCGAGAAGGCACGAGAACTGGGCACCGACGCCGTGACCGCCGGCGCCGCCCGGCACGATATGCCGTTGGTCGTCCCGGCCGGAACCCGCAACCACTTCGCCCTCGACCTCGGCCGCATCGCGGGCCGCGCCTTCGTGAACAACGCCTCCTTCGGCGCCTACGCGGCGATCGTGCAGAGCCCGGCATACCGCGACGGCAAGGTCCGCACCAGCCTCCGACTACTCCCCGAACTGCTGACCCACCACCAGGGGCCGCGCCTGAGCGTCCGCGCCGGCAACGTGCTCATCGAAGCTCCGCAGGCCGTCCTCGTCAGCAACAACCCGTACCAGGGCGGCGACCCTACGGGATTCGGACGCCGCGAGCGGCTGGACGCGGGCGTCCTCGGCGTCCTGGCCGTCACCGTGGACAGCGCGGCGCAGGCCGCCGGTCTGCTCCGCGGCCGACGCGGCCGCGGCCTTTCCATGCTGACGGCGAGCGAAGTCGTCATCGACTCCGAGAGCGGCGAGATACCGGTCGGTGTCGACGGTGAAGCGCTCACCCTGCCGACACCCGTCATCTGTGGAATACAACCGGGCGGGCTCCGCGTCCGGGTGCCGTGCGACCACCGCAGGACACCGCCCCACCTTCCCGCCCGGCGGCTATTTGAATTTACTCACCCTCGGCGGCGGGATAGAGTCGAAAGTCGATGACGACGCAACTCGTTTGCCCGTCTTCGGTGCGGCCAATCCAGACAGGGTAGTATCCGTCGCCCCAGCCGGCGCGGAAGGCGATAAGGTTCGGCTCGGACTCTGGGCCGGCCAACTCCACCGTGAAACGGCTGTCGAGGAGGACGATCAGGTCGTCCTCGAGCTTCTCTCTGCTTACCGGCCGAGTCGCATCGAGGAAGGCGACTGTGCCGGTATCCACACCGACCCCGTAAAACTGACCCTCGCCGAGCAGTTCCAGGTCCTCTTCGGGCCGGATGGCCATTTCCCACTCGCTGGGCGGGGCGTCCAGAAGGGTCACTTTGGCCGCGGCGACACGCACCTCGTTCGTCGTGCGCATCAGCGACACCGTGACCGGGAACTCGCCCGGTGGCACAGTGATGCGCCGCGCCGTTTCGTCGATCAAGCCAGGGTCCGAGACGATCAGCTGCCCGGACGGGACCCGCAGCAGTCCAGCATCGGTGAGCTCGACAACGGCCGGACCATCCGGAGTGTCGCGTGTGCCCGGAGTGAACAGCTGCTCGATTCCGGTCGCGCGCAGCGGTCCCTGCTCATCCTCCATCGAGACCTCGTTCAGGACCACCGTCGTGGCGGGCTCGTGGCCCTGCTGGGTGAGGAACCGTACGAAGACCTGCCAGTCGCCGAATTCCGGTGCGGGGAGGAGGAAGTCTTGGATGGGAGCCGAGAATCGGCGCACCGTGACGTTTTCCGGCTCGGCGACCGAGGATTGCTCCGACCTGCTGAACTCGGACCTGATCTCGACCTCGCCGTTGGCCGATACGGTCGTGGTTTCCTGGACGTCCCACTTACCGGACAAGTACTGCCGCTCGCTGGAGAACTGCCAGCGCGTGTTCCGGTGGGCCCACAACACCTTCTTGCCGCGGTCGCACTTGAGGTCGATCATCTGCGTGCGATAGGACCTGTCGTCGAACAGATACACACGCCACATTCGGTTCGGCCAGTATTCGAGCAGCGCCAGCGGCCGCTCCCGCCCGGCCAGCAAGACCGCATAGTCCTCCTCAGCAGCATGTCTACGCGCAGCAACCGCAGGCGACATCGGATCAGGGTGAGTCAAAGCATGCCCGGAACCCCACATCTCGCCATACGACACATCAAGACTGTCCAGAATCACAGACCCACATCTCCCTCATCGCCAGCAACTGCCCCGAACCGAACTGTGCACCCACCGATGGTGATGCGATCTGTCGGGTTGGGACGGGCCAGGGTGCCGATTCCGCGCCCCCGGGGCCTCCGCGCCACGCTCACTCGCGCCAAGCAAGGAAACCTGGCGGAACACTAGCGCCCCCGGCCGACATCCCGGATCGAACGGATTCGGCGCCCGTGCCGTCGGGCCGGCGCGTCCCCGGCGCGCTGGCGGGCCACTCCCTGCCAGCGTTCAGCATCGACCGGGCCGCTCGGAGATCCCCTGTTCCTGGCTCTGCGGGCCCGCTGACTACACCGCGCACCCCGCTTCGGACATCCGTTGCAGGACGTCTCCAGGCTTCGAGCTGCGCTCACTGCAGGAGGAGCAGCGGGGCCAGTCCGTCAGATCAACGCATCGGCTCAAGGTCGGTCTCAAGCCCACTCACACCGCCACCGGTGGCCCGACAAAGGCCGTCGACCGCACTGATCCCCACCAGTCTCGCTAACTGGTCACGCTGATCCACGCTGATGCCAGGTCTCAATGCGGCCCCGCCGGATGTTCTGGAACTTCTTCGACCGGCCCAGCGTGCCCCCGCCGATGACGATCGGACCGCTGCCGGCGGGGACGAAGAAGTTGGCCGGGTTGTTCTGCACCCGTCCGGCGGGCGAGCCGATGGCCAGGCGCCCGATGGGTCGGGCGGCCTGCTGGTCGAACTCTGCCGGAGCGGGCATCGAACTGTCCTGCGGGGAGGTGGCCTCACCTGCCGGTGTCGGAGGCAGTTTCGCCGGGCTCAGCGGGTCGGTCGTAGGTGAGGAACGCGGCGCCGCTGCCGAGCACGGTGTGGTCGGTCAGTTCCCACTTGCGCGGATCGAAGGCGGCCGTGCGCGAGAAGAGCGGGATGCCTGTGCCGATGGTCAGCGGGCCCACCTTGAGGATGAGCCGGTCGATCTCGCCGTACAGGGCGCCGGCGAGTTCGCCACCGCCGACCAGCCAGATGTCCTTGCCGTCCTGACGCTTGAGCTCCCGGACCTTCTCTGCGGGGTCGGTGGCGACGATCTCGACGGCGGGGTCGGGGCTCTCGGCGAGGGTCCGGGAGAAGACCAGGTGTCGCAGGTGCGGATACGCGTCGGCGATCCCGGCCTTCAACCCGATCTCGTAGCTGTGGCGCCCTTCCAGGACGGTGTCGAAGCAGGTGCCCTCGGCGGTGACCGAGAGCGCGGACCGCGCCGGTCCGGGGAGAGTCTCGGGGTAGTTGGCCACGAGGTGCTCGATGTAGTCGGCGGGGATGGGCCAGAAGCCGTCCGGACCGGTGGGGTCGGCGCCGTCCGGTCCGGCGATGAAGCCGTCGAGGGTGGTGGCGATGTAGTAGACGAGCTTTCGCATGGAGACGCCCTTCTGATCACTGCAGTCGTAGTACTGTGGTTGAAGTGCTTTGAACCTTAGTACTGCACTTGCAGTGGTGTCAATCGTCCTTCGTGGAGGCCCCCATGCGGCAGAACCCGACCCGGCGCACCGCGCTCCTCGACGCCGCCATCGACGTCCTGGCCCGGGAAGGCTCGCGCGGTCTGACGCTGCGCGCGATCGACAAGCAGGCGGGCGTGCCCACCGGCACCGCCTCCAACTACTTCGCCAACCGGGACGAGCTGCTCGCCCAGGTGATGCGCCGCACCCGCGAGCGCCTCACCCCCGATCCCGAGGCGCTAGCCGAGACCATGAAGCAGGCACCGTCGCACGAGTTGGTCACCGAGTTGATGCGCCAGTTGCTGGCCCGAATGCGCAACGACCGCGCCGGCAACCTCGCCATGCTGGAGCTGCGCCTGGAGGCCACCCGCCGCGCCGGCCTGAACGCCGAGCTCAGCGGGTTCCTCACCGAGGAGCATCGGGAGATCATCGACTACCACGTGAACGCGGGCCTGCCAGGCGACCGCACCGGCGTCGCCCTGCTCTACTTCGCCATGTCCGGGCTGATCGCGGACGACCTAACCGCCCCCGCCCTCCTGGAGCCCTACTCGACCGACGACCTCATCGAGCAAATGGTGGACCGCCTCCTCCCCTGACCACCGTTCCGCTGGCGGACGTCCTCCCAGGCGGCTGGCGCTCGGCATTTTGCATCTGGGCCGACGCCATGATCGCTGGCGGAGAACTCGATCGCGGCCAAGCCGAGGCAGGCCAGGCCATCGACCGGCTCGGAACCGCTGAGGAGATCGCCCAGGCCGTACTGTGGCTGTGCAGCCCCGGCGCCGGCTACGTCACCGGCGTCGCACTCCCGGTCGACGGCGACTTCACCGCCCAATGACCCCGAGGAGCCGCGCTGGCACCGCCTTCAGAGGGTTCGGAACAGACGCTTAGCTTGATGTTCAACCCGTGGTCAGTGGGTCGGAGTCGTTACATCGTTGCCCTGCGCTGCAGTTCCGCCGGGCACAGCCGTAGCAGGCCGGTCAGGTCGACGTCCTGGTAACGGTAGGGAACCGCGGTCGTCCCTG
This sequence comes from Actinomadura geliboluensis, assembly GCF_005889745.1. Taxonomy (GTDB): domain Bacteria; phylum Actinomycetota; class Actinomycetes; order Streptosporangiales; family Streptosporangiaceae; genus Spirillospora; species Spirillospora geliboluensis. The sequence continues at coordinate 77,819 of NZ_VCKZ01000001.1, forward strand.
CCTTTGGACGCCGAGGCTTGGAGAGACGCGAGCTGCTTCACCACGTGCAGATCGGCGTCTGAGAGCCCGGCGGCGTGCTGGTCCATCAGCTGTTCAAGTGCCTGGATCGCCTGCCGGCGCTCGCGGTCTCGATCACGCCAAGGAAAACGTCGGCGATCAACCTGGCCACCTCGGCCACCGCGCCCACGCCGAGCGCGGCGACCGTGTGCCCACTCCTCGGCGCCTGGACCGGGCGTCCTGACGTCGGTCGTTCGCCCCCTATTAAGGTCTTGTTCCGCGCCCGCCGGCGCGGGTCTGGCGGCCGTCCGGAACGGCGGACGTCACCCAGGGACGCCGAGCGGCGGGTGCTCGAGCACGCGGGGCTTGTACTCGACCAGCTGGATGCGGCCGTCGAAGGTGCGGTGCTCGATCATCTCAAGGGCAACGTCCGGATAGCCGTCGTAGATGCGTTCTTCGCCCGTGGCCCCGGTGATCACCGGGAACATCACGACCCGGAAGCGGTCGACGAGTCCGGCTCGTAGCAGGGACCGGCACAGGCTGAGGCTGCCGATCGTGCTGAGGAGCCCGGAGCCACTCGACTTCATGGCGCGGACCGCCTCGACGGCGTCGTCGCGGACGAGCGTGGAGTTGGCCCACGTCAGTGGGTCCTCGAGTGAGGAGGAGAACACCACCTTGGTGGCTTGCGTGAGCTCGTCGACGGACGCCTCTTCCTCGGGCCTGAACTCGTCTTGGCCGCTGGGGACCTCACCTGCGGCGAAGCCCGACATCAGGCGGTAGGTGTTCGCTCCCATCAGGTAGGTGGCCTCGGGCTGCTCGCCGAGCCATGCGAGATACTCCGGGCCCTCGAGGCCCCAGAACCCGGGCCATCCTTCTCCCGACGCGTAGCCGTCGAGGGAGGTGATGAAGTCGAGGAGAAGCTCCGACATGGCGGTGTCCTTTCCTAGGTGTCACGAGCTTGGACCAGCCGGGAGCCACAAACTCATCGGCCGCGCTGTGGAGATCCCGCACGGATTGGTGGATCGTGGTGACCGTCAAGCTCTCTTGGAGCGGCCCGCGCACCAGTGAACGTAGATCTCGACGATGTCGGCGACGGTGAACGTTCTCCTTGCCGGCCGGTGCGTCTGTTGCCCCCTCGGCTCACAGGTCAAAGGACCGCGATGACTCCAAGAGGCCCCGGACCCTCAACCAAGGTCATCCTCGGCGTCCCATGATCAACCAGGGCGTTCAGTTCCGTAAGGCAAGCCAACGTGCGAGACCGGGACCAAGCGGTTGCGGCGGAACCGGCCGACCTCACCTTCATTGTCCGACCAGCGGTAAAAGGCATCCATGCCGCATTCTTTGAACTGCACATATTCCCTCAAGGACGTCCCGCTTGCTCTCCGGCGGGAAATTGGATATCGACTCTGGGATTGGCGCGGTATTCTGGGGCGCTGTGACGATCTTCTATGTGGTGCAGCATGGCGAGAAGGAGCGGCTGCCTGGCGACCCGGGATTGACCGATCTCGGCCGCTGGCAGGCTGACCGTACGGCCATGTGGCTGCGCCAAGCAGAGGTCATGTCGGTGTTCAGCAGTCCGATGCGGCGGGCTCGCGAGACTGCCGATTTGATCGCCTCGGTGATCAACACCCCGGTCCGCGAGGACACGCGGTTGCGAGAACGGATGAACTGGGACGGCTCTCAGCCGTTCGATGAGTTCCTGACTGAGTGGGCGGCCTCAGTCCGTGATCGCGATTTCGTGCCTCAGGCCGGCGACTCCTCGCGCCAGGCCGGTGAACGGTTTCGCTCCTTCCTCCGGGACGTCGCGACGGGGCCCGAGGTGATCGTGGTCTGCACTCATGGCGGTGTGACGGTGGACTTGCTACGGACTCTGGTCGGTGACCAGGAATTGGATCCGCGGTTGCTCGCTGAGGGCATCCCGTCATGTGCGATCACGACTCTTCAAGATCAGACGGTCCTGGATATTGCTTCGGTGAACCATCTGGAGTAAGAACGCGGCGGGTTACTTCTTCCCACTGGCCATGAAGGGCAGCCCGAGGTCAACTGGTGCGGCGCGTGAGAGCCGGTTCATCCGGGCGAGTTCGTCTTCGGCCCCGGCGAGGCCGACCTTGAGTCCCTCGGCCTCGCCGAACCAGCCCTCGCGTTGGGCTTCGGCGATCCGGTCGATGGGGTCGGTCGACCCGGTCGGCGGGCTGCCGCTGCTCCTCGTCGGCGCTGTCCTCCATCAGCGGTGACCTGGGCAACGCGCTCGGGGTCGCCACCCTCGGCAGCCTCGGCACCGCCGTCTACCGCGACACCATCACGCCCCCGCCGGAATCCCCGCCGACGCCACCGAGACCGCCGCCGCGAGTATGAAGGACGCCCTTACCACCCCGCCCAGGAACTGCCCGCCAGCCCCGCGAAGGCCCTGACAACCGCCGCCGAAGCCACCTACACCAACGGGCTCAACGCGATCGGCCTCACCCGTGCCCTCATCACCGCGATCAGCGCGATCAGCGCGATCAGCGCGGTCATCTCACTCAGCATGCTGCGCGGGCACCGCTGCGGCATCCCGGCCAGTGATACCTCACCGCAGCGGGACGACCAGCGGAAAGGCCACACCGAGGCGGCAGCCAAAGCACTGTCGACGCCCGACTGAACGGTCGAGATCGGCGACGTCGCACGCCGGCTGCCTGCACCCACCGCGCCCGGCCAATCGGTGCGCGATGTCCGGGTGTCCGTTGTCCGTTTCGCAGGACGGTGACGCCGACGCTCGTTCGGGGTTGTGGGGGCGGTCGGCGGGCGGGAGGATCCTGCCCTGTGACCGCGAGGAGAAGGGCAGCGGTGGGAAACATCGGATGGCTTGGCCAGACGGTCCTGATCGGCGCGGGCACCGTGGCCGCGGCCGGGGCCGTGACGGCACTGTTGCTGCTTTCGACTGATTCGTCCGGGCCGACGGAGGCGGCGGCCGAGCGCCTGGCGGGGGCGCAGGTGTTGCCCAGCAACAGCCCTGCACAGCTTGCCCTGGTTCGCGCTTGTATGGTCGGCGATCCTCTCGTCATGGCGCCGGTCCAGGGCGATCCGATGAACCCTCAGCGGCTGACCGGGTCGGGGACGGCCGTGTCCGACTTCCGGGTTCTGGCCGAGTCCGTTCGCGACGCCCGTGGACGGACGGTCTTGCTCGGCAGCGGGACGGCGTACCGGCTGTGCATGCTCGATCGATCCGGCAAGCCGACCCCGAATGACCGGGCTCCCAATCAGTCCGCCCGCGTCTGGGGTGTTCCTTTGACAATCGTCCCCGACCACGTGATCTATGACGACACAGGCGGCGGTGATCTGCGCTTCGACGATCCCGCCTCCAGAAAGGGCTGGGAACTGCATGTCGCCGGACGGGTCATGCCGGGTGGCACGCGCATCACCTTCACGGGCCCGGACGGCAACTCAGTGCAGGCCCCGGTGACCGATCGCTTCTTCGTCCTCAGGAGAAGCGGCGGCGGCGCGAACGGTCCCACGCCCGGTGGTGGAATGGTTTCTGTGACCGTCAAGCTCTACAACGGTGACCAGGTTGTGAAGGAGTACTCCACGCAGATCGACGCGGCCATCATGGGGTAGCCCGGCCGGCGCAGAACGTCCGGCGGCACCTGTCAGGGGCACGCCGACCGTGCACCGGCGGGGCATCGCGGCAAATCCCTCGGGCTGCCGGTCACCGCCGCCTCGCTTCAGGATGCGGCCAGCGAGGCACCGGCCCGCTGGCTGTCGGCCACGGGATTGCGGCGGGTTTCTGTGCGCTCGACCGGGCGCGATCCGAACCGGTCGCGTGAATCGTGCCTGGCACACCGCAATGGTGATTCGGCCCGTTCTCCACTGGACCCGAGGTGCATGCGTTGGAGATCATTCAGGCGTGCGGGCGGGATGGGAGCGGGGATGCAGGGGCGGACCTTGGCAGGGCGCTATCGCTTGGAGACGCCGCTGGGCCGTGGCGGTATGGGCGAGGTCTGGAGAGCAGCCGATCTGCGCCTGAAACGCACCGTGGCGGTCAAGATCTTGTCGCTGGACGGGATGCCCGGGCAGGCCGTGGCGCGTTTCCGCCGCGAGGCCGAGATCGCCGGCGGCCTGCAGCATCCGGGTATAGCCGTGGTGTTCGACACCGGCATCGACAACGACGTGCTGTATCTGGTGATGGAACTGCTGGACGGCACCGATCTGGCCGAGGTGATCAGGCGCCATTCCCACGGTCTGCCGGCCGTGCGGGCGGTCACGCTGCTGGCGCAGATCGCCGACGCGCTGGCCGAGGCCCACGCCAAGGGCATCGTCCATCGCGACATCAAACCCGCCAACGTGATGCTGCTCAAGGACGACCGCGTCAAGCTCCTGGACTTCGGCATCGCCCGTTACACCGAGCAGACCACCGACCTGACCGGCAGCGCCCTGATCGGCACCCCCGCGTTCATGGCACCCGAGCAGTTCGACCGCAACGAGGGCGTCGACCACCGCACCGACCTGTACGCACTGGGTGCCCTGGCCTACGAACTCCTCACCGGCAAGCGGCCGTTCACCGCCGACACCGTCCGTCGGCTCCTTCATGACGTCCTGTTCACTCCGGCCCCGGCGGTCCGCGACACGCACCCGCACGTCCCCCCGGCCTTGAACGATCTGATCGCCGAACTGCTGGCCAAAGACCCGGACGCCCGGCCCGAAAACGCCCAGTGCGTCGCCGCACGCCTTCGCGCCGTCGATCGTCGCCCGGCACCCGCCCCTGTGGCCGCCGGGCTGCAATCCGGCGCACCCCCGGCCGGACCGGTTGTGAAGCCCACGGTGAGGCTCCCCACCTCCGACTCACGGAGCAAACGCTCGGGCCCGCCGTGGTGGCTCGCCGCGACGCTCCTCTTGGTGCTGGCGGTAGCCCTTGGCGCGTTCTACGTCAACCCCGGCGGTCCTCTGCAGGACGGCGGCGACTTCCGCGCCAAGCCCGCCTGCGGCGAGTTGCGCCCCGCCGTCTTCTCCAACGCCGCCAGTGAGGATGAGGGCGGCATCGACTGCCACTGGTACAAGGAGCAGAAGAAAACGGGCGTCGTGGACGACGGAAGTCACAAGGAATACGAGTACAAACTCATCTGGGACCTCAGAGTCAGCATGTCACTGCACTCCCCCAAGCCGTGGGAGTGGCTGTCGGGGCCGGACGTAGCCGCGACCTACCTAAAGAAACAGAACATTCACGGCGATGCCGTCGGTGAGCCACGACTGGGGCCTGGTGCTTATTATTCCCTGGACCACAGTCCGTACGCGGACGACGGGGACTCAAATACGGACTACGAAATAACGGGCAGTCATACATTCGCATTCCGTATCAACAATCTCGTCACGGTGGTCTCCTACGTGGAGGATCGCAGCGACCTCGAAGACATGGACGAGAACAAGGTGCGGGCCACAGCACGAGAATTGGCCGTCGAGATAGCGGCGAAGATCAAGAACGAGACGGTCGGGCTCGGACTCACCCGGACCAACGGCACCTGACCCGCGGACCGGGGACGGCCGTCGGGAACGCCCGAGCCACGCCCGGACCGCCCTCACACGGCTTCTCCAGCGGCCTCCAAGGCTAAAAAGACTGCTGAAGACCCTTTTGGAGGGGCTGTCCGGCTGCGGGCCGGGGCGCCCCTCTCCACTGCAGGTCACACCGCGACTCCCGCACCGTCTCGAAATCCGATAGCCCATGCAGAGCCAGTGAGGCGATCACTGCAGGTGGCAGCAGCGGCTCCACCAGCGCCCACTCGTCGTCGGTCAGGTCCGAGGGATAACACGACGTCGGAGCCACCGCCACACTCTGCACGAACCAGCGCAGGACATTACGCAGTCACACCGACCGAGATCAACTCCTCGAACTCGCACTGGATTCGAGGCCAACGCTTATGTTCGCTGCATCAGTCCCATCCGGTCTTTTGCTGAGGTTCGACACCGGTGTCCCCTGCATAGCGGTAGCCGCGGCCCCTATCGCCAGATCCCACCATCGGGCGCCACCCTGGCAGCGTTCGCCCGGGAGCCGGCCCAGTTCCGCCAGCGGACATTGTCGCCGTCGCGCGTGATGGCGGTGCCGCCGGGATGGACGGTGGAGGTGGCGACCTCGCGGGTCTCGGCCGGGGTAGCGGACGGCTCGTTCGGTCATGGCGCCGGGCAGGTCAGCGCGGCCCCGCAGATCGGGGTGGCGGCCGCGGAGATCGGCCCGGGCGGCGAGTCGCTGGTGATCCTCAAGCACAAGGACGACGTGGAACTGGACTGCTCCGAACTTGATGAGGCGCTGCACGGCGGCGGGGGGTGGTTGCACGCTCTCGCCGGCCGTCCGGCCTTGAGGGACCGGAGTTCCCCCACCGGTGGAGTCATATGGGGAGGGCAGGGCAAGTAACGGAACGTGACCGAGTGGGAGCATGGGTGCGTCGAAGCCGTCGGCCTCGCCGGTGGCGGCTCGGGCGGTCCGGACGCATGACGGTCTTCCGGAGCGACGGCTACGTCCGGCTGCGCGACTACGCGGTGATCGGGGACGGGCGGAGCGCCGCGCTGGTCGCCTCCGACGGGTCGGTGGACTGGCTGGGAACGCCGGATCTGGACTCCCCGTCGGTGTTCGCCGCCATCCTGGACCCCGCCAGGGGCGGCCGCTTCCTGCTGGAGCCGGCGGAGCCCTTCACGGTCGCGCGCCGGTACCTGCCTGACACGAACGTGCTAGAGACCACGTTCACCACTGGGCGCGGCAGTGTGCGGGTCACCGACTCGCTGACTCTGGAGGGCTGCGGGACGCTGGGGCCGATGCGGGAACTGCAGCGGCGCCTCGACGGGGTCGCCGGTACCGTGCCGCTGCGCTGGAGCGTGCAGCCGCGGTTCGGTTACGGCGCCCGCCGTCCACGGGTCAGGTGGCGCGCCGGTGTGCCGGTGGTGGCGTCCGGCGCGGACGCGCTGGCGGTCTGCAGCTGGGACGCGGGTGAGCCGGAGTGCGCCGGCGGGGCGATCAGCGGGCGTCTCGAGCTCGGGCGGGGACGGCGGGCCCTGCTGGCCCTGGCGTTCGCGCACCAGGAACCGCTCGTCCTGCCGACCCGGTCCGAATGCGACGCGCGCATGGAGCACACCGTCGCGGCCTGGCAGGGATGGTCGCGGGAACGCGCGTACGAGGGCAGGTGGCGGGACGCCGTGCTGCGCAGCGCGCTGGCGCTCAAACTGCTGATCTTCGCGCCCTCCGGAGCGATCGCCGCCGCGGCGACGACGTCGCTGCCGGAACATGTCGGAGGCGAACGCAACTGGGACTACCGCTTCTCCTGGGTCCGCGACTCGGTGTTCACCCTCCACGCGCTGCTGCGGCTGGGCTGCTTCGCCGAGGCGCACGCCTACTTCTGGTGGCTCATGCACGCCACCCAGCTCACGCATCCGCGGCTGCGGGTCCTCTACCGGCTGGACGGCGGCGGCCGCGCCCCGGAACGCACCCTGCCCCTGCGCGGGTACCGCGACTCCACGCCGGCGCGGATCGGCAACGCGGCGGGCGCCCAAGTCCAACTGGACACCTACGGTGAGCTGCTGCAGAGCGGCTGGGTCTACGCCGGTGCCGCCGGACGGCTGGACGCCGACCTCGCCCGGCGGCTGGCCGAGCTGGCCGACTTCGTCTGCGACGCCTGGCGGTGGACGGACTCGGGCATCTGGGAGGTCCGCAGCGCTCCGCTGCACTTCACGCATTCGAAGATGATGTGCTGGGTGGCGCTCGACCGCGCCATCGACCTGTCCGAGCGCGGGCTGATCCCGGGCCGCGGTTCGGATCGCTGGCGGCGCGGCCGCGCCCAGATACGCGACTTCGTCGAGACGCGCTGCTTCTCTCCCGACCGCGGCTGCTACACGCGTTCCGCCGAAGGTTCGGAGCTGGACGCCGCCGTCCTGCTCGGCCTCCTCCAGGGCTACGCGCGGCCCGGTGATCCCCGCATGCGCGCCACGGTGGACGCCGTGCAACGGGAGTTGCGGCACGGCCCGTTCGTCGACCGGTACTCCGGCGAGGACGGGCTGGCTGGCACCGAAGGCGCGTTCCTGGCGTGCTCCTTCTGGTTGGCCGAGTGCCTCGCCCGGACCGGGCGCCTCGACCAGGCCGTCGCGTTGATGGACGACCTGGTCGGGCTGGCCAACGATGTCGGCCTGTACGCCGAGGAGATCGACCCGGAAACCGGCGCCTTCCTGGGCAACCTGCCCCAGGGACTGAGCCACCTGGCGTTGATCAATGCCGCGTGCGCCATCGGCTCGGCCGCCGGGGAGGGGGGAGCGTGAACGCCTGGGGGACCGCCGCGGGCGGCTTCGCCGGGACGCTGGTACTGACCACCGCGCTGCGGGCCGCCGGCGAGTTCAAGCTGACCCGGATGGACCTGCCGTTCCTGCTCGGCACCGCCGTGACCGCGAACCGGGCCCGCGCCAAGGCGATCGGGTACCTCATGCACTTCGCCAACGGCGAGGTGTTCGCGTTCGTCTACTACGCCGTCTTCCTCGCCATCGGCCACGCCGGCTGGTGGCTCGGGGCGCTCTTCGGTCTGGTGCACGGCACGTTCGCCGGCACGGCGCTGGTGAACATCCTGCTGCCGCTGGTCCACCCGCGGATGGGCAGCCCGCTGACCAGCGCTCCCAAGGTCGCCCTGCTGGAACCTCCGGGCTTCCTCATGTTCAACTACGGCCCGAGCACGCCCCTGGTCACCGTCCTCGCCCATGTGGGCTTCGGTGCCATCGTCGGAGGCTTCACCTCCCTCGGGCCCCCCGGCTGACCCGACTCTTCGCCCTGCGGGCGGAAATGGCTCCGGGATCGACGCTTCCAGTCCTGTCCGAACTCCTAGCCGGCTCAGCCCAACGCGTCAGAAGGCTCGGCGATCGCGCCCCTGCTAGGCTCCTGTCGGGTTTGCTGCGAACGGCTCGCAACTCGGAGCACGATTGTCCCCGGAAAGGCTGACCCAGTAGAGCTTGACCCGGCCTGTGGTGCTGCTGCTGTTCTCAGCCTTGATCCGCACCTCGCAGACTTCCCCCCCGGGAATCGGCATGATGATGTGCTGCCTGGTGTATCCGCCGCCGGTGCCGGCGGACACCCTTGCCGCGACGGGGGCGAACCCCTTGCAGGTCAGCTGCACTTCGAGGTCTGCTTGCGCCCTCTCCTGCCCCTCGGAGATCGACAACTCACCCACGACGAGACCGTCGCCGGGGCCCTGGCATTCATACTTGGCCTCTTCGCCACCTCCGCCGATCACCTCTTGGCTCTCAAAGGAGATCAGAGTTTTGAGGAGCGCGGGCCGCAGCCCGGCGATGAGCGCGTTGGCCGCGGTGATATCCCCGCCGTGGACTTGGACGACGGTCGAGTCGGAGTAGGGGAGCCAGTCGTTGCCGACCTGGTGTTCGGCGACGATCTCGTAGACCGTCGTGGTGTGCAAGGGGCCGGTGTGGAAAGGCGGTTCGATCCGACCGCCTCCGAGTTTCTTCTCCACACCGTTGACGAAGAACTGGTACCTCACATTGTGGTCGCCGTTGACCGTCCAGTTGAGTTTAGTAGAACGACCGTTCTCCACGATCGGGTCATCGGCGCGGAAGTTCTTCAGCTCGAAGCCGGTGGGAAACTTTCCGATCGAATGAGTGGCGTCTTTGAATCCTGGCCGGCCATCGGGGGCCTCGATGGAGACGACGACGTCGGTGATGCCCTCGATGGCGCTGACGTGGATGTCGTCCAAGTGCAGGCGCAGCGCGTCATTCGGCCCGGCCTCCTTGTTGGCGGGCTTGAAGGTGAACTGGCCGGGTTCCTGGTCGCCGGTGACCTCGGTCCAGCCGGGGGGGCAGTTCGAGCTTCGGCCGGCTGACCTTGTCCCAGACGGGGGTGAGGATGCTTGGGGCGTCCTCTCCCCAGTCGTTGCCGGCGACGGCGAACGTGATCGTCAGGGATTCGAACTCGATGCGGGAGAAGCCGTCGTTGGAGATCAGGAGGTCCAAGGACGCCTTCGTCGGCGCGTTGGAGCTCTCGGAGACCGTCATCGGCGCGGGATGGGTGCTGATACTGGAGCGGAACGGGAAGTTGCGCTCTTCGGTCTCGATGCTGGGCGGTGCGATGGTACTGGTCATGCCGGGCTCCTGTGAGTGCTCGGTTACGGGCGAGTGGGCGAGTCGTGGCGTCGGGTCATGCCGTTGGCGAGATGCAGCAGCCCGGTGCGCAGGTGCGTGCGGGATTCGGGTGTGATGCGGGCGGTGGTGTCGGTGGCGGTCACAGCGATCGTGGTCCCGTCGGGTCGCCTCCACGTCCATTCGCCGCTCTCCACGACCGGCAGTGGAAGGCTGAATGCCTGCGTGACCGTCTCGGTGCCGTCGCCGCGCTCGACGGTGACGCCCTGGAGGCGCCCCAGGACCGGGCCGACGTGGAAGACGGCGTCCATGCGCGCGAGCGCATGGGAGATGTAGTCGACGTCGGGCCGCAGGTAGCCGGTCGGCAGAATATGGGTGTTCGCCTGGACACCGGCCCATGGATCGGCGAGCAGTGTGACCAGGCGTGAGTCGCCCAGCCTCAGGGCCAGGCCGGCCCCCTTGTGCCGTCCGGCCACATAGCCCTCCGGCGGGTTGTGCGGAGGGGCCACGGCGTAGAGCCTGGTGTAGTCGTCCTGGTCGAAGTAGCCGATGAGACCGTCCTCGAACGAGGAGTTCGAGCCGAGCAGGACCGGCCAGGCGTACTCCTGGTAGTCGGCGGTGGGCGGGTCGGCCGCGAGCCGGCTGGGCAGGATCGGGACGATCGGTTCGGCGTCCCCCTCCAGTTCGAGCCGGGCGCGCATCAGCGCGAGCGGGTGGCCGAGCATCCGCAGCGTGGGATGCGACGCCGACGGGCGGTCCGGGACGATGGCCAGCCGTGCGGCCTCGACCGCGGCGATCAGGTCCTCCAGGGACCTGACCCGGTCGTCCCTGGAGTCGAGACCGTTGAGAAAGCGAGCGAGGTGGGGGTGTTCGGCGCTGTCCCGCCCGAGGGTGGGGGCGTCCGCGTGATACCGCTCGAAGACCAGTGCGTCCTGGTCGGGACGCAGCTCCCCCAGTAGGCGGCCGTCGGCCGCCATGCACAGCAGTGCCCCGTCGAAGTAGCTGGGAACGATCCAGGCGCTGATCTGGTCGCCCGCGTCGGCGCTGAACGCGACCTGCGCGTCGTCCAGCCGGGACACGAAGTCGAAGCCGAGCCGGGCGGGCTGCGGGAGCCGCGGCCGGAGCTGGAACAGGTGCGGCGCCCAGGATCGCTGCCGCCCGACGTGGACGAGCGCGTCGGCGTCGCCCGGCTTGCGGGGGTCCTTGGCATCGGGGACGACCGTCGCGGCCCGGGCGGGCGCCGGACGCTGGTCCGGCCGGTCGGCCGTCTGGACGACCTCGTATCCGCGGCCGAAGCGGTCGACCAGGAACAGGCGGTTGAACCGGAACTGGCCGGCGCGGTAGGGCTCGTAGCCGGGGGCGGCGAGCCAGTTCTCGTCCGGAGCGGGGTTCGCCGGTTCCCGGGTGACGGCGGACAGGGCCCTCGGCGCGAAGGTGTGGTGCCCGTCGAGGATGTCGGCGACGGCCGCATCCGGGCGGGGGCGGACCCGGGATTCGCGGCCGGTGAGCTTCTCGGTGAAGCCGTCCAGGGCTTGCGAGATCAGGTCGGTGCCGCCGCCGGCGTCGGCGAGGTGCCTGGCGAGGTCGCCGACCGCGTGGAGGAACTCCTCGCTCTGCCCGGGAGCTTCGGAATCGACGTTCTGGAGGCGTTCGGCGATGTTGTCCACGGCATGCGCCGACAGCAGGATGGAACCCGAGACGCTGCGCGGGACGGCCTTGTCCTCCGCCGCGTCGCCTTCGCCGCGCCACTGGTAGAAGTCGTCTCCGAACTCCCAGTTCTTGCGGGGGTCGGACCTCCCGGCGTCCTGATAGTGGTGGTAGGGGACGGCGAAGTACTCCGCCTCCCACACCAGCAGCAGTGGAGTCCACGGCTGCTTCCACAACGCGGTCGCGCGGCGGACGGCATGGACCCGCCGGTCGGGGGCGGACCAGGCGACGGGTGCTGCCTGGTCGGCGAAGGTGGCGGTGGCCGGGGCCCGGTAGCGGTCCAGCGCGGCGAATTCGGTCAGCAGGTTCCCGGGCAGTTCCGCGGGGACATTGGCGGGGATCATGTCCGCCACCGCCGCCCAGCCGGGAGGCAGCAAGGCGGTGACGGCGGCGTTCTCACCGGCCTTGGTCACTGTCTCCCCCGACAACCGGCACGGGATGACCGCGGGGTCGTCGAGCAGCCGGGTCGCCTTGGCGCCCTTGATGAGGACGACCGGCTCGCGAGCGTTGTGGAACACCGGCCGAGGCGTCCGTATCGGCCGCCCCACAGGGGCGCGCTTCCACAGCCCGGTGAGCCGCTTGACCTCGGCGTCGATCGCGGTGTCCAGGTCTTCGGGCGTCACGGCCTTCAGCAGCGCCGGAGCCTGCGCCAGCGCGGTGCGCTCGGCCGTGACCTTGCCGGCGAAGGCGGCCAGGTCCGCTTCGACCTTCCGCTTCAGCTTTTCCAGCCGGCCCTTGACCACCCGCTGTCTGGCCGTTTTGAGAGACGGGATGATCGCGTTGAGCCGCTGGACGTACCACCACAGCTCGGAGAGCCGTTCCTGGCGGCGGGCGAGCCGCCGGGCGGCGGCGTCGTAGGCCCGCTGGGCCTCGTTGGTGTCCGCCAGCCATTCCCGCTCCGGCTCCGGCAGCGGCCGGACCGGCTGCGAGTCCTCGCCCTGAACCGCCGGCGGGGTGGTGATGTCCCAGGTGAAGCCGCCCGCGACCGGCTCGAATCGGGCCTCCCGCGTGCGCTGCTGGACGGCCGCCATGCCGTCCCGGGTGTCGAGCTGGTGCAGCAGCCCGTACTGGAGGGCCTGCAGCCGCCGGAGCCGGCCCGGGTCCTTCCAGAAGCCGGTGTCATGGGCGAGGGCGAGCGCGCTGATCCCGTCCGCCGAGGATTCGGCGACGCCGTAGGTGACGGGACGCTTCTTCGGGTCGTCCTCGGTGACGGGCGCCTCGTCGTGGTCCGGCTCCGGCACGCCGGTCTTCTCCCAGCGGACGCCGACGGCGGCGCCGGCGCAGACGGTGCGGACCGGCGTCGCCGGGACGGGGCAATCCCAGCCGAGGCGCTCGATCCGTTCGGTGATCTTCTCCTGGAACTCAGATGGCGGGCCGGCGGTGACGCCGGCGAGCGGATCGTGCGCGTCAGTGCCGTACCAGCCCATGACCAGGTAGCTGAGATCCAGCGGGTCGCCGGTGAGTCCGGTGAGGGGGTCGTGCATAGAGAAGACGCCCATGTTGTAGGGCTGGTAGGTCGCGAAGGTCGGCAGGCCGGGGCCGATCGCCGTGAGCGGGCCGGACAGGACGCCGGCGGGCTCGGCGGGCTCGGACAGATCCCCGTCCAACGGCCGGACGCGGCCGACGCGCTTGGGAACCGGTGTTGGGTCGGTGGCGGACGCCGGGACGGCATAGGGCGAGTTGTCGGCGGCTTCGGTGTCGCTCAGATGATCACTGTGGACGAGCCATCCGGCGGCGGAACGCTCATCGGTGCCGGTCCTGCCGCCGTAGCGCACCACGAGCCATCGGGTGGGGACCGCCGCGTAGGCCGTCGTCCCGTCGGGCTGCAGGGCGCCGGCGCGCAAGGCGGCCGGCAGCTCCCAGTGCACCAGCACACCCGTGTCGGGACGGCTCACCGGCTGGTTCAGCGGATCCGGTTCCGGACCGAGGTCGCTCCGTCTGGTGAAGTCGGGGCGCCAGCGGCGCCAGTCCTGATTGCGGACGGCGTCGTTGACCATCAGCGCCGTGACGCGGACGGGCACGATGACGGCTTCTGGGCTGCTCACAGGGCGCTCCTTGACAGGCACGTCCCGGACGGTCTCCGGGCCGGCGGGCGATGGGAGGCGGGACGTCGGTCGGCTGGGGAAGACGGTGGTCAACCGGGAGAGACGGTCATGGCCGCGGTTTCAGGTGACTGGATCATCTGCAGGGCGAGCTGGGCCGGGCTGAGCCTCGTGGTGCCGTCCGGCTTGAACCTGCCGTCGAGTGCCCCGGCGATGGCCGTCGCCAGGGCCGATTCGCCGTCGTTGAAGTCGATGACGGTGGCTCCCGCACCGTCGGCCGACCGGTAGGGGACCCTGACCCACACCGGGGGCGCCAACGCCTGGCCCGCCTTGAGGTCGTCGATGTCAACCAGGGTGCGCAGGCTGACCCAGTCGCCTTCGACGCCCGCGCCCTTGCGCCTCTGGAAGCCGATGTGCAGGCCCTGCATCGGCTCATGCAGGACGATCCTGGCGGGCAGGCCGTCGAACAGGCACAGCAGGACGTCGGGGGCGATCCGGTCGCACCGCAGCACCTCCCCGGCCGCCGGAGCGGAGCCGTCGGCCTGCTCGGCGGAGACGCTCACCCGCATCTCCGGGTACGCGGAGACCAGTTGCGAGCGGATCAGAATCCCGGACCGGGGAAGTCCGCAGGTCCGCTGCAGGTAGGTGTCGCGCAGCTTCTCCAGCGCCTCGCAGTCGAGGCGCGAGCGCTTAGCCGCGGCGAAAACGCCGTTGAGCAGGTGGTCCACCCATGCGGAGTCGACCTGGAAGACGCGGACGCTCTCTGCCGGCAGCATCTCCGCGTGCGGCACGAGGTGGTCGAACGGTACCTGCTCCAGGCGGCGCAGCCGGTCCAGCCACTGGACGATCGTCGATTCGTCGGGGTCGGTGCTCCCGGCGGCCCCGGCGTCGCCGCCGTCCGGCTCACCGGCCGCCGCGGGCGCCGGGGCCGGGGCCGTGACCTGCGCGGCGAGGTCGCCCAGGACCGAGTCGTCAGCGGCCAGGAACGCGCTCATCAACCCGGTCATGGGCGGTGCGGCGGCCGAGCCGAGGTCGCCCTCGCGGAGCACCGCGACCAGGTCGGCTTCGGTTCCCGCGCCGGGTCCGGGCTCGTCGCGGGCCGCGCCGGCACCGGCCGGGCCGCCCGCGCCCGAGGCGTCCGCGGCCAGGACGGCGGCGTGGTACTGCGCCGGCTCACCGTCCACGACCACGCTCCGGAACGCCGCGCGCCAGGCGTCGCCGGCCTGCCCGAACAGCGAGACGACCGCCTCCCGCAGGTCCGCACCGTCCCCGTCGGCCCCCTCTGCCGCCGCCGCGGGGATCTGGGGCGCGATGATGCGGCACGCCTCCGCGAGGCGGGCGTGCGCGCGGTCGAGGTAGGCGGCCAGCGCCGCGGCGACGTCCTGGTCGGCCAGGACGAGTCCGCGGCCCAGGGCGTGCGCGGCCGGGTAGCCGAGGTCGTCGACGCCGTACTCGGTGTCGGCGGGGGACGGACCGGTCACCTCGTAGGGCACCAGAGGCCCCCGGTACCAGGCGAAATCCCCCGGCTTCCCGCTGTCGTGGGCGACCGGGACGAAGCCGTTGGCAAGCCTGTACCGGGTGTGCTCGGTGTATTCGCCGGTGCGAGTCGTCTCCGGTTGCGGCAGGCGCAGCAGGAGCCGCCGCGAGTTGTCCGTCGCGCCGGTCGGCATCGCCGACGCGAGCAGTTGCTCGCGCAGTCCCGAGAAGCTCGCATGCCCGCCCGGCCCGGACGTGAAGGTCCACGAGTACAGCGACAGGAGCCGGATGTCTCGGGTGAGCGTGCTCGGGTCGGCGAACCGTCCGGTGTGCCCTTCGAGCGAGACCAGGTGCGCGACGTAGGGGCCTCCCGTCCTGGACGGGAGGCGGTTGGCCGTGATGAACGAGTACTCGGCCGCCCGCCTGGTCGCGTCGTCCCCCGTCTCGCCCGGCAGGGTGCCGCGGACGTGGGCCAGGTGCGCGACCTCGGTCGCGCGCGGGGCGACCGCGCGGAAGGTCTCCCTGGTGACGCGGATGGTGCGGACCGGTTGGGCCCGCTCGTCCTCGGTGAGTCGCGGGGAGAACTCCGGCACGGTCACGTCCGCGGCGTCGACCAGCAGTTCCCCCGCCGTGCCCGCGGTGGTCAAGCCGGCCGCCTCCGGGTCGTCGACGATCTCGCCGCGGGTGAACAGCAGGAGCGCCAGCCAGGGGCGCTTCCGGTCCTCCTCCTCGCCGGCCTTCCAGTCCAGCCGGTTCTCCCAGGGCAGTACGCGCCGTTCGAAGGCGATGTGCGGCAGGACGGTGTCCAGCGGGCCGCCGGAGCCGGTCGGCGGGTAGGCGCCGTGGACCTCCTGCTCCCCCAGGTGCAGGCGCAGGCCCGCCACCTCGATCCGCTGGGTGACGGGCACCGGCGGCGGCTCGCCGTCGAGCGGCAGGTCGTCCGGCAGCGTCTGGGCGACGGTGATGGTGTAGGCGCCCCGGCCGATGGAGGGCGCCAGGTTGTCGGCGAACGTCAGAGGACGCGTGGTCATCGCTGGACCTCCAGCAGTCCCAGTCCGGTGAGCACCTTGCCCATCTCCTCGAACGCGGTCTCGCGGGGGACTCCCGGGCCGCCCGGCGCAGTGCACTCGGACGTGGCGTGCCGGAGCGGATTGACCTGTCCCGTCCACGGCCGCTCCCGGATCGCCTCGATGGACGTGTCGACCTTGCGGCCGACCAGTTGCGGGGCCGGAATCCGCACTTCGAGACCGGTCGCGTAAACCTCGGTGGGGCGCGTCGCAACGTCCTCGGGGCGCGGCGGCGCGTCCAGTACCTTGCCCCACAGCGCGTTGGGCACGGCCGAGTACTGGGGGACGACGATCCAGTCGTCAGCACCTGTGTACGCCTCGCCGTCGTCCCGGTATCCGCCGTGCGTGTTCTTCACGACCGACACGTTGTGGACGGAGCGCTTCGACGGCTCCCCCGTGTAGCGCATGGGCCGCACGTCGAGCTGCGTCTTGCGGCGGCGCTTGACGCCGCCGACCTCCGGCTCGTCCTCGAGTGTCTGCCGCTCGGAGTTGTAGCCGACCTCCGTGGCGGGGATCGCGGTGCGGGTCGTGAACGCGAACCCGTCCGTGGAGACGATCCAGCTCCCCGGCACCGCCTTCTTCATCATGACCGGATCGGTGAGCAGGCCGTCCAGCACCGACAGGGTCAACGGCGCCTCGGGCAGCTGCCTGCTCTGGAACTCCTTCCACGCCAGCCGCCGCGAGCGCGGGTCCGCGTCGGCGCCGAAGCCGATGCTCACCGAGAACGGGCCCGCCTTCAGGTGCGCGCGCCCGCCGGCGGGCGGCCCCCACACCTGCAGCGTGGCCTTGATCTCCACCCGGACCGTCACGCTGAACAACCAGCAGTCCAGGGTGTAGGACGCGCCGACGGTGACGCCGATGTCGGCGCGGAAGTACAGGGGCGCCCACCACACGATGACGTTGAAATGGGCCACCAGCCAGGCGCGCAGGCCCCCGGCGTCGTAGCTGATCTCCAGCCGGCCGCCGACCATGCCCGCCTCGGGAGTGACGGCGACGTACAGTTCGCCCTTGACGGCGACCGCGGAACTCGGCGACCAGCTCAGCCCCACCCGCGGCACCGCCGGATAGTGGTCGGGCTTGCCGAAGGCGGGATGGTAGCCGCCGACCGTGGCCACGAAGTCGCCCTCATGCACGCTGCCGGGGAACCACACGCACAGGGCCGCGCCGCCGGTCAGCTTGCAGTCCTCGTGGAAGATCCAGGAGTTGGCGCCCAGCGCCGCCGTCAGCGAGAACTGCCGCTTCGCGTGCTCGTACAGGGCCCGGAACCCCAGCTCGATGTGGGCGATGCGGGGCGTCTTCTCAGCCTCGGTCGAGCCCGTGGGGAAGTCGGCCGACATCGTCCCGAGCAGTGCCACCAGGAAGTCCCGGTCGCCGAACTGGACGATCAGCAGCCCCGTCAGGTCCACCGTCTCGGCGACCGAGGCGCTCACACCCGCCGCCAGCCACAGGACGCCGGCGGCCGGTGACACCACGGCGTCGGCGCCGCCGGTGACCTTCTCCAGCACCTCGGTGGGGCTGATCGGCTGGTCGGGTTCGGCCCCCGTCAGCTGCCCCAGGTCGCCCAAGGCCCGCACGAACGGGAACTGGGCCACCTCGTCGGCCTCGGGCAGAGTGAGCCGGCTGTTGTAACCGAAGCCCAACGCCAGCCCGGTGAACACGACGGGCGGCGGCCCACCGATCTTTCCCTCCAACGCGCCGAAGACGAACAGCGAGGTGTAGGCGGGGTGCTGCTTCGTCTTCTTGACGCGGGCGTAGGACCCCACGGCCATGAGCCCCCATTTGGCGGCCTTGACCATGATCAGCCCGTCGTAGGCGAACTCGTACTCGGCGTCAGGAGGACGGGACGCGAGCATCCCCAGCACCTGCAGCGGATCCCGCGCGTACGCCACGCCGAGGCCGCGCAGCACCACCCGGACGACGGGGTCCTCGGTCAGCTCGATCTCCATGCCGAGGCCGGTCGCCTGCAGCTCGAAGCCGGCCGCCACGAACCCCGCGTCCAGGCCCACGACGAGCCTCGCCGCCCGCCCCTCGACCGCGGGCACCAGCCGGACCTTGACCTGCCGCAGATGCAGCGTCCCCAGTGCCCGCTCGACCTTCTGCACCGCCTGCGCGTCATCGCCGGGCTCGTCCCGCTTCCCGTCACCGGTCTGCTTCCCGTCACCGGTTTGCCGCGACTGCTTGGAAGCGGGTTCGCGCACCGGCATCTTGTGGGTCTTGTCCCCGATCGTCACCCACGCGACCAGAGTGCTGCCCGCCGCCAGGTCTCCGGTGTCCGGCAGCGGCGCCGCCGCCTTGCCCAAGGCGCCGTTGAGCGCCTTGATCCGGTCCACCCTCAGGTCCTGGGAGGCGTAAACGGCCTGGAGGCCGATCTGGAGATCGCTGTCGGCGGGGATCTGCCCGCGCAGCAGATCCAGCTCGGAAAGCCGCGTCTTGGAGCCGAACGGCACCATCGCCGAGGCCACGACGGGCCGGCTCTTCTCCTCGCCCTCCTTGGGCAGCACTGCCGCGGCCCACGCCACCGTCCCTTTCTTCGTCCCGGCCGGATAGACGACGATGCGGTGCTTGCCCGCCTCCGGAACGTCGTAGCGCAGGACGATGCCGGTGAACGACGGAAGGAACGTCAGCGACCGCGCCTCAGTGAATCCGAGCGCGTACAGCGCCTCGGCCACCGAGATCGGGGCGGACGACGCCACGGTGAACTCGAAGCTCTTGGCGGTGGCCTTGGAGTCCAGCTCGGCGCTGGCCTTGGAGTCCCCCTTGGAAGTCGCCTTGGAATCCGTCTTGCCAGTGGCTTTGGAATCCGACTTGGCGGTGGCCTTGGAGTCCAGCTCGGCGGTGGCCGTCAGCGTCCTCTCGCTGGAGACCTGGAACTCCGCGGAAACGGACAAGCGGCGCCGCGTCCCGCCGTCCATCATCCGCGTCTCGAGGTCGAGGGTCACCGTCTTCAGGACGTCCGCCAGGAACGCGAACTTCTCCGTCCCGGCCAGCGACAGGCTCACCACGACCCCGGCGACCGGGTCGCCGGCCTTGGGTTCATCGCTCGCGGCGACGAACCGGACGGTCACCTTCAATTCCGTGCCGGCGACCGTGCCACTCAGCGACAGATCCGCCAATTTCTTGGTGCTCACCGATATCTCGACGAGCTTTGTCGTCCTGGCAAGCTCGGTTGCCCACTCCTTGAGGGGGCTCAGATCTATGGCGACCCGAACCTCCCCCAGGTCGCAGGGAAGCCCCGCGGGGATCTCCAGCCCGTCCGGCGTACTGAGCCGCTTCAGCCACGTCTGGAGACTTCCCATGGTCATCGTCGTCGATGACCGGGCCAATGTCTGGGTCACGGAATTCCTATGGTCGTCCGCCTAGATGCTTCGTACAGGGCTGCGCGCAGGACACTCCCGCGCGTCACTCGGGATGGAACTCGTGCGGCGCGAGCGTGCAGATCTGTTTCGCGGTGCTCGGCGCCGTCCTTCACCTGGGGTACCTGTGGATGTACCGCCTTCGATGCACGCGGCCCCCGTTGGTTCCCGCAGGTTCGGCGCCGTTCTTCGCGCCGTCCGCCGTACAGGCCCACGGCATACGTAGAACCCTCGCGCAGCTCCGCCACCGGCATAGACCCGCAACCCTCCGCATCGTCACGTCTCAGCCAGCGATCGCCATGCCCGGCCACCACGCTTCGCATGCGACCGGTAACTCTAAGCATTCCAGAAGGTGGTCATAGCTTTTCCGCGCGAGGCACCACCCCTCACCAGGGAAAACGCAGCAGGCTGCGGCTTCCCCGGCCGCAGGGGCGCTCGGGGCCGGCGTTGATGTGCTCACTGGTCGCGGATGCCGAGATCGCTGCACCCCCGCCGAGCGGCGGCCCTTCTTCTCGAACCGGGTGTCGTCGATCGCGAGCACCCCGCCGGCGTCACCGAGCCGCTCGGCGACCTGGGCCCGCAGCGCGTCACGCACCGCATCGACGTCCCATTTCGCGTGCCGTCCAAAGAACGGCGCCACCAGCGCGAACAGCTCACCGAACGCGCCCGCCCACGCGGCCGGATCGATCGCTTCCGCAGTGGGCGGCACGAGTTCAGACCCGTCGCGGGTGAACACCATCGCGCGCAGGCTCAACCGCCCGTCCCGCTCCAGCCGTGCTGTGACGAGGTGATGCCGGGCCCTTTATGTTGGGTGGTAGGGCCTGACGGACAGCCTGGAGCCGAGGAGATGGGGCCGGTGAGCGGGACGATGCACCAGGTCTGGATCGAGGCTGGCGGGGGCCATGACCTGGTCCGCGCCGATGCGATCGTGATGCTCCGGCTGGACGGGACCGGAAGGCTGACCGCGCAACTGCGCGACGACGCCAAGGTCAGTGTGACCCTGCTGGAAGGCTCATCCGGCGCCCGCCCGCCCGACGACTTCCACCGCCGGCTGATCCAGACCGTCGCCGAGCTCGCCGACTCCAGCGGCGCACAACTCGTGCGCGCACGACACGAGGGAGGCGTCTGGAGCTGGACCAGCGACCCCCTCTAGGGACATGTCGCGTGTAGCCTGCCGCGGGGTTCGCACACCCGTCCCTCCGCCGTCGAGCCGTGGCTGCGCCACGTGACCTCGTCACCGACGTCGGGATCGTCGTCGCGCTTCCTGTTCATCGGCTGGCGGTACCCGCCATCTTGCCGGGCAGTCCCGATCGCGGCGATGCGGCGCCCCAGGCCACGTCAAAATCCGGTCACCGTGCGCTTGTGCGCGCCGGAGCCCGGGTAGGCACCGTCCGACCGACGGGCGAGGCTATGGCCATTCCGGAACGGCGCAGGCCACAGACCGTGGGATCTGTGCCTGGTGATGGGGGCCGGCGGTTGTATCGGGGACACCGGTCACTGGGTGCGATGCATGGCCCGTTCGGCGCGGCGGCTACGCGATCAGCCCTGGGCCGGACGGGTGGGGATCGTCGAGGTCGACGGAACCTACGGACGGCAATGGAGGAGACTGTGCGCCGCGAACCGTTCTCGAGCGCCGCTCGGCCAGAGCGCGGCGGCTCGCCGCGGTCGCGTTGATGGCGGTGACCGGCCCGGTCGTCGTGGTGGGCGCGGGACTGTCCGGCCTGTCCGCGGCGATCCATCTGGCGGCCCGGGGACGTGAGGTGGTGGTGGTCGAGGCCCGGGACGCGCCCGGCGGCTGCTGCGGCTCGGCGAGCCTCGGGCCCTACCGGTTCGACACCGGCCCTTCTGTGCTGACCATGCCGGACGTCCTCGCCGACACGCTCGGCGCCGCCGGTGAGGACATCGAGGACTCGCTGCCGCTCCGCCGTCTGGACCCGTTCTACCGGATGACCTTCCACGACGGCTCGCACCTGGACGTAGTGGCCGGTGAGCAGGAGATGGCCGACAACGTACGGGCCCTGTGCGGACCGCAGGAGGCCGCTCGATACGTGCGGTTCCGGCGGCGGCTCGGCGCGATGTTCGACGCGGAGTGGTCGTCGTTCATCGACGCGGACATGACCCGGCTGCGCGCCATGGCCCGTCCCGCCGCGCTGCTGAAGCTGGCGGCGGCGGGGGGATTCCGCCGCATGGACAGGTTCGTGTCCGCGCAGTTGACCGACGAGCGGCTCGTCAGGGCGCACACCTTCCAGGCGCTGTACGTCGGGTTGGCCCCGGACAAGGCACTGGCCATCTACTCCGCCGTTTCCCATATGGACACCGTCGGCGGCGTCTACTTCCCGGTCGAAGGCGGTATGCGCGCCATCCCGGAAGCCCTGGCCTGTGCGGCAGGGAAGGCCGGCGCCCAGCTCAGGTTCGGTGTACGCGCGGAGCGCGTCGAGACCGGTCCGTCCGGGGTGTCGGCGGTCCGCCTCGACACCGGGGAGCACATCACCACCGGCCACGCCGTGATCGCCTGCGATCTGGTGCGCGCCCATACCGGCCTGCTCCCGGAGGCGGCGGGCGACTGGCGGCTGCGGCGGCCGCGCTACTCACCGTCCTGCCTGGTCATGCACTTCGGTCTCGACCACCGGCCGCCGGGTCGGGCCCACCACACGCTGCATTTCGGCCGGGAGTGGGAGGCGACGTTCGCCGCGCTGGCGTCCGGACGTCCGCAGGCCGACCCGAGCCTGCTGGTCACCTGCCCCAGCGGCGACGCCTCCGCAGCACCTGACGGGCATGCGACGCTGAGCGTGCTGGAGCCCGCTCCCAACCTGGCCTCCGGAGCGGATTGGGAGCATCTCACGCCGAGGCTGGAGCGGCGGATGCTGAGCCGCCTCGCCGATCTGGGCTACGGTGACCTGTCCGCGGCACCGAGGGTCACCTTCGATCCACCGGCCTGGGCACGCCTCGGCCACTCGGCCGGCACTCCCTTCGCCCTGGACCACCGCTTCCGGCAGACGGCGTGGCTCCGGCCCTCGGGCCGTAGCCGCCGCGTTCCCGGCCTGCATTTCGCCGGGATGTACACCGCTCCGGGGGTGGGCATCCCACCTGCCCTGATCTCCGGGAGGCTGGCCGCCGCGCGGATACTGGAGGGCTGCCGGTGAGAGAGCCGCGCCCAGGACGTCCCGCACGGGAGCGCAGCCGGACGACGGGCTCAACCGCGGCCCCGGTCGCGCAGCGGGTCGCGTCCGTCCCAGGTGCCGTGGCTTCCATAGGGCGCGAATCGTGCGAACAGTTCTTCGCCGTACCAGTCCCCGTCGCGGACTCGCGCGATGACGTGACGGTGCGCGCCTTCCCCGTAGGCGAAGCGGGCGACGGCCGCCTCGTCCTCCCACAGCGAGAACGTCGCCTGACGCGCCAGCGGCCACTCCCCCACCCCGATCGAGGCGAAGCAGCCGTCCGCGCGCCGCAGCGCCCGGTCCACAGCGGCGATCGACCGGTAGAACGCCACCAGCCGGGCCGGACGGATCGAGGCCCTGGTCAGGACGGCGACCGGACCGGGCCCGCGCGGGGCGGCGCCCCGCGGTCGGACCGCCGGCGCCCCGAACGGGTCGCGGCCGCCCCAGCGGCCGCGCGAGGCCAGGGGCGCCAAGCGCACGTGCCACGACTCCTCGGCCTCCGCGCGCCAGCGCGCGGCGATCGCCGAGCGCTCCAGGAATCCGTCCAGTGCCGGCGCGCCGTCCCAGACGGCGAACAGGGCCCAGCGGCGCAGATCGGCCCCCAGACTCATGGACCGGCCTCGGCCGGTGCCCAGCAACCGCCAGAACCGCAGGCCGCGCGCGGCGCGCAGTTCCGGCCGGTCGAACGCGATGTGCCTCATGGCGTCCACACCCGCGTACCTGATGAGGTGAAACGAGGCGATGACACCGCTTCCCGAGGCGTCCCCGCACGGGACGCCCCCCACTCTGAGATCTCTGCTCGTGCCCGTCATCGGCGGCTACCTGCTCGGCTCGGTGCCGGTCGCGGTCCTCGTCGGGCGCGCGCACGGGTTCGACCCGCGCTCGGTCGGCGACCGCAACCCCGGCTTCTGGAACGTCATGCAACGTGTGGGCGGGCGGTCGGCCGCGCCCGTGTTCGCCGGCGACCTGCTGAAGGGCACGGCGGCCGGCCTGCTGGGGCGCGCGGCCGGCGGAGGCCGGGCAGGCCGCCTCGGGACGGTCACCGGGCCCGGGGTCCTGCCGGTGTACGCGGCGGTGGGCGCCGCGATGGCGGGCCACGCCTGGCCGCTGTTCGCCGGGCGGAAGGGCGGGCGCTGCGTCCTGACCTTCGCCGGCGGTTTCGCGGTCATCTGCCCGCCCGCCTTCGGGCTCGGTCTCGGGCTGCTCGCCGCCACGGGCGTCGGCGGGCGCTCGTTCGCCCTCGGCGCCCGCGTCGCGGTGTTCTCGCTCCCCGCGCTGCAGCTGCTGTTCGCTCCGGCGAAGCAGGTGGCCGGCACCGGGGCGCTGATGTCCCTCATCGGACTGCGCTTCGGCCAGGCCGCGCTCGCAGGCCGCGCGGCCCGGCGGGGCCCGGGTCGCCGGGGCGAGCGGCGAGCCCGGCGGGACTGACCGCGTCGCGGCCATAGGTCCGCCCGCGCCAGGCGCGCCGGGGGCGCACCGCGGACAGCGCCAGCCGCAGCGCGGCGACCGGGTCCAGCAGCGGTGAGAGCGCCAGGCCGATACCCGGTTCCCGGTAGCTGCCGCGAAGGGCGGCGGTCAGCAGGAGCCGCTGCCCGAGCAGAGCCAGGTCGAGCCGTGTCGGGCGTCCCCCGGCCAGCCGCAGGACCGGCAGCGCCGCCGTCAGCCACACCACCGCCAGGTCACCGGCGAGGCGGACGGGTGCGGTGACGTCCCGCAACGCGATCGAGCGTCCCCACTCGCGCCACACGCCGGGGGCGGAGCCGTGCATGTCGACCTCCAGGAGCGCACCCGCGTCGACGAACGCGACGCTCCAGCCGTCCCGTGCGAGCGACCGGCCCAGCGCGGCATCGTCGGTGAGGTGGCGGCGGACGCGGGCGAACGCGTCCGCCCTCACCATCGGCGCCTTGCGGAAGGCCATGCACTGGCCGTTGACCAGGAGGCGGTGCGGCGACCTCGCCTCCGGGCCGAGTGGACCGAACCGGTACACCAGCGTGCTCAGCAACGCGGCGTGCAGCGCCTGCTCGACGGCGCCGCCGGTGATGAACCGGGGACCGGCACTGACCAGATCCCAGGTGTCCAGCAGCTCGGCGAGCTTCGCGCACAACCCGGCCTTGGGACGGGCATGAGCCTGCTGGTGCCGGCCGCGTCAGCGCGTCCGTCCGCCGACCCCGGCCCTAGCGCGAAGGACCTCGAACGGACCGAACGCCAAGTGCGGGAACGGGCGGCCGAAGTCGGCCGGACGAAA